>URQD01000053.1:0-12564 GCA_900549905.1 uncultured Collinsella sp. | reverse complement strand
TGACTTGAAGAAGGGGGAGGCCTCGCGGCCTCCCCCTTTTTTGCGTTTTATAGAGAGCTGTAATACAAGAACTCGCCTTCTCTTAGCTTGTCTTACTGTTTGGCTGTATTTTGAGTCCTTCTTTTGTATTTGCGCGATAATAACTCCCATTGGCGTTAGGGAGGACTTGATGTTTACCGTTTTTGTCTTGGGCAATATTGCTTCGGGTAAGTCGACTGCCTGCCGCTATCTCGAATCTCATGGCGCCATGCTCATCGATCTGGACGAACTTGCCAAATCGCTGTATGTGCCAGGCTCCGATATCGTCAATGCCCTCGCGGAAGAATTTGGCTGGGATATTTTGGACGAGGAGGGCGGCGTTCGCCGTAACATCCTCGCTTCTCGAGCTTTCGCTTCTCCTGATTCGGTCGCACGGCTCAATGACCTTGTGCACCCCGTTCTCATTGAACAGCTTTCGCTTAGGATTCTCGATCCGGTTTGTTGTACGGTTTCGTCCCCCCGTTATCCCTTTGCGGTTGTCGAGGTTTCTGCCCCGACTGGTTTTGAGGATGCTTTTGGCCTGGCTGATGAAATTCTGGTTATCAGTGCTCCTTTGGCAGTTCGTCGCGAGCGTGCCATTCATCGTGGTATGGAGTCCTCTGATTTTGATGCTCGCTCTGCATGCCAACCTGATGAGGCTTCGCTTTGCAATCTCGCTACGACGGTAATCGATAATGCGGGAGGCGATAATTCGCTCTTTGAACAACTGGACGCATGGCTTGTGCGCCATGGCTTCGGGGATGTAACGGATAAGGAGGAGGCCGATGCCTAAGACACGTTTCTTTACGTGGTATCGCGTTGCGCCACTTGCCGTTGTGCTCGTCTTCGGCTTTATTTCGCTCGTCTACTCGTATGCTCCTGCCGCCTTCTTTAAGCCTTTGTATCCAATTGACTACGAGGCGTATGTAAAGCAATCGAGCATTTCGCACAATCTTGATCCATATCTGGTGTGTGCTGTCATAAAGTCGGAATCGAATTGGGATCCCGAGGCTGAGTCGAATCAAGGCGCTCGGGGATTGATGCAGCTGATGCCCGAGACTGCCCAGGATATGATTGCCAAGGGTCTTGTCGATGGTAGCGAGTATTCCGCCGACAACCTTAACGATCCCGCTACGAACATCGAGTTTGGCTGTGCGTATCTTTCGTATCTTCTAACGTATTTTAACGGGTCGACTGACAGCGCCATTGCCGTCTATAACGCCGGCATGGGCAATGTCGACGGATGGGCGCAGCAGAGCACGTCGCTTCATAATGCAATCACCTTTCCCGAGACGCAGGCGTATCTGATTCGTGTCAATAATGCCTGGGTTCGCTACAAGACCCTCTATCCCGATCGGTTCGTATAGGACTATGCCTGCCGCCTGCGTATACTGCAGATATATGAGTTAGGAGTATCCATGGCGGAATTTGAAGTTGAGCGTGTTGGAGGAGAGCTCAAACGTTTTGGCGTTGAGGGCTCTGAGGTGCCGTTTGAGGTCGTGTCTCCATACGAGCCCGCTGGTTCCCAGCCTAAGGCCATTGAGTCGCTTGTGCAGGGTGTGAGGGACGGAGATCGCTATCAGGTTTTGCTGGGCGTGACTGGTTCGGGCAAGACCTTCACGATGGCTAAGACTATTGAGGCCCTGGGGAAGCCGACGCTGGTCATGGCTCCCAATAAAACGCTCGCCGCTCAGCTTGCGAGCGAGCTCAAAGAGTTCTTTCCCAACAACGCTGTGGTCTACTTTGTCTCGTACTACGACTACTATCAGCCCGAGGCGTATGTGCCGCAAAGCGATACATATATCGAGAAAGACTCCTCGATTAACGAAGAGGTCGAGATGCTGCGCCATCAGGCGACCGCGTCACTGCTCTCTCGACGCGATGTGATCGTTGTCGCATCGGTCTCGTGTATCTATGGCATTGGCTCTCCTGAGGACTATGCGGGTCTGGCTCCAAACGTCGACAAGAAGGTGCCGCTCGAGCGCGATGACTTTATCCATGCACTTATCGACATTCAATATGATCGCAATGACTATGACCTGGCGCGCGGCACGTTCCGCGTGCGCGGCGATGTTGTCGACGTGTATCCGCCTTATGCCGAGCATCCGTTGCGGTTTGAGTTCTTTGGCGACGAGGTCGAGCTGATTGCCGAGATCGATGAGGTTACCGGTGAGATGCTTCGTGAGTACGAGGCCATCCCCGTATGGCCGGCATCGCACTACGTGACCGAGAAGCCGAAGGTCAAGGCGGCTCTGAAATCGATCAGCGAAGAGCGCGAGAAGCGCGTGGCGGAGCTCAAGGCGACTGATAAGTTGCTCGAGGCGCAGCGTCTGCAGCAGCGCACCGATTATGATCTTGAGATGCTCGAGACGATGGGTTTTTGCAACGGCATCGAGAACTACTCGCGTCATCTGGACGGTCGCAAGCCGGGTGAGCCGCCGTTTACCCTAATCGATTACTTTCCCAAGGATATGCTCTGCATCATCGATGAGAGCCATGTGACGGTGCCGCAGATTCGCGGCATGCACGAAGGTGACCGCTCGCGTAAGGTGACGCTGGTGGAGCATGGTTTTCGCCTTCCTTCGGCACTCGATAACCGCCCGCTTCGTTTCGATGAGTTTGAGGCAAGGATACCCCAGTTTATCTATGTTTCGGCCACACCGGGCGACTACGAGCTGCGGGTGAGCCAAAACGACGTTGAGCAGATTATTCGTCCAACCGGTCTGCTCGACCCCAAGATCGATGTGCGTCCGGTTCGTGGGCAGATTGACGATCTTGAGGACGAGATTCGCGAGCGCGTTGCCCGCAAGGAGCGCGTGCTGGTGACCACGCTCACCAAGCGCATGGCCGAGGACCTGACCGACCATCTGCTTGATGCCGGCATTAAGGTCAATTACATGCACTCCGATACAGCGACGATGGACCGTGTCGAGATCCTGCGAACGCTGCGCGAGGGCAAGATCGATGTTCTCGTTGGCATCAACCTGCTTCGCGAGGGCCTAGACCTTCCCGAGGTCTCACTGGTGGCAATTCTCGATGCCGATAAGGAAGGCTTCTTGCGCAACCGCCGTTCGCTGATTCAGACGATTGGCCGCGCGGCCCGTAACGCCGATGGCGAAGTCATCATGTATGCGGACGTTGTGACCGATTCGATGAAAGAGGCCATCGAGGAGACGCAGCGCCGTCGCGAGATTCAGATGGCATATAACGAAGAGCATGGCATTGTGCCCAAGACGGTGCGCAAGGCCATCAACGACATCTCAAGTTTTATTGCCGAGGCCGAAAAAACCGTGGGTTCCAAGGGGCGCTCGAAGGGCGACTCTCTTGGACATGGCGCATTCTATACGCCCGATGAGTCGGGCGAGGGTGGCGTGCCGGAAACGGTGGCGCCCGAGCAGACACTTGCGGAGCAGTTGGAAGAACTGCCGCATGACGAGCTTGTGCGGATCGTCGAAACCATGGAAGAGGATATGCGTAACGCTTCTGCTGCCATGGACTTTGAGGAGGCGGCGCGCCTGCGCGATGCCGTCGTTCAGATTCGAGCGATGCTCGAGGGTGCGTCTGAGGACGAGACGATCGAGCGCTTACGTTCGCAGGCCCGCAAGGGTTCCACGTTCGCATCGGGCAGAAAACGCCAGGGTGCACGGTTTAAGAAATAGTGAACAGGCCCCGAGTTCCCTGTGGAGCTTGGGGCCTGTGTCTTTTGCGCGCTGGAATTCGTGCGTTAGAGGTCTGCGATCAGGGCTTCGGCACAACGGATGCCGTCGGTGGCCGCGCTCATGATGCCGCCGGCATATCCAGCTCCCTCACCACAAGGATAGAGGCCCGGGGTCGACACGGCATGGCACGTTCGGTCTCGGGTGACAGTGACCGGTGAGCTCGAACGAGTCTCCACGCCGGTAAGAACGGCGTCGGGGCGGTCGTAGCCGCGTAGCTTTTTTCCGAGTAGGGGAAGTCCCAGGCGGAGCGACTCGACGATATGCTGCGGCAGGGCTTCGTCAATTGCCGTCCAGGTCACACCGAGCGGATAGGTGGGCTTTACCTTTCCGGGCGCCTTGCTGGCACGTCCTGCGAGGAAATCTCCGACGAGCTGTGCCGGTGCGTTCCAGTTGGAACCGCCCAGGCGATAGGCGGCCGCCTCGCAGGCACGCTGGAGCTCGATGCCGGCGAGTGGGTCATCGTTGGGAAGGTCCTCGGGTGTGACGTTAACGAGCAGGGCGGCATTTGCGTTGCGTCCGCCGCGGGCATTGAGACTGGCGCCGTTGACGCACAGGTGGCCCTGCTCGGAAGAGGCGGCGACAACCTGCCCGCCGGGGCACATGCAAAACGAGAACACGCTGCGGCCGTTGGGAAGATGGGCGACGAGCTTGTAAGGGGCTGCTCCGAGGGCAGGATGTCCCGCCGAGGCTCCGTATTGGACTCGGTCGATGACGCGCTGCGGATGCTCGATGCGAACGCCCATGGCAAAGGTCTTTTGTGCGAGGGCCACGTTGTGGCCCTTAAGGAGCTCAAAAATATCGCGAGCAGAATGCCCGCAGGCGAGGATGAGGTGATTTGTCTCGATTGGCTCGCAAGCGGCGTCTTGGGACGATTGGACATCAATACCGGTGATGGCGCCAGACGCGTCGATGCGAATGTCGACGAGCTTCGTTCGATAACGGACGACACCTCCGAGCTGCTCGATGCGCTGGGATATAGCGGTGACAACCGTGGGAAGGATGTCGGAGCCAATGTGCGGCTTGGCATCCCATAGAATATCGCGGGGCGCGCCCGCCTCGACGAAGGTTTCGAGGATAAGGCGATGGGCGGGATTTTTGGTTCCCGTATTGAGTTTGCCGTCCGAGAAGGTTCCCGCGCCGCCCAGGCCAAACTGGATATTGCTCTCGGGGTCGAGGATGCGCTCCTTTAGAAAGAGGTCGATCGCCTGCGAGCGGCGAAATGCCGGGTCGCCGCGCTCGATGAGCAAGGGCTTAAGACCTGCTTCGGCGAGCGTAAGCGCAGCGAAAAGGCCGGCGCATCCGGCGCCGACAACGACAGGGCGTTCTTGAGGTGCGTCGGAGCCGGGGGAGGGGAATGAAGGCTCATCGTCTTCTATCGCGCGTACGCGCGAGCGGTCACGCTCGGCAACGCTGTCGACCGCTTCTCGCTCGAGGTGGGGACTAGTCAGCTCAACACGAAAGCTCAGGATAAAATGGACGTCTCGTTTTTTGCGAGCGTCGATTGACTTGCGGTGGAGCTCGATGGACTTGATCTCGGAGTCCTTGCAACGTAGGACGCGCTTGGCGACTCGCTTGCCAACAATGAGACAGGCATTTTCATCGTCGGCTTCATCGAGCGACGCGTTGACTTGGGTGATTTCGATCATCGAGGTCTCCTTAGAGGCAAGAAAGAGGCCGTCCGGTATCCCAGACGGCCCGAATGCGTTTTTGATTATAGACTGCGCGGCTACAGGCTGCTTGCAGCGCGAATGCCCGAGATCCAGGCCCACGCAAGGTTAAAGCCTCCGCAATCGGCGTCGATGTCGAGCGCTTCGCCGCAGACGTAAAGCGGGGCGTCGACAACGCTGCGCGCGCGTAGGCTGGGTGTTGAGATGCTCTCGACAGATACGCCACCACGCGTGACCTGCGCTGAGCGCTCCTCGGCTGTTCCCTTGACGAGCAACTTAAAGTGCTTGAGGATCGAGACCAGGTGGATGACATCGTTGGAGCCTGGATGGCACTGCTCGAACGCTGTGCAGACGACGCGGGAGAGTTGCGGGGCGAGCATGCCGTCGAGCCAACGGGGATCGCGGGGCGAAAAGCCGCCGAGCAGCTCAACGCGCCGGTTGAGCATATTGAGCAACTCGTCTTTGGAGAGGTCGGGGAAAACGTCGAGCAGGATCGTATCGCCGTGCTGGATACGACGAGAGAGGTTGAAGACAGCGACGCCCGAGATACCGAAGGTTCGAAACAGCACTTCACCGTCTTCGTGCCAGAGCTCATTATGATTGCGGGCGAGCGTCAAGCGGGCGCGGACGCGCAGGCCATCCAACGTCTTGAGCGCCGCCCGATCGCCAAAGACCGTTGCCGATACGGGGCAGAGGATGGGGCGCAGCGAAGTGAGGGGGAGGCGAAACGTATCGGCGATACCGGTGGGGTTGCCGCCCGTGGCGATAATTACGGCATGTGCCTGCAGGGCCTCGTTCTTGCGAGGGACATCGGCGAGCGCTTTCCGAAGCGAGCGGAGCTCCGATTTTCGGTCGTCGTGCTTTTTTGCCTTGAGTGCCCGCGCCGGACGGTCTATTTGGAGTGCCCAGCCTTCGGAAGCTTTGTGCGCCGAGGCAACGTTGGCTCCGCAGATTAAGGTGATACCTAGGCGGTCGCAAACGCTGAGAAGCGCGTCGCGCACCGATTCGGCGCGAAGGGAGCGCGGGTACAGCCGGCCTTCCTCGGAGGTTGTCATGATGCCCAGCGAGGAGAAGAAACCCATAAGCTCTTGTTCGGGCTGGGGGCCCATGACGGATTCGACGAATGCGGGGTGGTTATACCGCTGAGGATCAATCGATTCGTTGGAGAGGTTGCAACGGCCGTTACCGGTCGCAAGGAGCTTGAGGCCGCAGGCGACATCGCGCTCAACGATGCAGACGCTTTTGCCAGCGCGTGCGGCCGTAATGGCGGCGGCGAGGCCTGAAGCCCCGCCGCCGATTACCAAGACGTCATAGAGGGCGCTCGCGTTCACTTAGGCCTCGTCGGTCTCGTGCGGGGTAATAGCCTCGACGGCAGAGACTGCCTTGGGCAACATGCCATCGGGCAGCGCAGTCTCGACCTCGCCCTTATCGCAGGCCTCGGCGAGTGCCGGATTAATGGGAAGCTGGCCCAAGATGTCGAGGTTATAGCGCTCTGCGACCTCGGGGAGCTTGCTCTTGCCAAAGACCTCGATCTTCTTGCCGCAGTCGGGGCACTCAATATAGCTCATGTTCTCGACAATGCCCAGAATGGGGACGTTCATCTTCTCGGCCATGTTGACCGCCTTGGCGACGATCATCGAGACCAGATCCTGCGGGCTCGTGACGATGACGATGCCGTCGACCGGCAGCGACTGGAAGACGGTGAGCGCAACGTCGCCTGTTCCCGGAGGCATGTCGACCAGTAGGTAGTCGATGGGGCCCCACGAGGTCTCGCTCCAGAACTGCCTAATGGCGCCTGCGATGACCGGACCGCGCCAAAGGACGGGGTCGGTCTCGTTTTGGAGCAGCAGGTTGGAGCTCATGACCTTGACGCCGTGCTCGGAGATTTCGGGCAGCATAAGGTTGCCAAGGGCATGGACGTGGCGTCCACTCATACCGAACATCTTGGGGATAGAGGGACCGGTGATGTCGGCATCGAGGACGCCGACCTTGTGGCCGTGACGGGCAAGCTCGGTGGCGATGGCACCGGTGACAAATGACTTGCCGACACCGCCCTTGCCGGAAAGCACGGCGATGACGCGCTTGACCTCGGACAGCGTGTTCTCCTCAAATTGCGACGGCGACGTTTGTCCGCCGGCGGCCTGTGCGTGTTCGCAACCCATGTATGACTCCTTTGTATATGCTGGGGCCGGGGCCCCGCGATGTGACACGAGCGTCATTGTACCCTCGTTTGCGAGCGGGAGTCATTTGCGATGCGTTTGGGCCGAGCGTGCTTGCAATACGATGGGCCCAAGCGAATGGGCGGGCTTACTGAACTTTGCTGGCGAACTCGAGGTATTGCATGCGCTGCAGCTTGTCGATCGTCGAGGCGTAGGGGCTGTCTTTCGATTCCAAGTCGTAGCGCAGCCCGTCGGCACCGAGATAGCCGGCGACATTGATGGTGGGCACATCTGACCTTGTCGCAAGCAGGGCCTTTTGGTAATTGGTGAGCGGGGCGCCGATCTTATTAAGGGTAATGGCTGCAATCTCGTTTGCCCCGACGGTGTCGTAGACGTTGAGCTCGGTATTGCCGGCGATCTCATAGTTAGCCCAGACGAGATATGTCGCCTGGTAGATACGGAAAGCGTGGCTTGCCGTATCTTCCTGAGGGTACAGCTCGTCGTTGAGAGTCGTTGCGGCGCTCGGCTGATGGTCGCCAAAAAAGACAAGAACAACCGGTCTGCCGATGTTGCGGAGCTCGTTGATAAAGTACTCGAGGTCCCGGTCGGATGCGTTGATGCAGGTGAGATAGGTGTTGAGCGCGCTGTTGGCGCCTTCGCTGGCTCCCTCGACCCAATAGTTTGTCAGCTCTTCGGCGGGAACGGTGCCATAGTCGTAGCCGCCGTGATTTTGCATCGTGACGTCAAAGATGAACTGCGGCGCTTCGTCGGTTCTAAGCAGGTCGAGTATCTTGTCGTAGGTGACGTAGTCGCATACGCCGGCATGGTAATAGGGCGCACCTTCGAAATCGCCGATTGAAAGAAAGTCTCCAAAGCCCAGCTGCTGATAGATTTTATCTCGATGGTAGTTGACGGGGTTTTGCGGGTGCATAGCGGTAGTGGTATACCCAAGCTCTTTAAGGTCCTTTGCCAGGCTGTTTACGCCATTCATCTGATACAGCTGATAGGGGATCTTGCCTAATCCGACAAAGGCCGTTGTCGCTCCGGTCAAAAATTCGAATTCGGAGTTCGCCGTTCCGCCACCGGCGACCGAAGCGAGCATGGTGCCGCGAACAAGTGTGTCGGGAAGCGAGTTGTAGAATGCGGGGCCGGTGTACCCGGCCGCCTGGAGCTGCTCAAAGCACGAAAGGTCGCTAAAACTCTCATTCATGACGGCAACAATCGTCGGCTTGATTTCATTGAACTGGGCAACGGCCGCCGCGCGCTGCTCGCTCGAGCCATATGTGCTGTCGTAGGCGGCGGCGAGCTCCTGCTCGATGCTCTGCGCCTCATCGGGCGTATAGTCTTCGGGCTTCTCAATGGGCAACTCGTTGACCATTTCGGTGAACGAAGTGATAAAACCCTGAGACGCATACGTGGTGATGGGCTGCCAACGGTCAAATCCAAAATCCAGCGCCTGCTCCAAGTCGATGTTGGAAAAGCCTGAGAGCCCCACAACGGTCACTAGCAGAAAAGCACAGAGGTTAGCGGCGATAGCGGGGAAGACATGGGTGGGCGTACGGAGCTTTCGCGGTCGGATGAGCGAAAGAAGCCCCAGGGAAATCTCCAGCAGGGCGAGAGAGGTTACGATTCCGGCGGTAAAGGTAAACTCGTATCCCTCGCTCACTTCCATTGCGGTGCCAAGGGCCAAGATATCGCTTGGCAGGATGGCTTCGCCTTTAAACGTTATGACGAAGTGCTCGGCAATGCCAAGGATGCAGCAGACGACGGGCACGAGAGCCATGACGCCTCCATGACGCTGTCCCAGCAAATAAAGGGAGAGCAGAACCGTCGCGAGCAGCCCGACGGAAAACCCGAATGAGTTGGCGGGAATGCGATAGAACGTTTCGTTGCAGGCAATTTCGAGTGAAACGAACGAGAGCGCTGAAACAGCGGCGATGACAAGGATGTCACGGCAAATACAGGCAACCGTTCCCGTCGCAAGGTCGGTTTGGTCGATAAGTCCCGAAACCAAGGGCTCGACAAGAAGCATGACGGCGGCAGCACCGAGCGCCGAATAAGAAAGGACCCATAGGGAGCTGCCCTCATTTAGGAGCAATTGATTCGTAACCCATGCAGCTACCACGCCGAGCGGGATGAGGAGCGTCGCGCACCAAAAGACGCAGGCAATGGGTGGCTTTTCGTTGCGTTTGATTGAAAAATACACGCGCACGACGACGGTGGCCACGATAAGGACGGCGATGAATATGGGCAGATTGGCCATGTCGCTCGAAGTGATTTCAAGGGGGATATCTTCGGTCATGGACGTTCCTCTGGTACAGCAAATTAAGTTCAGTATTAGATTACTGTAACCTTTCCACGGCATTTCGAGAAACAAAGCGCCCGATACGCAAAGCTAAAGGTCTGCGAATCTTGTATTACGAACATCTGTGCGCGTCGAGTGCGCTAAACTCATCGGCAGTATGATTCGATGCAATAGGAGGCAAGGAGCTTCCATGTCTGATTCTTCTATCGTTATTCGCGGCGCTCGTGAGCACAACCTCCGTGATATCGATGTTTCCATTCCGCGTGACCAACTCGTGGTCATTACCGGTCTTTCTGGCTCGGGCAAGAGTTCGCTGGCATTCGACACTATCTATGCCGAGGGCCAGCGTCGATACGTCGAGAGCCTTTCGAGTTATGCGCGCCAGTTCTTGGGCCAGATGGACAAACCCGACTTGGATTCAATCGACGGCCTTTCGCCGGCTGTCTCAATTGATCAAAAGACGACATCCAAGAACCCGCGCTCGACGGTTGGCACCGTAACCGAGATTTATGACTATCTGCGCCTGCTGTTCGCCCGTGTGGGCACCCCGCACTGTCCCGAATGTGGCCGTGTCATTGAGCGTCAGACGACCGATCAGGTTGCCGACAAGGTCTTGGCGGCGGGGGAGGGCCGCCGCGCGTTTGTGCTGGCACCGGTGGTACGCGGGCGAAAAGGCGAGTACACCAAACTGTTTGAGGACCTTCGCGCCGAGGGCTTTAGCCGCGTGCGTGTCGACGGTGAAGTGCGCTCGCTCGACGATCCGATCGATCTGGACAAGAAGTTCAAGCACGATATCGAGGTCGTGGTCGATCGCATCGTGATCCGTGAGAACTCTCTGGGCCGTATCGCCGAGTCTGTTGAGCAGGCGACCGCGCTGGCGCACGGCAATGTGAACGTATACTTGCTGCCCGACCGCGACGCTCCCGAGGGGACCGAAGGCGAGTTGCTGGAGTATTCGCTGGCGTTAGCGTGCCCGGAGCATGGGCACTCCATCGATGACCTGCAGCCGCGTGATTTCTCGTTCAACGCGCCCTATGGCGCGTGCCCAGAGTGCGATGGCCTGGGCTTTAAGAAGACGGTCGATGCCGAGGCCCTAATCGAAGACCCCTCGAAGTCGATCGCCGACGGGGTCTTTGGCAGCCTGTTTGGCAACTCTAACTACTATCCGCAGATTTTCGCTGCGGTCTGCAAACACTTTAAGGTGAGCGTCGATACGCCGTGGGAGGATCTGCCTCCGCGGGTGCGTCGCGCGTTTTTAGACGGCATGGGCGACCAGAAGATTTCGGTCGACTATCAAAAGCTCGATGGGCGCCGCAGCCAGTGGGACACCAAGTTCTCGGGCGTGCGCAATATCCTGTACGAGCGCTATACCGAGACGACGAATGAGAACACCAAGGCGCGCTTGGAGAAGTACATCCGCGAGGAGCCGTGCTCGAGCTGCCACGGCGCTCGTTTGCGCCCCGAGATGCTCGCTGTTACCGTAGGCGGTAAGTCCATTTACGAGGTCTGTTGCCTATCGTGCCGCGAGTCGCTCGAGTTTTTTGAGGGCTTGGAACTCACCGAGCGCCAACAGTTTATCGGCGGGCGCATCGTCAAGGAAATCCTGGAGCGCTTGCGTTTTCTGGTCGATGTCGGACTCGACTATCTGACCCTCGATCGTGCCTCGGCGACGCTTTCCGGAGGCGAGGCCCAGCGCATTCGCCTGGCAACGCAGATCGGCGCCGGCCTCATGGGTGTCCTGTACATTTTGGACGAGCCATCGATTGGCCTCCATCAGCGTGATAACGAGCGCCTGATCAAGACGCTTGAGCGCCTACGCGATATCGGCAATACCGTCATCGTCGTCGAGCATGATGAGGATACGATTCGTGCTGCCGACTATGTGATCGACATGGGCCCCGGCGCGGGCGTGAACGGCGGACACGTGGTCGCCGCGGGAACGCCTGCCGATATCATGGCGTGCCCCGATTCGATGACGGGTGCCTACCTGACCGGCAAGCGAATGATTCGGGTTCCCGATGAACGCCGCAAGCCCGGTCGCGGCTGCCTTAAGATCACGGGCGCCCGCGCCAACAACCTCAAAAACGTTACCGCCAAGATCGAGTTTGGTACGCTTACGGTCGTTACCGGCGTGTCGGGATCGGGTAAGAGCTCCCTGGTTACCGACACCATCGCGCCTGCCCTTACGAATGCCATTCACCGTTCGACGCGCCCTGTGGGTCCGTATAAGAAAATCGAGGGCATCGAGTGTATCGATAAGGTTATCGATATCGACCAGTCGCCGATTGGTCGCACGCCGCGTTCCAACCCTGCTACGTACATTGGCCTGTGGGATGATCTTCGCGCGCTGTTTGCGAGTACGCCGGAGTCGAAGGCGCGTGGCTACTCGCCGGGACGTTTCTCCTTTAACGTGAGCGGCGGTCGCTGCGAAGCATGCAAGGGCGACGGACAAATTAAGATCGAGATGCACTTCCTTCCCGATATCTATGTCCCCTGTGAGGTCTGCGGCGGCAAACGCTATAACCGCGAGACGCTTGAGGTCACCTACCGTGGTAAGACCATCTCGGACGTGCTCGACATGAGCGTCACCGAGGCACTGGCCTTCTTTGGGAATATCCCGCAGATTAAGCGCAAGCTCCAGACGCTGTACGATGTAGGCTTGGGCTACGTGAGCCTGGGCCAGCCCGCCACGACGC
>URQD01000052.1:0-12605 GCA_900549905.1 uncultured Collinsella sp. | reverse complement strand
ACCCCCATTGACGGAACCAGAATCCGCTGTCCTGCCATTAGACGACATCCCAATGACTGCATCGCTGCGCTCGGCTGTGCCTTTGCGCAAGAAAGAAATATACGGGAAGTCCGGCCCTGACGCAAGCCCCAATTTTGACTTTTTTGAAATTCAGTCAAATACGGCCGACACGTGAAGGACCTGTGAAGCGCCAGCGACACGTACGGCGCCAAAGCCCGTAAAACATCCCGCATCTACCGCTGGTAGATTACAACAATGCAGCACTCACGGCTGATGGCACAATCGAACCGTCATCATTGCACGGATATCGAGGCGCCATGGACGAAGAGCTTGATTACCTATGGGAGACCCTGGGCCTCGAGATCACTGCTGACCTTTGGCCCGAACGGGACAAAATCCATCCCACTCTGCGCCCCGCCATCACGGTGATGCAGGCAAACTACCGCCGTGCATCCTTTTTGATCATGCGGATGTCATGGCACGCGGGACTCCCCGACCTTAAGCGAATCCAGGCAAGCCTCGTCGAGCTGTCCGGTATGCCGACTGTCATATCCGAGGCGCACCTGGAGCAGCGACAGCGCGAGCGACTGCAACAGCAGCGGATTCCCTTTATCTGCCCCGGCGTTCAGGCATATCTGCCCTTTATGGACGAGGAGTACTGGAGCGGCAAGCCCAACAAGCACGTAAAGGTCTACGATCCGCACGAATGGGCACAGTTGGAGGACTGACTGGGGCAAGCCTGCCGGCGGAAAGTGTGTCCCAGATTTCAAGCTCAAACTGGTCCCCACTTTCCCATCGAGCCCTCAACCGGAAACCGTATCCCGTAATCGAAGCTCAAAACGGGTCGCGCTTTCCGCAGCCGCTACAGCAACGCCTCGGCCCAAGCCGATTCCCTAAAGCCGGGAATCGCAAAGTCGTCGCCCACCAACAGCGGACGCTTGACCAGCATGCCGTCGGTCGCCAGCAGCTCGTAGCACTCCCGATCCGTCATGCCCGCATCCAGACGCGCCTTCAGGCCCAGCTCTCGATATTTCATGCCCGACGAATTAAAGAAGCGCCGCACCGGCAGCCCCGAACGAGCAATCCAGGTCGCAAGCTCATCGGCCGTGGGATTGTCCAAAACGATATCGCGGTCGATATACTCTACCCCGTGTTCGTCCAGCCATGCCTTGGCCTTCTTACAGGTCGAGCACTTGGGATACTCAACAAACAGTACGGTCATGGAAATCCTCCGAATATAGATCGGCCAACGCAGGCACACGCCACACGAGGCGCCTTCGCATGATGGGCCAATTGTAGCCCACGGGTCACACGCTAAACGAACCGTACCCCGAATCCGCGTTTGATGAACGGCAGCAGCTCCATTGCCTCGGGCGTGATATGGCCCGCAACGTTCATGCGCTCGTCACCGGGAAGATCGACCCGCGCAATCTCAAGCTCGCCTTCGTAGCGCCCATAGCCGCTATTGCTCACAGCGATCGACCCCGTCTTTCGTGACAGGCCGGCACCGGCATCCATCGGCACGGAATCCGGCTTAAGCGTCGTACGCGACTCCTGAGACCTAAAGATGAGGGTGCTCGAATCGGGTCGGTCGTGATGAATCTGCCCACGTACATAGGCATAACCGGGCTCAAGCTCGCATTGCAGGTCCACGTATCCGGCGGAAACATGAGCAAACTGCGTCCAGCCCGCATCGGAAAGATCGGGGTCGCCGACCAACACAATGTCGCAATCGGCGCCATGCGCAAGCTCAAGCATGTTGAGGGCAACCTTTGACGCGCGACCGCGCTGCGCCTCGACCGTCGGCAGTCCCTCGAATACTGGCCCGCGAACGTTAGCATCACCCGGCACAAAAGCCATGATTTCGAATCCAAGCGCCGCAAGACGAAGATTCACCCGAGCAATGTCCTCCAGAGCTAAACCGGTATAAGGCTTAGGGTAAAAATTGTGGCAGGCGGCAAAACGAGTCACATCGGCACCGGCCTCACGCCACGATGCGATTTCAACAGAACTCACCGTCGATGCATTGACCACAATGCGAAATACACCGGACAGCTCCGCGACCCGCTGGGCGCTAAAGCCATAGTCCAAACGAAGGTATTCCAACCCCAGATCGCGCAGGTCCTCGATGCGCTCAAGCCCGAGCAAATCGCACGTGCGAGGCCCCACATCGGCAATGAGCGCAATGCCGCGGGCGGAGAGCAGCGACAGCACATGACGGACCTTATCGGCATACGCCGCTCCCCCATCCTCGGGAATATGCAGCGAGGTGAACGCATAGCGCGCACCCGCCGCGGCACCACGCTCAATCGTCCGCTCAATATCCTGCAAAGGGCTGGAAAGATAAATCGAAATACCCGTTTTCACGCTACAACGCTCCTTTAAAAAAGGCCGGCGGAGCAGTTAGCCCCGCCGGCACAACCATAGCATCAAGAAATCTGCCGCGCGCCGCGAACCCCGAGCAACACGGCTCACGATATCAAACTACTCGCCAAAGAACTCATTGATCTTCTGCTCGTCGACGCCAAAGAACCACGTCAGGACAAAGCCGGCGGCATAGGCAAGCAGCATAGCGGCAACGTAGCCGAGCTGCTGGCCAGGAACGACGATCAGCAGGCCAAACAGACCGGAAACGCCCTGAGAAACCGTGCCGATGTGAAGCAGCGCCGCGAGCGCGCCGCCAAATCCGGCACCCAGGCAGGCCGTCACAAACGGACGAACGAGCGGCAGCGTAACGGCATACATCAGAGGCTCGCCAACACCCAGGATTCCAACGGGAATGGACTCTGCGACGTACTTCTTGAGCTTGGCGTTCTTGGTCTTAAAGTACAGCGCCAGACCGGCACCGACCTGGCCGCCGCCAGCCATCATAAGGATGGGAAGCAGGTAATTGATACCCTTGGTAGCACCGTCGGGATCGTTGAGCATAGCGTGGATCGGCGTGAGCGCCTGATGCAGGCCGACGGAAACCAGCGGCAAGAAGCCTGCCGACAGGATATAGCCGCCCAGGACGCCCAGCTTCTCGAAGATAAAGGTCAAAACGCTAAAGATGGCAGTCGTCAGCCATGCGCCAACCGGCTGGATGACGAGCATCAGAGCAAAGGCGCCGATGATGAGCACCAGCAGCGGGGACAAAAACGTGTCGAGTGCGTTGGGCATAACCTTGCGAATCTGACGCTCCATCCAGGCAAAAAATGCGCCAGCGATAAGAGCCGCGATCATGCCGCCCGCTGCGGGGTTGTACTGCGCATTGGTGAGCGGCAGCAGAATGGCAGTGGCAGGATCAGCCGCGCCAGGCGCAAGCAGGGGCATGGCACTGTTGGCGATACACATCATGCCGGCGATGCCGCCCAGCGCAGCGGAGCCGCCAAACTCACGTGCCGCGTTATAGCCCACCAAGATGGGCAGATAGGCAAACAGGGCCCAGCCCATGGAACGAATGCCCTGGTACCACCACTCGCCTGCAAGCGCGCCTGCCGTCGAGACGTTAATGACGTTGCAGATACCGTTGATGAGGCCAGCCGCAATGATGCCGGGAAGCAGGGCGACGAAGACATTGGAAATCTTCTTGAGGAAGGCCTGAACCGGCTTGGACTCGTACTTTGCCTTCTGCGCGGCCTTGTTTGTGGCCGCAGCGTCGACCACGCTCTCGTCAGCAACGCCTTTCGCAAGGCCGGTGAGCTTGGAGAACTCCTCGAGCACCTTATTCACCTTGCCCGGACCCAGCACGATCTGCATCGTGTCGTCCTCGACCAAGCCCATCACGCCGTCGAGTGCCTTAATACCCTCCGTGTCGACGTTGCCCGTGTCTTTGACGGTCACGCGTAGGCGCGTCATGCACGCCGCGTTTGCCAACACGTTGTCTTTACCGCCCAAAAGGTCCAGCAGCTTTTGAGCCAGCTCTTTGTTCGTCATAACTCCTCCTTGTATTGGGTATCTCGTCTGGATGTCTTATCAGCTCACGCCGCGCACCTATTGGGCATCGGCATTGCTCTTCTCATGGCCACTCACCGCAGCACGGACATGGCCTCTCGCTCGCTCAAGAGCTACCGCAGCCTGCTCGGCATCGCAGCCCAGCAGTACCGAGACAATAGCGGTTTTTACGTGGCCGCCGGCATCTGCAAGCGCCTGAATAGCGCGCTCGCGCGTGCAGCCGGTCGCCTCCATCACGATGTTCTGGCCGCGCACCACCAACTTCTCGTTCGTCTGCTGCACATCGACCATCAGGTTTTGGTATACCTTGCCGATCTTGACCATGGCACCGGTCGAAATCATGTTGAGAATGAGCTTTTGAACCGTTCCCGCCTTGAGCCTCGTTGAGCCGGTCAGCACCTCGGGACCGGGCACGGGTTCAATGGCAAGATCTGCGCTCTCCCCGATCTTCGACCCTTGGTTGCAGGCAATTGCAATGGTCTTGCACCCAGTTGCCCTGGCGTTCACAAGGCCGCCCACCACATAGGGAGTACGGCCGCTTGCCGCCAGGCCAACGACAAGATCCTTGTCCGAGAGTCCACGCTCCCGCAGGTCGCTCGCGCCAAGTTCCTCGCTGTCTTCGGCACCTTCGACAGCCTTGATAAACGCCGTCTCGCCTCCGGCAATGAGCCCGACAATCAGATCGGGTGACACGCCAAACGTGGGCGGACACTCCGAAGCGTCGAGTACGCCCAGACGACCGCTGGTGCCTGCGCCCATGTAAAAGACGCGTCCGCCGCGCTCGAGTGCCTCAGCAGCCCAGTCGATTGCTGTGGCAACCTGGGGCAACACCTTCGTGACCGACTGGACGGCACGAAGATCCTCATCATTCATCGTCGTGACGATTTGCAGCGATGTCATCGTATCGAGGTCCATTGAACTTTGATTACGCTGTTCGGTCGTGAATTTTGTTAAATCGAGCATTTCATTCACCTCATCTTTCCTGTTTCTCGATGTAGTTTTGCTTAATGACATGCGTCGCCCGTTCGTAGTCGCTGGCAACGTAAGCAGCGTACAGGGCATCGACAACCATAAGCTGGGCCATACGCGAAGCCATGGCACCGCTGCGGACCAAGGGTTCACTCGCAGCGACGCCGAGCACGGCATCGGCCACGGTGGCAAGCTTGGATGATCCATCTACTTTGGTAACGGCCACAACGGGACAGTTGTGACGTTGAGCCTCGGCGGTGCAGTCCAGCACCTCTTGCGTCAAGCCCGAGTAGCTAAAGGCGATTGCCATATCGCCCTCATGCATGTTCTTGGCACACAAGAGCTGATCATGCCAGTCGTCGTACAGATGGCACTCCTTGTCGACACGCATGAGCTTTTGCGCCAGATCGTGCGCGACCAAACGAGAGGCACCGATACCGAACAGATTGACCGCGCGTGCCCGCTTAAGACGGGCCGCGCATCGCTCCAAGACGGTGTAATCGAGCGTTCGCGCCGTCGCCTCGATCGTGCGCACGTTGCTTTTCATCACCTTCCCCACGATACGTTCGACGCTGTCATCCATGGAGATGTCCTCGAGGGCTACGTCTTTCTTGTCACCTAAGAGCGCCAGCTCGGCAATCAGTTCGCGCTGGAACTCCTTGTAGCCCGCAAAACCCAAACGCTTGCAAAAGCGCAAAATGCTCGAGGGCGAGGAGAACGTGACATCGGCAAGACCGCGGACGGACAGCCCGACCACCTCGTGCGGATGAGCGGTTACATATGCGATGACATTGCGTTCCGCCGGGCTCGCGCTGAGCTCACGCTCGCGAAGTCGCAAAAGCAATCCGTTTGCCATCTCAAACACCTCCGTTGAGAAGAATTAAAGACCAACGAACGATTCGTACCGGATACAAACAGCTTTTGCGGTACATTGTGCCGCATCGTGGCGCACAAAGGGAGAGCGTTCTACCGCTCGCCCCTCAAATCCGACCGCTCGGAAATACGCGCGACACAAAATAATTCAACAAGGTCGCATTATCAGAAACGGGTTTGTTACCGGCTAGCGCCTCGCATGGGCGCCGATCGGCCGAGTCGCATAGCGCACCAACGCCGCTGCCAGCAATACCAACAGCATGGCGGTGACATAGCCCGCAGCATCGAATCCTAAATCGATAACGTCGAAATGCCTGCCGGGAACAAAGATCTTATGTGCCTGATCGCCAACGGAGCAGACGGCGCAAAAGAGCAACACGGGCACGCAACGGGAGCATACGCTCCACGGACGCCTGGAAAAGCAAACCACGACCACCGAGGTGAACAATCCGACGAAGAAAAACTCTACGGTATGGGCAACACGTCGGACGTTCGTGCCCACCCACATGCGAATGGAAGCAAGTCGGCCAGACCGGACATTCGAAGCAGCCGAATCGGTGCACCCGGTCATCCCGTTCTCGGTCTGAGCTTCACCCGCGACATCGGCAGCCTGTACGCCCGTAGCCTGACCCTCCACCACACGCGCGGTGGACTCGCTCAGCAACGACGTCTCCACCGCATTTTGCTCCGTCAGCACCCAGATGCCCGCCAGCGTTGCAGCGAACAGAACGATCGCGGTCCATCCGATTATTTGTTTTACGCGCGCCAAGGGCCTACCTCCTTTTTTGAATATCAGCGAGTGTAGCCCCAAATGACATCGCCATCGTATCAAAATTTGAATCGCAACAGGAAGCGACAAAGCGACGCAAACCCCTACCCCGCCTCGCGCATCCAGCGATCAAACGTCCCCACGCACACGCCCAGGCACTTTGCTGCCTGGCTGCGGGTAATATCGCCCGCCTCATAGCTATCCCGTACCAGATCAAACTGAGGAGGGCACGGCTTGCGAGGTCGACCGAAACGGACCCCTCGCGCCCGCGCCGCTGCAATTCCCTCCGCTTGGCGCCGATGGATATTCTCGCGCTCCACCTGCGCCACGTAGCTCAGCAGTTGCAGCACAATATCGGCAATCAGGGTATTAGTCACATCCGGCGTGCCGCTTGCCCTGACGCGCGTGTCAAGCAATGGCATGTCCAACACCACAATGGCAACCCCGAGCTCCTTGGTAATGCGTCGCCATTCCTCAAGAATCTCAGAGTAATTACGGCCAAGTCGGTCGATAGAAAGCACCACCAGCACGTCCCCGTCTCCCAGGACGTGCAGCAGCTCGCGATACCTCGGGCGATCGAAGTCCTTGCCGCTCGCATGGTCGGCATAAATATTCGCCGAGCCCACGCCATAGGCGCCCAGCGCATCCAGCTGCCGATTAAGATTCTGATCGCGCGAACTCACCCGCGCATAACCGTACACCGTCGCCATCTCATCCCCGCTTTCTTGTAAACCTGCCAAAAAGGGACAGGTTTATTTTGGTAGGTTTTACCTCTCAAATAGCAGGTAAGCGGGCGGCCGAGCAGACGGCAAGGTAGCCACGATTCAAATGCGAAGGGCGGCCCCGAAAGACCGCCCTCCGCTCTCCCGCCGCGAGTCGGGATTTGGCTAATGGATAAGCTTAAAGTCCAAGTGCCCGCGCGTGGTATTGACGCGCGAGACCTCGATGATCACGCGCTGCCCCAGCTCGTAACGAGTGCCCGTGTCGGCACCTGTGAGCGTGAGCGCGTCCTCGTCGAACTCGAACCACTCGTTGCCCAGGCTCTTGATCGAAACCAAGCCTTCGACCTGCGTCAGGTCCAAGCGCACGAAGAGGCCCATGCTGCTAACCCACGAGACGGTTCCGGCATAGCGCTCGCCCAGACGGTCCTCATAGTACTGGGCAATCTTGATCTTTTGCGTCGCATGGCTGGCGGCATCGGCCGCACGCTCCGCATCGCTGCATGCGCGGCAGATCTGCGGCAGAATGCGCGGCAGCGACTCGCGCCCCTTGCCGATCAGCCGCGGCGTACGGACCAGGGCGTCCTTGCCGCCGAGCTGCTCATAGGCCAACTGCAGTTTGAGCACGCGGTGCACCACCAGATCGGGGTAGCGACGGATGGGACTCGTAAAGTGACAGTAGCACGGCGCGGCGAGCGCAAAGTGGCCCTCGTTGCGCGGCTTGTACAGTGCGCGCTGCATGCTGCGCAGAAGCAGCGTGTTGACGAGCGGTGCGTTGGCCGTACCGGCGGCAGCATCAACTGCAGCCTGTAGCTCATCGGGACTCCCCAGGGCGATACCGGCAGCACGGCGATCGTCGATGATGCCTAGCTGCGCCAGCGCAACGGCGGCACCGTGCAGGCTATCGGGGCTCGGATCCTCATGCACGCGATAGCAGGCCTCGATATCACGGTCTGCCAGCCACTCTGCAACGCACTCGTTGGCGAGTAGCATGGCTTCCTCGATAAGCGACGTGGCACACGAACGCTCGCGCGCCACAATCTGCACGGGTACTCCGTCCTCATCCAATAGAGCGCGAATCTCGGCCGTGTCAAAATCGACTGAGCCGCGGGCACGACGAATACGACGGCGAAGTTCGGCGAGTTCGTTGGCGGCGACAAGGAAATCGCCGAGGTCGACGTTATAGCCGCGAGCAGTTTCCTCGCACGCAAGACCGCGCTCAAGCGCCTCCTCGCGCGAGGCCTCAGCAGCCGCAACATCCTCAGCGGCGCCTTCCAGCACCGAATACTCAACCGCGTCGGCACGCACCAGCAGCGCCTCGGCTCCGTCATAGTCCATACGCACACGCGAGCGAATCACGCTGGGGTAAGGATCGTAATGCCGCACGCGACCCTGCGCATCGAGCTCAATGTCAACGGTAAACGCAAGACGGTCCTCGTCAGGGCGAAGCGAGCATAGGTCACAGGACAGGCGTTCGGGCAGCATGGGAAGCACGCGATCGGCCAGATACACCGATGTCGTACGATGGCGAGCCTCAAGATCGATATGCCCGTCCCAAGCCACATAGTGAGAAACGTCAGCGATATGCACACCCAGCTTGTAGCCACCCTCGGGCGTGCGCTCAAGCGAAATGGCATCGTCAATGTCGCGCGCGTCGACCGGGTCGATCGTGATGACAAAGCGGTCGCGCAGATCGCGGCGGAGCGGGTCCTTAAGCGCCGCGGACACATCGAGCGAAAGCCCCTCGGCCTCGTCCAGCGCGGCCTCGGGATAGCTATCGGTATAGCCGTAACGCGCCATCACGTATTGAACGCCCAAATCGGGCGCGTCATCTCCGCCAATGCGGCGTTCGATCGTCACGGTGCCCGATTCCAGGCGCGTCGGGTAGGTCAAAATGCGCGCGACAACGGCATCACCCGGGTGGACGCCCAGACGATCCGCCGAGGTATCCTCGGACAGAATGAAGAAGTCGGCCTTCAGGCGCGAATCGAGCGGCTCGATCACACCGAGCGGACCAGCGGTCTGGTACGTACCCACCACGCTTATGGCTGCGCGCTCAACCACGCCTTCGATCACGGCGCGCCGCTCACCGTGCGGGCTGTTCTTAATGCTCACGGCAACGGTATCGCCATCCATGATCTCGCGCTTACCGCGGCCCATAACCTTGTAGTCGCCGCTCTCGGTTATGACATAGGCGCCATGCTCATGGAGCTGCACGCGCCCGGTCAGGCTCGGACGGCGTTCGCTGCGCACCGGCCCACGCTTATTGCGAGCACCGCGCTTATGCTTGTTATTGCGCCCCATGGCGCCTCCTTGCTATCGATGACGAACTCCAAAGAGTCTACCCAAATGATTCGCTTTCCTGCCGTCCCCTAGAGATCAAAAAACGGGCCGCCCCATAAGAGACGACCCGTTGGAAGGGATGAATTCCAGGCATGCCTACACGCGCAGGTAGCGGCGCATGGCTATGGCAGAACCAAAGAGACCGATAATCACACCGACCAGAATCAGCGCAGCATAGGTCACCAGGTAGTACTGCATCGGCAGGGCAAACGACATCCAGCCGATGCTCTCCTGCAAACGCGGAATCATCAGATTGCGCAGCAGCTCCAGAACGCCGATGGAAAGCAGCGAGCCCAAAATGGCCTGCAGTACGCCCTCGGTGATAAACGGGCCGCGAATGAAGCCGTTGCTGGCGCCGACCAGACGCATAATCGCAATCTCACGACGACGCGCCGTGATGGACAGGCGAATCGTGTTGTTGATGAAGATGAATGCGATAAAGGTCAAAAGGCCAACGAGCACCACGGCGGCGATGCGGATGTAGTTGGTCACCTGGAACAGGCGGCTCACTTCCTCTTGGCCGTACAGCACGCTCGCGTTGACGTCGCCGTCATCCGCGATCTTCTGGAAGTCGGCGTTCTTCTTGAGCTTCTGGGCCGTGCTCTCGACCTTGGACGGATCGTCCATCTCAATTGCAAACGAAGCCGGCAGCGGGTTCTGGCCATCGAGCGCGCTCATGGTGGCGTCGGCGTTGCCCGACATCTTGCTCGTATACTCGGCCAGCGCGTCGTCCTTGTCCTTATAGGTCACGGACTTGACGTTATTCCACGTCTTAAGCTCGGCCTCAAAAGCCTGGACATCGGCCTGATCGGCGTCATCGCTAATGAACGCGTTGATGACAACCTGATCCTCGACGGTGCCGATCACGGAGTTCAGCATCGCGGAGCCCATGATGAACAGGCCGATGATAAACAGCGAAAGGAAGATCGTGATGACGGCGCCGAGCGAGGTAGTCCAGTTACGGAAGAAGTGACTGATTGCCTCTTTGAAGGAGTAGCCCACGTTAGTTGGTGCCATAGTTGCCGTAACCTCCCCTCTCCTGGTCGCGGATAACGTGGCCGCCCTCGAGGGCGATCACGCGACGGTGCATGCTATCGACCATCTCGCGGTCGTGCGTGGCGACGATCACGGTAGTGCCGGTGCGGTTAATACGCTCGAGCAGCTTCATGATGCCCAGCGAGATCGCCGGGTCGAGGTTACCCGTGGGCTCGTCGCAGATCAGCAGCGGCGGACGGTTGACCATAGCGCGGGCGACGGCAACGCGCTGCTGCTCGCCACCGGAAAGCTGGTCGGGCAGCGAGTCCATCTGATCGGCCAGACCGACCAGACGCAGCACCTCGGGCACCTGGCTGCGAATGACGCCCTTGGGCTTGCCGATGCACTGCAGGGCAAACGCCACGTTTTCGTAGGCGGTCTTTTGCGGCAGAAGCTTAAAGTCCTGGAACACGGCGCCAATCTGGCGGCGCAGGAACGGAACCTTGCGGTTCTTGATCTTCATGAGGTCCTGACCGGCAACCAAGATGCGGCCGCTCGTCGGCTTGACGTCGCGGTTGAGCGTCGACAGCAGCGTGGTCTTACCCGAGCCGGAATGACCGACCAGGAAGACGAACTCGCCCGGATAGATCTCGATGTTGATGTCGTCGAGTGCAGGCTTGTTGGGCTGTGCCGGATAGATCTTGGTGACATGCTCCATAAGGATGACGGGCTCGACACCGGCCTGCTTGGCCATCTTCTTGCGGCTGGCTTGCGGATCGATGGGCGCAAACACCGACGTAAAATCGGGGTTGTTGAGCGCGTTATCGAGGCTTGCGACCTCGGCGGCCTGATCGCTCTCGACCACCGGGGCAGCAGGCTGCGTGGGATCAGGAATAGCGGCAAAGAGACCGGACTGCGCAGGCTGAGGAACCGGCGTCGCAGGGGCCATGGGGTCGGGAATGCCGGCCATGGTAGGCTGCGGCGTGGCGGCGCCAGCCTGAGGCTGCTCCACGCGAGCGGTCACGGCCTGAACGGGCTCAAAACCCGCCGTGCCGGAAAGCGCGACATCGCTGGTGGGATTGTAGGCAAAGGGATCGGATGCCGGCTGTGCCTGATCTGCCGGCTGATCGAGGGCCTGAGCAACAGGCTGGCCCTCTGAATCCGGAGTGGCGAAACGACTGCCCTGGACGCCCGTCTGCGTCTTGGGGGCATCATCGCCCGCACCGGAGGTACGGAAGTGGTTACCCACTGGTGCTCCTTATCGTCGTGCGTTTAAACTACATGAGCGCTTTGTATTTTAGCAGCATTAGCTTTACTGCACATAAGAAGCATGGCGGGGTTTGGGTCTCACCGACCGGGCGCAGGGTTACCTCCCAAATCGTCCTCGCGCATGGCCGGCATTTGTCCTGCTCCTGCGGAGCTGCGGACAAACGCCGGCCTGCGCTGCGGAAAGATTTGGGAGGTAACCCTGCGCCCGGCCTGCGGCTACTATGGGGCCGACGCACCAACTTGAGATGCTGCGCATACAAAGTTGGAAGGGTCTGAATTGCACTTCGTTGGGATGGGCCCGTTTCCCCATGGGAACTTTGCTTGGCAGGACTCTAATTTAAATTCAGCATAAACAGGGGCGCCCTCTTTGAGGACGCCCCTGTTCTGGCTTGTTTGCGGTTGTCGACGCGATACTTTGCCTCGTCTTGCCTTATGCCAAGACCTCCTTGGTGGTCGCCACGATGTTGGCGGCGTCCAGGCCGTACTTGTGCAGGAGCTCGGCACCCGGGCCGGACTCGCCGAAGGTGTCGTTGACGCCAATCTTCTTGAGCGGCGTCGGGCACTGCTCACACAGGACGTCGGCAACGGCGCTGCCCAGGCCACCGATCACAGAGTGCTCCTCGACGGTCACGACGTGGCCGGTCTTGGTGGCGCTCTTGACGATCAGGTCGGCATCGATGGGCTTGATGGTGTGCATGTTGATGACCTCGGCGTCGATGCCCTCGGCAGCGAGCTGCTCGGCGGCCTCGAGAGCC
>URQD01000051.1:0-12669 GCA_900549905.1 uncultured Collinsella sp. | reverse complement strand
CGAGTTCTGAATCTCACTCAAAGGTGGACCCCTTTCGAACTACGGGGCCCCGATTGCTAGGACCTACAGAAGGGTGCGACAAGCACACAACGTTTAGGAACACTCGGGAGCCGACAGATACTAATGTGACGCTTATGCAATCACGTTCGTATAGGTTACGGGGAAATGAGTTCGATTTCAAGCGTGAACTGCGATTTTTTACTCGTGTGGAGACTTTTTCGTAATCTTATGAACACACGTCTCCGCAACTTGACGATAACCAGCCAGGCATTCGGCTTTGGGGTAAAGTATCCGGAGCCAACGATTCTAGATCGATTTTTCGAGAAAGGTGCCCGCGTGCTCAAAGCAGTCGTTTTCGATATGGACGAAACGCTTCTTAGCATCAACCTCAACGCGTTCATCCTTCGATATTTTAAGGATGTCTCTTCGATGCTCGCGGATATCGGGCGCCGCAGCCGCGGTGGCACGATGGCACGCCTCGGCACCATCCTGGTCGACCTCAACGCCAATCGCCGCAGCAGCACGGACAATCGCACCAATCTTGAGTTTTACCAAGAAGAGGTCGAGCGCCGATGCGGCATTTGCCTCTCGGACCCACTTATCTACGAGGCGTTTACCTACTACGACCGCGAAGTTCTTCCGTACAAGAATGACGAACTCATCAACGCCCATGCCATGCCGGGCGCACACGCCGCGCTTCAGACCGTACAGGACGCAGGGCTGCGCTGCGCGCTCTTTACCAACCCCAGCTTTCCGCAGGGGGCCATCGAGTGCCGCATGGGTTGGGGCGACCTGGCCGACGCCCCCTTTGAGCTCGTCACGCACATGGGAAACGCCACCCGCTGCAAGCCTGATGCCACCTACTATCTAGAGCAGCTTCAGGTGATGGGACTCGAACCGCACGAGGTCCTTATGGTGGGCAACGATCCCAAACGCGACTTCCCTAGTCCCGCCTGCGGCATTCAGACTGCCTATGTAGGCCAGGGCAAGCCCAACCGAGTCACCTGGCGCGGAACCATGGAAGGCTTCGCCCGCGACTTTAACGCCGTAGTAGAAGCCTTCTACGAACACCAAGTAGCCGACGAACTGTCCTAGCACACTTGGGTTTTGCCGATCATGATGTTGAGGATCTCGACGTCGGTGTCCTTCATACCCACACGGCCCACGTAGCCCATGCTGGCAATCGTCTGCTCGACGGTATCCTGGATCAAACCCTCGCCGGCACGGAAGCCACGCCCCTGCATGGCCATGTCATGTCCCAGAATCGCCGCATCGACGGCAGCCGAAATCTTGGCGGCGCAACTTGCCTTGGCGCCATCGCACACGATGCCGCCCACGTTGCCGAGCGTATTGGAGACCGTCGCACCGATCTGCTCGCGCGTGCCGCCGCACAGCCAGGTAATCGCAGCGCCGGCACCACACGCGGCGCAAATAGCACCGCAAAACGCCGAGAGCGCACCAATATAGCTCTTGATGTGCACGGCAATAAGGTCGGACAGTATCACGGCGCGCACCAGACGCTCGTGGTCGCAGCGCAGGTAGTCGGCATATTCCATGACGGGCAGCGCGCAGGTAATGCCCTGGTTGCCCGAGCCGCACACAATGGCGCCCGGGAGCGCGCAGCCGTTCATACGGGCATCGGAGCCGGCGGCCGCACGCGCACGCGCACGGCAGGCGACGTCATCGGCACGAGCGCCCAGCAGCGTGCGGCCCACCTCGGCGCCCCAAGCGTGCGCGAGGCCCTCGGCACTGATCGCGCCGTTCAGCTCAATCTGACGCTCGACGGCCGCGCGGGCATCCTCAATGTCGCCGGCCTCGATAAAGTCGATGATGGACTCGATCGACATGGGTGTGTCGGCCTTATCCGCCGCCCGCTCGGCCACCACGCGCTCGGCGCAGGCGGCACACTCCCCCGCCGACTTGCCGCATACCGGAATACCGTCGAGCGTATGGCACGTGACATTGGTGTGGTGATCGGTAATCTCGACGACCGCGGTATGGCCACCGGCCGTGGCAGTCACCTTGATGTAGAGGTTGGGCACGCCCTCGACGAGCGACACATCACAGTAGTCGGCGTCGACAAGCAGCTCAGTCACGCGAGCACGATCCGCATCGTCAACGCTCTCGAGCACCTCGAGCGCGCTCTTGGCGTCACCGCCCACCGCACCCAGCACGGCCGCGGCCTCAATACCGTGCATACCGCCCGAGTTGGGCACGGTCACGCTCTTAACGTTCTTGATGATGTTGCCCGAGCAGGCAACGTCCATATGATCGGGTTCGCAACCGAGCGTCTGGCTCGCTAACGCCGCTGCATAGGCAACGGCAATAGGCTCGGTGCAGCCGAGCGCACAGACAAGCTCGCGGTTCAAAACATCGCAAAACGCGGCATCACGAAGGGAATCGGTAGGCATAGGTATCTCCTGCTTGCATAACGGGCTGGTCTCTCAAAAAAGTTAGCTCCTTTATTTGATAACAATGCATCAAAAACCGCAACCACGGTTCCGGCGGACGGCGCTCAAGCACAAACTGGCGGCATTCATTCATGAAAAGCAGGTCTTGTTGCATGCTTAAGCGTTTGACCAAAAAACGCCCGAGCGTTTACACAAAAGTCGCGCTATCATGCAGTCGAACGCGGTAAAACCTTTAGCAATTCCGCCGCACGGACCAGAGAGGAACCACTCATGAAGATCGGTATCGGTAACGACCACGCCGCCGTCGAGCTCAAGAACATCATTTCCGAGCACCTGAAGGAGCGCGGCTGCGAGGTCGTGAACTATGGCACCGACACCTCCGAGAGCTTCGACTACCCCATCGCCGGTTACAAGGTGGGCAAGGCCGTGGCCAACGGCGACGTCGACCTGGGTATCCTGATCTGCGGCACCGGCGTCGGCATCAGCCTGGCTGCCAACAAGGTCGAGGGCGTACGCGCCGTCGTGTGCTCCGAGCCCTTCAGCGCCAAGCTCTCCCGTATGCACAACAACACCAACGTGCTGGCCTTTGGCGCCCGCGTCGTGGGCTCCGAGCTCGCCAAGATGATCGTCGACGAGTGGCTCGATGCCGAGTTCGAGGGCGGCCGTCACGAGCGTCGCGTCAATCTCCTCAACGAGATCGACCAGACCCGCGGCCTCAAGGTCGTCGACGAGGCCTAAACTACTCAGCGCCACAAGCTAACAGCAAGGGGCCCGCTCGGAACACACATCCGGGCGGGCCCCTTTGTAGATTTTTGGGATATGCCTAGAAATCTACTGATATAAAAAGGGCGCCGCGGATGAAGTTCCGCGGCGCCCAAGCCACACGCTAACAGCTTTAAGGAGTCAAAGCTGGTTTAGCCAAAAAAGCGCTTGATCTCGATCTCGGCGTTCTCCAGGCAGTCGGAGCCGTGGATCACGTTGGCGTTGACATCGACAGCAAAGTCGCCTCGAATGGTGCCGGGGGCAGCATCAAGCGGGTTGGTGGCGCCCATAAGGGTGCGCATCTTGGAGACGGCGGAGAGGCCGGAAACGACCATCTTGACGACCGGACCGCTCGTCATAAAGTCGCAGAGACCGCCAAAGAAGGGCTTGTCGGCCAGATGGGCGTAGTGCTCCTCGACGGTAGCGCGCTCGAGCGTGGTCATCTCCATGCGCTCGATAACAAGGCCGCTGCGCTCAATGCGAGCAACGATCTCGCCGATCTTGCGATCGCGCACGGCGTCGGGCTTAATCATGATGAAGGTCTTCTCGATAGCCATAAGGTAGCCTTTCAAGTAGGTTCGCGCGTGCCCAAGTCCCATTCCGGCACCCGCCTGGACTGCATCGTAACAGAGTTCTAGCTGCAGTTAAACAAAAAGCCGTTTATTGAAGCGTTATTATTTATTAAAGCGCTCCATATGTGTCACTTCTGTTTCGAAGCCCGACTAGAGTACCATCCGTCCCACTTTCAACTGCAACGAACAGAACGGGCGGTCGATTGTCGCCCGTGAACGCACCCCCTTCACAACCTGCGCAAATGTCCTACAGAAGTTCTCGACAAGCTCCTTCCTTCTCTATAACAAAACGGGTGCCCACCGTAGCGGGCACCCGTAAAGGCAAAATATGATGAACACACCAGACAGACGCATCCAATAAGCTAATTAGCTCCGTGGCCCATCTCGACGACCTTGGATAACGAGCCAAACACACCCTCATCGGCCGCGAGCTGCGCCTCGGCGCTTCCCAACTGCACGGCAACGGCAGCAGGGGCGGTACCACCCTCGGTCGTGCGCGCGGCGACAATTGAGGGGATGTCGAGCGCCTCGGTAATATCGCGTTCAAAGAGCGGGCTTGCCTCCTGGAACACCTCAAACGGCAGGTCCTCAAGATTGCAGCTACGCTTCTCACACATCAGGACCAGATGGCCCACCACGGCATGTGCCTCGCGGAACGGCAGACCACGCTTAGCCAGGTAATCGGCAACATCGGTGGCGGCAAGGTGTCCCACGCCGCACTCGCACGCCATGGCATCCTCGTTGACGGTCCAAGTCGAAATCATACCGGCCATAACCGACAGGCACTGCATGAGCGTATGGGCGGTATCGAGCGCGCCCTCCTTGTCCTCCTGCAAGTCCTTGTTATAAGCAAGCGGCAGGCCCTTCATGGTCACGAGCAGCTGCACCAGGTTGCCATACACACGGCCGCTCTTGCCGCGGATAAGCTCGGCAAAGTCGGGATTCTTCTTCTGCGGCATGATGGACGAGCCGGTGGAGTACGAGTCGGAAAGCGTGATAAAGCCAAATTCGGAGCTCGACCACAGCACGATCTCCTCGGAAAGACGCGACAGGTGCATGGCCATGACGGAGCCGGCGTAATGCAGATCGAGCAGGAAATCGCGGTCGGAAACCGCATCGAGCGAGTTGGGAATCACGCCCGCAAAGCCAAGCTCGGCAGCCGTCATCTGACGATCGAGCGGATAGCTCGTACCGGCAAGCGCGGCAGCACCCAGCGGGCAGTTGTCGGCGGCATCAAAGGCGGCCTTCAGGCGCGTAAAGTCACGCGCGATCATCCAGGAATACGCCAGCAGATGATGCGACAGCAGCACGGGCTGAGCGTGCTGCATGTGCGTGTAGCCCGGCAGAATCACCTTGTCGTACTTCTTAGCCGCATCCACCAGCACATGGCGCAGCTCAAGATTGGCCTCCATGAGCTCCTTGGCCAGCGCCTTGACGCCCAGGCGTGTGTCGGTCGCCACCTGGTCGTTGCGCGAACGTCCGGTATGCAAGCGCTTACCGGCCTCGCCGATGCGACGCGTCAGCTCGCTCTCGATGGACATATGAATGTCTTCGTCGTTGATGTCGAAGGTGAAGTTGCCGGCATCGATATCCTGTTCGATTCCAGTCAGGCCCTTGGCAATCGCTTGCTCGTCCTCGGCACTGATGATGCCCTGGGCCGCCAGCATTTTGGCATGCGCCTTAGAGCCGGCGATATCCTGCTTATAGAGATGTTTGTCGACCGGCAGCGACGCGCCAAACTCCTGCGTGACCTCGGCCACGCCCGCCTCAAAACGACCGCCCCAAAGAGCCATGGAACCGTCCCCTTTCTCCAAATACCAAAACAAGCGCCCAAAGCAATGCGCCATATCGCTAAAGCGATTTATCAACCGCTAGTTTTACACATTCCCCACCGTGCGCGAGGCTGACAAGCTAAATAGCGAAGAAGTGACGCACCATGCACTTGGCGCCCATGGATTCCCTCCTGAGGTTACCCTGCGAGGCGTCAATCCAGGCCTTCAGGCTCATGGGGACCTCCTCCACCTTGGCGGTATCGAGCTCGGGGGCAAGAGAAAGCAAAGAGTGTGCAATAGCGTCAAACATAGTAGGTACTCCTCAGATATATATAGGCGCAGAGCCGCCAAATTGATAGAAAGAGCCCCGCCGGACAACCCCGGCGGGGCTCGGACTCAGCCGCAGATGCGGCATCATATATGCGGGCGGAACGTAGGGGCCACCGATGTTAAGAAGTGTCAGCAAGCATAACGAAAGGTAGGGACCCCGTGCGCCCGTTATGTATCACGCGGATGGGCCGCGCGGATACCAAGGAAGAGAAGCCTTAGGCCTGGGCTGCAGCGGAGCTGGGACCCTGGACCTTAGCCCACGTCTTGAGCGACAGCGTATCGATCTCGATAAAGCCGGCGCTGGCCTTCTCATCAAACGTGGTGTCGCGGTCGTAGGTGGCCAAGCCGTAATCGTAGAGGCTGAAGGGGCTCTTGCGGCCGACGACATGGCAGTTGCCCTTAAAGAACTTCAGACGGACGGTGCCGGTCACGAACTTCTGGGTGTCGGCCATAAAGGCATCGAGCGCGTTTTTGAGCGGGCTGTACCACTGGCCGTTATACACGGCGGTGGCCCAATCCTGCTCAAGCTTAATCTTCTCCTTGAGCAGGTCGCCCTCAACGCAAATGTCCTCGAGCGCCTTGTGGGCGGTGATAAGCGTCAGGGCGCCGGGGACCTCATAGCACTCGCGGCTCTTGAGGCCCACCAGACGATCCTCGACCAGGTCCAGGCGACCAAAGCCATTGTCGCCGGAAATCTTGTTAAGGACGATGACGATCTCGGAGAGCTTCATCTTCTTGCCGTCGACGGCGACGGGCTTGCCCGCCTCAAACTCAATCTCGGTGTAGGTCGGGGCGTCGGGCGTATCCTCGGGGTTCTTGGTCATAACCCAGGCGTCGTCGAGCGGCTCGTTCCAGGGATCCTCCAGGTGACCGCACTCAATGGCGCGACCCCACAGGTTGTCGTCGATGGAATAGGGGTTGTCGTTGGTACCCTCGGGAACCGGCACGTTGTGGGCGTGGGCGTAGGCGACCTCGTCCGGACGGCACTTCAGATCCCACTCGCGAACCGGGGCGATAACCTTGAGCTCGGGGTCGAGCGCCTTGACGGCAGCCTCAAAACGGACCTGGTCGTTACCTTTGCCGGTGCAGCCGTGGGCGACGTAGGTCGCGCCAAACTCGTGAGCAACCTCGACGAGCTTCTTGGCGAGCAGCGGGCGGGACAGGGCGGAGAGCAGCGGGTACTTGTTCTCGTACATGGAGTTGGCCGCGATGGCCTTGGTCAGGAACTCATCGGAGAACTCGTCGCGCAAGTCGAGCACCTGACAATCCAGAACGCCCAGGTCGAGCGCCTTCTGCTTCTTGGCATCCAGGCCGGTCTCCTCCTGGCCCACGTTACCGCAGACGCAAACGACATCAAGATTCTTCTCGTCCTGAAGCCACTTGACACATACGGATGTATCAAGACCACCGGAATATGCGAGAACGACTTTTTCCTTGCTCATGGCTGTTTCCTTTCGCCCTTGGTAGCTAGTTAGAACATCGGTCAGTTGCAAGTCATTTCGAGGTCAAAAACCGTGCAATATCAGGTTAAATAGCAAAAATCAGCACATACATGCCCTAGAAACATGCAGCAATGTCGTGCTAAAACCCAACGACCTCAAAATGACTCTGTTGGGGCATTTAGCCCCATGCGGACAGAGACGATTGTTATCGTCGTCGGGAAATTGCGCGCTGGCGTCGGATGGCATTGTCTGCAGTAGTGATAATCTTTACGAACTGCATCTGCCTCTCCTTTCACCTATCGCCGGGCGCAATTCTAATATCGTAAACGGTACCTTTTCCTCGGTAAGCGGTTGTTTTTCCGTCTCCGTTTTCGATGGTCGCTATATTACGCTAAAGTGCCTGCTGTACAAGCGACAAATTCAAATTTCTGAAAAGTTTTTTCATTAGTTTGTGAATTGCAGTGCAAGTACGCACCATTCCTGCGAAAATACGCTCGATTACATAGCAGAGGGTCATTACGCCCGAAACAATCTGGAAACGGAAAGGCGCATTTATGCAGACTTATGAATCAGACGCCAACATCGGCAACATTAAACTCATCGCCGTCGACATGGACAAGACGCTGCTCACCGACGAGCGCGTGTTGCCGCAGGGTCTTGATGAGCGTCTGGACAAGCTCGCCGACGCCGGCATCGTATTCTGCCCCGCCAGCGGACGTCCCGCTCCCAAGCTCGAGGAGATGTTCGAGGGCATCAAGAACCGCCTTGCTTTTTGTCCCGACAACGGAGCCTGCGTCATCTATCGCGGCAGCTATATCTATAAGAGCAACATCGATGTGGCGCTGTATCAGCAGGTGCTCGCTCGTGCCTCGGAGGACCCGCGCGCCGTTCCCGTCCTGTGCTGCTACGACGAGTTCTATGTGCTCGCCCGCGACCATCAATTCCACGACGAGATCAGCGTCTACTACAACACGATCAACTACGTCGACACCTTTGAGGGCATTGATATCGAGTCCAATAAGATCTCGATCTTTTTCCCTGCCTACGATGCCGAGCCCGCGTTCCGCGAGACCTATAACCCCGCGTTCTCGGATCGGCTCTATGTCACCAATGCCGGCCGCGAGTGGATCGACTTTATGAACCTGGGTGTCGACAAGGGCGCCGGCGTCGCGCATCTGTGCGAGCAGTTGGGCATTGATATCGCCGATGCCGCCGCCGTGGGCGATACCTACAACGACATCCCCATGCTGGGGCGCGTCGGACACAGCTTTATCGTGGACAATGCCGAGGAGCACATGAACGCGCATGCCAAGTGGCGTATTCCGAGCAACAACGACGGGGGCGTACTGACGCTCATCGACGCCATCTTGGCGGCTCGTTAAACTCGCCGCCATGCCCGGGGCCGGCCGTTTGATTTTTGCTCGGTCAGGTCCTGGGCTCGCTCGAAGGCCACATTAAGTGGCCTTCGGCTCGTGCGGAATCTACAAAAATCAAACGGCCGGCCCCGGGCATGGCTACATATTCGTTCATGCCGCCTAGGTGGCGTCTTGGCGCCTAGATACTTTGGCTGAATTTAATTGGATGAAGGGAGCTCCTTGTTGATGAGGGGCTCCCTTCTGTTTTGGTTACTTTGGGGTTGTGAGGGCGTCTTTATTTGGCGTCGGCCCAGGTTACTCCGGTTGAGGCTTCGGCGATCAACGGTACGCGGAGGTCTACTACGTGTTCCATGACGTCGCGGACCATGGTGGTTAGGCGCTCGACTTCGTTGACGGGGCACTCAAAGTCCAGTTCGTCGTGTACCTGCAAGATCATGTGGGCGGCAAAACCCTCTTCTTCCAGGCGGCGGCTCACGCGGGCCATGGCGATCTTGATGATGTCGGCCGCGGTGCCCTGCATGGGGTGGTTCATGGCCGTGCGCTCGCCAAAGCCGCGGAGTTGCGGGTTTTTGGCCTTGAGCTCGGGAATATGGCGTCTGCGGCCATACATGGTCTCGGCATAGCCCGTCTGCTTGGCTCGCGCCACCACATTGTCGAGGAACGTGCGCACACCCGGGTAGGCCTCGTAGTAGCGATCGATCATATCGCGCGCCTCGGCCATCGAGATGTGCAGCGACTGCGACAGACCATAGGCCTGCTGACCGTACACGATGCCAAAGTTCACGGCCTTGGCGCGGCTACGCAGGTCGGGTGTCACCTCGGACACCGGCACGCCAAATACGCGCGCGGCCGTCTCGGCATGGAAGTCCTCGCCCTCGTTGAAGGCGCGCACCAGGTGCTCGTCACCCGAAAGATGCGCGAGCAGGCGCAGCTCGATCTGCGAGTAGTCCACCGCCAAAAAGACGCTGCCCTCGCCCGCCGAGAACGCCGTCTTGACGGTACGCCCCAGCTCCGAGCGCGTCGGAATGTTTTGCAGATTGGGGTCGCTCGAAGACAAACGCCCCGTCGCGGTGATGGTCTGGTTGTACGTGGTGTGCACACGCCCGTCACCACGGCGCAGCGGGCCCAGCGTGTCCAGATAGGTCGACTTAATCTTGGACTTCTCACGCCAGTCCAAAATCAGGCGCACGATCTCGTGGTCGCGGGCAAGGTCGCTCAGCACCTTGGCGTTGGTCGAATAGTAGCCGCGCTTGGTCTTTTTGAGGCCCTTGGTCGGAAGTCCCATAACATCAAACAGCACGTGCGAGAGTTGCATGGGGCTGCCGATGTTAAAGGTCTCGTCGCCGGCCAGGTCGCGAATGCTGCGCTCGACATCGGCAATCTGGGTCGCCAGGCCCTCGGACAGACTGTGCAGGCGGTCGGGGTCCACGAGCATGCCCGCGCGCTCCATCTTGGCAAGCACCGGCACGAGCGGCATCTCGATCCCATCGAACACGTTGGCGGCGTTCTCGCGGGCCATGCGGTCACGCAGCGGTGCAACCAGCGCCAGCGTCAAGGCCGCCGTGCGAGCGGCGGGCGCAGGAGCGTCCTCGCCAGCACCCTCTGCGCCGCGCGCCGCAGGCAGCGCCATCTGCAGATACGTATCGGCCAGATACACCTCGTCAAACTCGGAGCGGTCGGAATCCAACAGGTAGGCGGCAACAACGGTATCGAAGATGCGCGTGGAATCGACTGCCAGCGGATCCATGAGCTCGAGCTCAGAAGAATCGATGGGCGAAAGCTCATGCAGAAGCGCCTTCGTATCCGGGCTCGCCACACGGCCTTCCATAAACAGACGCGCGAGCACGCCGGCAATCACGCCGTGGGCGAAGTTGAAGCCCTCAACCTCAGCCGCCGCACCGCTGTCGCCCTCCTCGAGCGCAAACAGGCCCTTGGACGTCGCCAACCACAGCGTGCGCGTCAGCCCAAAGAGCGCGCCCTCTTCCTTGTCATCGTCCACCACGGCGGCGACCCACTCGCCGACATCAATCGCGCGGGAGACCTCATCTGCAACGGCACCAAGCGCGTCAGTATCGCCGGCGGCTGCGCGCAAAACGGCTGAATTTCCAAAGGATGATGCAATCGAAGGGCTTGGGTTTCTGCTTGGCAATTCCGATCATCCGCATAAAAGCGGGGCGCTTTTTGGCTTCCTTTCCGCTGATACCCTCCTCGCCGCCGATCAGCGCCAAGAAGCGGTTCTGCATGGCGGTGATGCCGAGCGTGCCCAGTGCCGCGGAAACCCCATCGGCGGAAAACGCCGGGAAGGACGTCGCCTCAAAATCGAGCTCAACGGGTGCATCGGTGCGGATGGTTGCGACCTTGCGGCTCAGCAGCGCATCATCGATGTGCGCGCGCAGGTTTTCTCCCATCTTGCCCTTGACCTCGTCGGCGTGTGCGATGACCTCGTCCAGGCTACCGTACTGCGCAATGAGCGCGCTCGCCTTTTTGGGGCCGATGCCCGGCACGCCGGGGATGTTGTCGGACGTGTCGCCCTTCAGACCATAAAAATCGGGCACGAGCGCCGGCGTGATGCCGTGATACAGATCGTCCACGCTCTCGGGCGTCATGATAGCCACGTCGGACAGGCCCTTGCGGGTCGAGACCACGTTAACGTGCTCGGTCACGAGCTGATACATATCGCGATCACCGGTCACCAGCAACATATCACAGCCGGCCTGCTCGCCCAGGCGCGCCATAGTGCCCAAGATGTCATCGCCTTCCCAGCCCTCGGACTGCAAAATCGGCACGTTGAGTGCGGCGAGCAGCTCCTTAATCATGGGAAACTGTGCGTGCAGATCGGGGTCCATGGGCGGGCGCTGCGCCTTATACTGCGGCAGCATCTCCATGCGCACGCGCGGCTTGCCCTTATCAAACGCCACGACCACACCGTCGGGGTTAAAGGCGTCGATCATCTTGAGAAACATGTTTAAAAAGCCAAAGATCGCGTTGGTGGGGCGACCGTCCGGCGCGTTCATGGTGGGCGGCACGGCGTGGAAGGCGCGGTGCATGAGCGAGTTGCCGTCGATAACGGCAAAGGTGCGGCGCTTGTCAGACATATTGAATACCTCGCTTTGGGCTGGGCACGATTTGCTCCCACCAGTTTACACGCTCCCCGCCTCGCGGCCACCGCACATCAAGCTCCTCCGCCACCGCGCGCCCGCGCGTGATACGATGGCTCACGGTACATTAACCAGCACGATCGATCCGAAAGGAGCCTGCGTCATGGAGCGTCCCTGCGCATGGAAAAAGTACACGCCACAGCAGATCGAGGAGCTCGAGGAGCTTTGCCGCGGCTATAAGCAGTTTTTGAGTGAGAACAAGACCGAGCGCCTGTGTGTCAAGGCCGGCATCAAGATGGCCGAGGAGGCGGGCTACGTCGACCTGGAGACCGTGATCGCCGAAGGCCGCGAGCTCAAGGCAGGCGACAAGGTGTACGCCGCCAACCACGGCAAGGACCTTATGCTCGTCAACCTTGGAACCGCCCCGCTCGAGCAGGGCTTTAACATCCTGGGCGCCCACGTGGACTCGCCTCGCCTGGACCTCAAGCAAAATCCCGCCTTCGAGGCCGGCGACATGGCCTACCTCGACACGCACTACTACGGCGGCGTCAAGAGCTACCACTGGGTGGCCTCCCCGCTCGCGCTTGTGGGCGTCATCTGCAAAAAGGACGGCACCACCGTCGACATCAACATCGGCGACAAGGCTGACGACCCGGTCTTTACCATCTCCGACCTGCTGATCCACCTCTCGAGCGAGCAGATGTCCAAGCCGGCCAAGGACGCCGTCGACGCCGAGATCCTCGACGTGATCGTGGGCGGCCGCCCCGTCAAGTTTGACGAGGACGACAAGGACGCCCCCAAGGAGCCCGTCAAGCAGATGTTCTTGGATATCCTCAAGGAACAGTACGATGTCGAGGAGGAGGACTTCCTCTCCGCCGAGATCGAGGTCGTGCCCGCCGGCCCCGC
>URQD01000050.1:0-12871 GCA_900549905.1 uncultured Collinsella sp. | reverse complement strand
GCTTCGTGACAAGAAGTACATGAAGATCGTCTCGCTCGCACCCGAGACCCTCTAACGTAAGGGAGAGACCACTATGTCTATGTCCATCAAGAAGGGCGACAAGGTCGAGGTGCTCTCCGGCAAGGATCGCGGCAAGCAGGGCGTCGTCCTGCGCGCGCTGCCTTCCGAGGGCAAGGTTATCGTCGAGGGCGTCGCCGTGGCCAAGAAGGCCGTCAAGCCCAACGGTGCTGGCCAGCAGGGCGGCATCGTCGACAAGGAGATGCCGATCGACGTCTCCAACGTCCAGCTCATCTGCCCTGAGTGCGGCAAGCGCACCCGCGTTGGCCACGAGGCCGGCGAGCTCGACGGTCACAAGACCAAGCTCCGTATTTGCAAGAAGTGCGGTCACAAGTTCTAAGAGTTCATCTCTAGAGCACCTACTGAACCCCCTGGATTGCCCTATGTGCGGTCCAGGGGGTTCTTTTGTGCACTGAACGGGTTGGGCGGAGTGGCGCGCACATCGCCATGTGGCCCTAGATCACTCATAGGGGTGGGGCATGCGTATTTCACCTCGATATCGCAAAGAAATACGCACAACCGAGCGAAAACGCGCACAGGCGCGCAACATTGTGATAAGCTTTGAGCAGCACGATAGGCATTGGGCTTATCGGTGACGGTGTGAGGAGATCTCCATGGATACGAAGTGCGCTGCGAATCAAACTGCACCTAAGGACGCGGCAGCGGCCGCGAAAGCCGCATTTGAGGCGGTCGCCGGCAAGCCTTTCCCAGATGATATTTTCACGGCCCCGCATCTCAACTGGGCGATTATCGGTTGCGGCGTGATCGCCAACCAGTTTGCCCAGTCGCTTGCGCTTGCGGGTCGCACGGTGTATGGCATCGCCAACCGCACGCGCTCCAAGGCTGAGGCATTTGCCCAGATCTACGGCGTCGAGCATGTATACGATTCGGTCGAAGAGCTCTATGCCGATCCGCGTGTCGATTGCGTCTACATCACCACGCCGCACAACACGCATATCACCTATCTGCGCGGCGCCCTGGCCGCCGGCAAGCACGTTTTGTGCGAAAAGGCCATCACGCTCAATTCCGCCGAGCTTGAGGAAGCCCGTGCGATCGCCGATGAGCACGGCGTTGTTCTCATGGATGCGACGACTGTCCTTCATATGCCCCTGTACGTTGAGCTTACGCGCCGCGCCCAGGCGGGTGAGTTCGGTCGGTTGCGTCTGGCGCAGGTGAACTTCGGAAGTTTCCACGAGTACGACGACGTGTCCAACCGCTTCTGGAATCGAAGCCTTGCGGGTGGCGCGATGCTCGATATCGGCGTGTACGCTCTGTCGGTGGCACGACTGTTCATGGAGAGCCAGCCCACCGATGTCGTATCGCTTGCGAATCTGTTTGAGACGGGGGTCGACGAGGAGAGCGGCTTCGTGACGCGCAATGCCGAGGGTCAGCTGGGTGTGTTCTCCATGAGCATGCACGCCAAGCAGCCCAAGCGCGCGACCCTGTGTTTCGACCATTGCTACATCGAGGTCATGTCCTATCCTCGCGCAGACCGTGCGACGATCACCTGGACCGCAGACGGTCGTCGCGAAGAAGTCGAGGCCGGCGTCGAGGCCTATGCGCTTTGCTATGAGGCCGCGGATCTTGAGGGCGCCGTGGCCGGAGACGCGTCCAAGCTCGAGCTTATCGAGTACGCATCCGATGTCATGGAGACGATGACGCGTCTGCGCGCCGACTGGGGGGTCGTGTACCCCGAGGAGGAGTAGACGTCATGCTTGCGGAAGATCGGCTCAACGCGATCGTGCGAATGGTCACCGAGGCGGGATCGATGGCTGTGCCAGATCTTGCCGAGGCGCTTGGAGTGACGCCATCGACAATCCGTCGTGACCTGCAGGCGCTCGATCGCGCGCATCGTCTGGCGAAGGTGCATGGCGGAGCGACCAGCTTGGAGCGGGCCCACATCGCTCGTGACTTGACGATCCCCGAGCGAAGCGAGCTCCATATCGATGAAAAGCGGACCATCGCTCGAGCAGCGGCGCAGCGCATCGAGCCGGGGTCGTATGTGTATATCGACTCGGGATCGACCACCCTGCAGCTTGTTGCCTGCGTTCCCATCGACACCGGGGTGACCTACGTCACGGATTCGGTGGGGCACGCACGCCGTTTGATGGAACGGGGCTGCCGTGTCATGGTGACGGGCGGCGAGCTCAAACCCGAGACCGAGGCCCTGGTGGGCCCGGATGCGACGGCGATGCTTGTTCGCTATCGGTTCTCCTGCGGGTTTTGGGGCGCGAACGGCATCAGCATGGACCATGGGATGACGTCCCCCGATCCACTCGAGGCCGAGGTCAAGCGCGTCTCCATGGCACAGACGCGGCAGCCCTACGTCCTTGCGGACGCGAGCAAATTTGGCATGGAAGCGCCTGTCAGTTTCGCGTCAATTGAGAACGTCACGATTATCACCTCGGGAGCGGTGCCACAGGCATACCGTTCAATCGAAGGGCTGATCATCGCTTGAGGCGGCCGCCGTCCCGAGTGGGCTGGCGACCGTCTCAGCGCGTCTCGCGGTAGCGCACGGGCTCGGCCGCGAGACGTCTGTCATGCCCTATTCGACGCCTTGGAACAGGCATCCGGAGCTCGAGCCGGGCATGCGCTTGTCGGGTGTGCGGCCTGCGCGGGCGGCGTCGAGGGCGCGTTTGGCCCGCGCGACGCGACGGGCGAGCTCGTCGGCATCGAGCAGCGTGCCGTCGACCAAGAACCGCGAGACGCCTGCCGCCAAGAGGGCGGGAATCTGCGGGGTGGCGTCGATGGGCACGCCGTCGTAGAGGTGGCTGCGCCCATTGAGGCCCGTGCGGACGGGAAGCATGCGCCCATCGATGTTCTTGAGCCTAAAGGCGTGCGTCCGCAACCGGCAACGCTCGCAATCGTGGATGCACGCGCCGGCGACCTGCAGGATGCAGTGCTCGCTTGTCATCACTCGAGGGGCGCCCAGCACCATGAGGCCGAGGGCCATGTCGCCGCGTTGCGGCGCGATGTGCTCGATTTCCGCGAGCGTGAGCTCGGGCGAGAGCCACGCCGCATGCGCGCCCCGCTCGTGCAGGGCGTGCATGCACGCAGCGTTGTGGACGGGAATGCAGCTTCGAAGCTCGACGCAGGCCCCGCGCTCGGAGCCGAGTGCGAGCTCGGAAATCGTGCCGACGGCAGCGGGGACAGCGCTTGTAAGCCACGGGTCGAGGCGCTCGTGGTCCATCTCGCGCGACACCTCGTCAAGCACGGCGATGATGCCGTTGTCAGCCGCGTCGGCAGGGGAGTAGCCGGCGCCGAGAAGATTGTCGACCGTCATGTATATGCGCGTGGCGCCAGCATCGCGCGCCGCCGTTGCGGCCGCAAGTGAGGGAGCGAGCGCGCAGATTTCCCCATCCACGGCATGCGCGTCGCAAAGACCCACGTCTCCACGGGCGTCGGCGGGGAGGGCGACATCACAGGGGGAGCCGTGCCCCTCAATCTCGACGCCCGCCACACCGGTGACACAGCGCGAATCGGGCGCACCGGTGAGGGGAGAACGACCTTCGAGGCGCTTTGCGTATGGCGCGAGAATGACGGCCTCGAGCGCCTCGCAGGCCGCCGCGCGGACCTTGTGGACGGCGGAGAAGCCCATGCCGCATCCCTCGTCAAGCTGGATATCGAAGTTGACCGCCTCAAAGGCGGAGGACCCCATGCGCCCCACGTGCTCGATGAGATCCTCTGCGGTCACGGCCTTGGTGCGTGCCGCCTCGACGATAAAGCCGTGCGCCTGCGCGGAAAGGGCAGGGTCGTCCACGCAGCGAAGCTCGACGGTGAACGGCCGGCCGATTTGAGCGATAACGTGAACGTCGACGAGCCGTTTGCGCGCGACGGGGCGCTTGAGGGCGGCATCGGCGGAGTCCATGGCCTGTTGGCTGCGAATGAGGCGCACGCGCGAGCCCGCGGGCATGGGGCGCGCCGTGCGGCACTCGATCACATCGCCGGCGGCCGCGTCTTCGGGCGCGATGGCGGTGAGGAATTGGTCGAACTCATCGTCGTGGCGCAGCTCGAGCAGGTCGCCCTTGCCGACGGGCTCAACAAGGCGCAGGTGCGTCCACGCCGCGCGACGGCGCTTGTCATCGGGCTTGAGCCCGCAGGTGTTGCCGAGCGGCTTGCTGCCGAGCACCTCGCCGACGATCTGGCCCCGATTGTTGGACCTCTCGTAGCTCATCATCTCGTCGCCTGAGCGACCCTCCTGGTATTCGCAGGTGAAGTCTCGGTTGAAGCAGCGCTTGAGCGTGCGATAACGCGCCGCGGCGACCTCCTCGGTCACGTCGTGGCCGGCGAGGACGTCGTCGAGCTGTGCGCGGTAGGTGCTCACGATCGAGTACACGTAATCGGGGGCCTTCATGCGGCCCTCGAGCTTGAGGGCGTGCGCGCCGGCGTCCAGCAGACGGGGGAGCATGGGCGCCGTGCAAGTGTCGCGCGGGCAGAGCGCGCGCTCGCGCCCGGGGCGGGACCACGAGCGCCCGGTCTCGTCGATGAGCTCATACGGCAAGCGACAGGGCTGCGCGCACATGCCGCGGTTGGCCGAGCGCCCGCGCGAGGTGAAGCTCGACAGGAGACAGACTCCCGAATAGCAAAAGCAGATCGCGCCGTGGGAGAAGACCTCGAGTTCGATGTCGACCGCGTCGTGGATGTGCGCGATCTCGTCGACGGACAGCTCGCGCGAGAGCGTCACGCGGTCCGCGCCGGCGGCCTTGCACCAGGCGGTGCCACGCGCATCGTGGATGTTCGCCTGAGTGGAGATGTGCGTCTCGATTTCGGGCATGAGACGCCTAATTTCGAAGAACAGCCCCCAGTCCTGGATGATGAACGCGTCGGCTCCCAGCCGCCAGCAGCGGTTGACGAGCTCGAGCGCCTCGGCCATCTCCTCGTCCTTGATGACGATGTTGACGGTCACGTACACGCGCGAACCCGCCAGGTGCGCCGCGCGGCACGCGGCCTCGAAGGTGTCGTCGGTGAAGTTGTCGGCCTTGCGGCGCGCGTTGAACGACCCCATGCCGCAATAGATGGCGTCGGCGCCGGCGGCAAGCGCAGCGTAAAACGGTTCCGGCCCGCCCGCAGGTGCGAGCAGCTCAGGTTTGGAAAAACGTATTGAAGAAGAAGGCATGAAGACCTCCGGAGTAACGGTTGATACGCAACCAGTATAGAGTGCTGGGGCTTCAGCGATGTGAACGGTTTGCGTGACCGAGGGCGCGGGAGGGCCGAGGGATTTTTGTAGATTCCGCACGCAAAGAAGCGTCCAGTGGACGCTTCGTCTTGCGCAGGACTTGACCGAGCAAAAAATCCCTCGGCCCTCCCGCGCCCCCCGGTTCGCTCGACGAAAGCGTTGATCCCGATTTATGGATTTACCTGCACACCTCAACTTTCGGTGGCAAAGAACACGACATAGGCGTATAGTAACGAATGTTTTGTCGGCTCCTGCCGTCAATTCGTCATGCGCATGACAGCCATCGTGAGCATGATGCACGTCAGGAGGCACGAGGCTAACCCAGCAACAAGCGGGCGAGCCAGGTGCCCAAAATTGCCTTGAAAGAGGAGAGCGCACGCCTTGTGTGCGGCGCCCGACGATTGAAAGGCAAGGCCGGGCGCATGGGTCGATCGAAGAGGCCAACCCCGTGCTTAAAACCCCAGTAAGGAGTGAAAATGGCTGAGGAGAAGTACATTCCCCGTCTCAAGACCAAGTACAACAACGAGGTCAAGCAGCTCATGCAGGACAAGTTCCAGTATGAGAACGTCATGATGATCCCCAAGTTCGAGAAGATCGTCGTGAACATGGGTGTCGGCGAGGCCGCCACCGATTCCAAGGCTATCGACGGTGCCGTGCGCGACCTTCGCGTCATCACCGGCCAGCAGCCCATGGTCACCCGTGCCCGTAAGTCCATCGCTTCCTTCAAGCTGCGCGCCGGCATGCCCATCGGCGCCAAGGTCACCCTGCGCGGCGACCGCATGTGGGAGTTCTTTGATCGCCTGACCTCTGTCGCGATCCCCCGTATCCGCGACTTCCGCGGCATCTCCGCCAAGTCCTTCGACGGCCGCGGCAACTTCTCCATGGGCGTCACCGAGCAGCTCATCTTCCCCGAGGTTGACTTCGACTCCGTCGATCACACCCGTGGTATGGATATCACCATCGTCACCACCGCCAAGACCGATGAAGAGGCCAAGGCCCTTCTGGACGCCTTCGGCTTCCCGTTCAAGAAATAGGTTCTAATGTTCCGGGTCGCGGGCGGTGCGCGAAGAGCACGTGCCGCCCGTCCGGAATGAACAATACTCAATGTGAGGAGGAAATAAGTGGCTAAGACATCGATGATCGTCAAGTGCAATCGCGAGCCGAAGTTCTCGACGCGCAAGTACAGCCGTTGCCAGCGTTGCGGCCGTCCGCATTCGGTCTACCGCAAGTTCGGCATCTGCCGTGTCTGCTTCCGCGAGCTGGCACTGAAGGGCGAGCTTCCCGGCATCAAGAAGGCCAGCTGGTAAGTCACTGCCAGCGCGCGCGGACGAACGACTCGTCCGTTCGCACGGAAGAACGTGCTGTCCTGGCTTGTTCGCTAAGGGCGAAGAAGGACCGCAGCACGTGTTCATCAAGAACGAAGGAGAATCTGCATGAACGTCACAGACTCGATCGCAGACATGCTTACTCGCATTCGCAATGCGAACTCTGCGAACAAGGCTGAGGTCTCGATGCCGAGCAGCAAGAAGCTCGTCGAGATCGCTCGCGTTATCTGCGAGGAGGGTTACGTCGAGAGCTATTACGTCGAGGACACCGCTCCGGCCAAGACCCTGCACATCACGCTCAAGTACGGCCGCAAGAAGGCCAAGGTCATCAACGGCATCAAGCGCATTTCCAAGCCCGGTCTGCGCAAGTACGCCGGCGCCAAGGACCTTCCCCGCGTTCGCGGCGGCCTCGGCACTGCAATCATTTCCACCAGCCAGGGTGTTATGACCGACCGCGATGCCCGTAAGCTCGGCATCGGCGGCGAGGTCATCGCATTCGTTTGGTAAATCGCTTCGGCGTGTAGAAGGAAAGGAGACCACCGTGTCTCGTATCGGTAGGAAGCCTGTCCAGATTCCCGCTGGAGTCGAAGTGACAGTCAATGGCAACACCTGCGTCGTCAAGGGCCCCAAGGGCACCCTTCAGCAGGATTTCCATGAGAACATCACCGTGACCGTTGAGGAGAACGAGGTCATCGTTGACCGTGCCAACGACGAGCGCGAGTGCCGCGCCCAGCACGGCCTGACCCGCGCCCTCATCCAGAACATGGTCACCGGCGTTTCCGAGGGCTTCACCAAGTCCCTCGAGCTCGCTGGCGTTGGCTACCGTGTTCAGCTCAAGGGTACCTCCCTTGATTTCTCCCTTGGTTTCTCTCACCCGGTCGTCGTCGAGGCTCCCGAGGGCATCACCTTCGAGGTTCCCGACAACACCCACATCAACGTCAAGGGCATCAACAAGCAGCAGGTCGGCCAGATCGCCGCTGAGATCCGTGCGAAGCGTCCGCCCGAGCCTTACAAGGGCAAGGGTATCCACTACGTTGGCGAGCACATCCGCCGCAAGCTGGGTAAGGCCGCCAAGTAGTCGTAACCGACTCACTCGCATAAGACCAGCACCCCGTCAGGTGCTGGCAAGATCAACCTTTTTAGGAGTTTACGTATGAACAAGCATAAGGCGAAGCTGGAAGGCCTCAAGCGTCGTCAGCGTCGTGTTCGCGGCAAGGTCTCGGGTACCTCCGAGCGTCCGCGTCTTCGCGTGACCCGTACTAACGCCAACATCTATGCCCAGATCATCGACGACAGCAAGGGCTCCAGCCTGACGCTCGTCTCTGCCTCGACCCTCGAGGCCGAGTTCAAGGGCACCCACACCTCGAACAAGGAGGCTGCGGAGAAGGTCGGTCAGCTCGTTGGCAAGCGTGCCATCGAGGCCGGCATCACCAAGGTCGCCTTCGATCGCGGTGGCCGTATCTACCATGGCCGCGTCAAGGCCCTCGCCGACGGTGCTCGTGCCGCCGGTCTCGAGTTCTAGGAGGTATGTAGCACATGGCTCGTAATCAGAAGCAGCAGCGCGAGGCCTCCGAGTTCGAGGAGCGCGTCGTTTACATCAACCGCGTGTCGAAGACCGTCAAGGGTGGTCGTCGCATGAGCCTCGTCGCTCTCGTCGTCGTTGGCGACGGCAAGGGCAACGTCGGCGTTGGCATGGGCAAGTCCGCTGAGGTGCCCCTGGCCATCTCCAAGGCGTCTCTCGATGCCAAGAAGAACATGTTCCACGTGCCGGTGACCGAGCAGGGCACCATCCCGCACGAGGTTCTCGGCCACTTTGGTGCCGGCCGCATCATCATCAAGCCCGCTGTCGAGGGTACCGGCGTTATCGCCGGCGGCGCTGTGCGTCCCCTCTTCGAGCTTGCTGGCATCAAGAACGTCCTGTCCAAGTCCCTCGGTACCGACAACGGCCTCAACATCATCAAGGCTGCCGTCGAGGGCCTCAAGGAGCTCTCCAGCCCTGAGGACGTCGCGGCTCGCCGTGGCCTGACGGTCTCCGAGATGTTCGTCGGTAAGGAGAACTAAGCATGGCTGACACCATCAAGATCAAGCAGGTCCGCAGCACCAACGGTTGCAAGCAGGACCAGGTCCGTACTGTCCGTGCCCTCGGTCTCCACAGGATCCGCGAGGTTCGCGAGATTGCTGACAACGAGTCCGTCCGCGGCATGATCTTCAAGGTCAAGCACCTTGTCGAGATTGTAGAGGAGTAGCAAATGCAGCTTCACGATCTTACTCCCGCGCCCGGTTCCACTAAGAACCGCAAGCGCGTCGGCCGTGGCAATTCTTCGGGTCACGGCACCACTTCTGGCCGCGGCCAGAAGGGCCAGGGTTCCCGCTCTGGTGGCACCAAGGGTGCCGGCTTCGAGGGTGGCCAGACTCCGCTGGCTATGCGCCTGCCCAAGCTTCCGGGCTTCCGCAACCCCCGTCGTATCGAGTACACCGCTGTTAACGTTGAGCGTCTCGAGCGTAAGTTCGAGGACGGCGCTGTAATCGACGGTGCCGCTCTTAAGGCCGCTCGCATCACCAAGAGCGAGTTCGAGCCCGTCAAGGTGCTCGGCAATGGTGAGCTCACCAAGAAGTTCACGGTCAAGGTCGACAAGGTCAGCGCTTCTGCGCAGGCCAAGATCGAGGCCGCCGGCGGAAAGGTCGAGCTGCCGTGCTAAATGGTCTTAAGAATGCTTTCCGCATCAAAGAATTGCGCGAAAAGATTCTTTTTACCATAGCTATGCTCGTCGTGTACCGCATTGGTGCGCACGTTCCTGTGCCCGGCATTCCCTTCCAGGGGATGCTGGGCCTTTTCTCGACCGATAACAATTCGGTCGCCGCAGGTGCTATGGCCCTCCTGAATCTTTTCTCTGGCGGCGCGTTGAGCTATGTGTCGGTGTTTTCGCTGGGCATCATGCCTTACATCACCAGCTCGATCATCCTCCAGATGCTCCAGGCCGTCGTGCCTTCCCTGCATGAGCTTGCCCGCGAGGGCGAGGTCGGTCAGACCAAGATTACGCAGTATTCGCGTTACCTCACCCTGGCTCTGGCAATCCTCAACTCCGTGGGTTACCTCTTCCTCTTTAAGAGCTTCGGCATCAGCTTCAATGGCGCCGGCGCTCCCGAGATCATCTTCGACCTCATGATTGTCGGCACGCTCACCGCGGGCGCCATGCTGATCATGTGGATTGGTGAGCTCATCACCCAGCGCGGTATCGGCAATGGCATGTCGCTGATCATCTTTGCGAACATCATGGCCGGTCTGCCGCAGGCGATCTTCTCCAGCACCGAGGGCAATGCCGGTGGCATCATCACCATGGTGATCATCTGCGCCATCATCCTGCTGGTTATCCCGCTGATTGTTTTCCTTGAGCGTGGCCAGCGCCGCATCCCGGTCTCCTACGCCAAACGCGTCGTGGGCCGTCGCATGATGGGTGGCCAGACCACCTACCTGCCCATTAAGGTCAATACCGCGGGTGTCGTGCCGATCATCTTCGCTTCGGCGCTGCTGTACTTCCCGGCTCAGATTGCCGTGTTCTTCCCCGGCATCGGTTGGATTCAGGCAGTTGCCTCCGCGCTTTCGACCGGTTGGCTCAACTGGGTGCTTAACGTTGTCCTCATCGTGTTCTTCGCGTACTTCTACACCTCCATGGTGTTCAACCCCGATGACACGGCCGACAACCTTAAGAAGCAGGGCGGCTTTATTCCGGGCGTGCGTCCGGGTAGGGCTACCGCGGCCTACATCAAGAACGCGCTCAACAAGATTACGCTTCCCAGCGCTGTCTTTTTGGCGCTCATCGCCATCGTGCCTTCGATCATCTTCTCCTTCACGGGTAACCATCTGATCCAGGCATTTGGTGGCACGTCCATCCTCATCATGGTCGGCGTCGTGCTCGACACGGTCGATAAGCTCGAAGGCCAGATCAAGATGTATGATTACGATGGATTCTTTAAATAGGCTAGAGGAGGATTGCTCATGAACCTCGTAATGCTCGGAGCTCCGGGTGCCGGTAAGGGCACCGTCGCACAGGAGCTCGTCGCCGAGTTTGGCGTCGCTCACATTTCCACGGGCGACCTGCTGCGTGCTGCCGTCAAGGGTGGCACCGAGCTTGGTATTCAGGCTAAGAAGTACATGGACGCTGGCGAGCTCGTTCCCGACCAGCTCGTGATCGACCTTGTCAAGGAGCGCCTTGCTGCCGATGACGCCCAGCAGGGCTTCATCCTCGACGGCTTCCCGCGCAACACCGCCCAGGCTGTGACGCTCGATTCCGAGCTCTCCGCCATGGGTCGCGAGATCGACTGCGCCCTTCTGGTCGACGTGGCCCCCGAGGTCATCATCGATCGTCTGTCTTCGCGTCGCACCTGCCGCGCCTGCGGTTACACCGGCACCGCTGCCGATGCCACCTGCCCCAAGTGCGCAGGCGAGATGTATCAGCGCGACGACGACAAGCCCGAGACCATCAAGAACCGTCTCGACGTCTACGAGAAGTCCACGAGCCCGCTCGTCGACTACTATCGTGGCCAGGGTCTGCTCAAGTCGGTCAACGGTGACCAGGCTCGCGAGACCGTGTACGGGGATGTCAAAGAGGCTCTCGGTCTATGATCAAGATTAAGTCTGCAACGCAAATCGAGCAGATGAAGAAGGCAGGAGCGCTATCTAAGATGGCGCTCCGCCACGTTGGAGCCATGGTGCGCCCTGGTGTTTCGACCTTTGAGCTCGATCAGCTCGCGGAGCAGATTATCCGTATGCATGGCGGCACCCCGGCCTTTAAGGGTTACGGCGGGTTCCCCGGTACCATTTGCGCATCGATTAACGATGCCGTGGTCCACGGTATTCCCAACCCCGACATGATCCTGCGCGATGGCGATATCATCTCCATCGATACGGGAGCCGTTGTCGACGGTTGGGTTGGCGATAACGCTTGGACGTTTTTTGTCGGCACACCCACGCCCGAGGCCAAGGCCCTGTGCGAGGTCACGCGCGATTGCCTTAAGGCTGCCATCGAGCAGGCTGTTCCCGGTAACCATATCGGGGATGTTGGTTACGCCGTTCAGTCCCTCGCCGAGTCTCACGGTTACGGCGTGCTTCGTGACTATGTGGGCCATGGCATTGGCCGCGTGATGCACGAGGACCCCAACGTTCCTAACTATGGAAAGAAGGGGAGGGGCGTTCGCCTCCAGGCCGGCATGGTCATTGCCATCGAGCCGATGGTTACGATGGGTTCCAACCATGTGAGCACGGGCTCCGACGGTTGGATTGTTACGACCAACGACCACCTGCCCGCCGCGCACTACGAGAACACCGTCGCCATTACCAATGACGGTCCGGTGATTATCACCACGGATGCCCAAGGTGCTTGGTGTTCGCTCCAAGGCGGAGAAATGTAACAAGTTCCACTTAGTTGTGGAGCCATTACGAAGTTATTACGATGCGTGCATACGTGTTGTAGAATACTCAATCGCTGTCGTTTTCTAGAGAAAGATGATTGCTTGTGAAGAAGGAAGACGCAATTGAGCTCGAGGGTACGGTAAAGGAACCGCTGCCCAATGCCATGTTTAAGGTCGAGCTCGAGAACGGTCATTCGGTTCTGTGCAACATTTCTGGCAAGATCCGAATGAATTACATCCGTATTCTCCCCGGTGACAGGGTTGTCGTGGAGCTTTCCCCGTACGACCTGACCCGCGGCCGCATCACCTATCGCTACAAATAGCGGCACGCATACGCGCACTCCATTTCCGACTGCAGGCTTAGCTCAACCTACGGTCGGATTGTGTGTGAAAACCAGCCATAGTTTTAAACGCCTGCGGCTGGGCGAGTAGATAGTAGGGAAGTAGTTTGAGCGCTACCGAAAGGAAGAACGATGAAGGTACGTCCTTCGGTCAAGAAGATGTGCGATAAGTGCAAAATCATTAGGCGCCATGGCAAGGTTCTCGTCATCTGCGAGAATCCCCGCCACAAGCAGCGTCAGGGTTAAGAGAGGAGACCAACGTTGGCCCGTATTAATGGTGTCGACCTTCCGCGCGAGAAGCGCGTCGAGATCGGTCTGACCTACATCTACGGCATCGGCCGCACTACTGCTACCAAGATCTGCAACGAATGCCAGATCAACGTCGATACCCGCGTTAAGGACCTTACTGAAGATGAGGTTAACGCTATTCGCGAGTACATCGACAAGAACGCCATCATGGTCGAGGGTGACCTCCGCCGTGAGCGCACCCAGAATGTCAAGCGCCTTATGGACATCGGCTGCAACCGTGGCCTGCGTCACCGTAAGGGCCTGCCGGTCCGCGG
>URQD01000049.1:0-13508 GCA_900549905.1 uncultured Collinsella sp. | reverse complement strand
TCGGCGTCGCGGCAGCCGTGCACGCTGTCCAAGATCATGCCATCGCGCTCGGTGGCATCGGCGTCATCCCAATCGCCAGCGGCAGGCGCGCGCAGCTCCATGTCGCGGTACAGATCGAAGTAGGTCTGCGGCGCGTCGAAGGGCGGGTGGGGCCGCACGAAGCTCGTCATGAGGAAGAACGGGCGCGTGCGATCGCGGGTCTCCAAAAAGCGGATGGACTCGTCCACCACCCAGTTGGTGGGGTGCAGGCGCTCCTCGTAGGCCCAGGGATGGGTGATCCAGGAGTTGTTCTCAACGCCCGAACCGTTCACGTCGGCGAATTCGCCCAGTTCATTTTTGAGGAAGCGCATGTAGTCGTCGGAGACGTTCTGGTGCATCCAGTACGGCAGGTTCGCCTTGCGGTAGTGGCCGATGTAGCCGTCATGCAGGCGCATGTGCTCGAAGCCGCAGCCCAAACGCGGCGGATGCACGTGCATCTTGCCTACCACGGCGGTCTGGTAGCCGCCGTCGCGCATCTCCTGCGCGAGCATATGGTCGTACTCCCACGCGATACCGTCCTGGTAACCCACGCGGCCCGTGCCCGCGGGCGTCTTGCCGCAAAAGAGGGCGGCGCGCGCCGGGATGCAACTCGGGCAGGCGGAGTAGGCGTTCTCGAACAGCATGCCGTCGGCGGCGAGCGTGTCCAAGTAGGGCGTCTGCACGTCCGGATGGCCGTCGATACCCAGGCAGTCGCCGCGCATCTGGTCGCACATGATAAGGAGAACGTTGGGTTGCTGGGGCATAGGGAACTCCAAACTCACGGGAACGGGATGAAGATTGAGTGGTCAAGGCGGGAGGGGCGCAGAGCCCCACACAACTACGACGAGGCAAAACCCGGGCAGGATCAGCGCCGCGTGAACATGCGAGCCACGCGCTGCAGGCCGGGATAGGCGTACTCCAAAAACTCACGCAGCCCGCAGTAGCCCGCATCGTAATAGGCGATGTTCAGGCGCTTGCAGTTGCGATGGCAAATGCCCTCAAAGGGGCAATCGGCGCACCGCGCGCAATCGCGACGCGGCTCGTTCAAAAACATGCGCATGGTCTCACAGGTCGCCATTGCCTCAAGGGAATCGACGCGAATATCGCCCACGCGGTACTCATCCAGCGCATAGAAGTCGCACGGATACACCGAACCGTCGCTTTCCACCACGAACTGCGGAGCGCAGCGGCCGAGCATACCGCACTGCGACGGAAACTGCCCGAGCGCCATCTGCATGACGTTCTCGAACAGCCAGATGCTCACATAGCGCCCAGCACCGAGCTCGCGCCACCACAAGTCGAACAAGCGGCGGTAGAACGAGGAGAAGGCACGCGGGTCGAGCGAGAACGTGTCCCGCTCATCGTCGAGGCCCGGCAGGCACGGGATGAACTGGATATGGGTGATCTTCTCCTGCTTGATGAAGGAGAAGACGCGCTGTGGATGCGCCGCCATCTGCGAGGTGAGGACCGAGAGTATGTTGACGTCCACGCCGCGCTCGCGCAGCAGGCGAACGCCGCTCATGACGCGCGCGTACGTAGCGGCACCGTGCGCATCGGGACGCATCGAATCGTGCAGGTCGCGATAAGCGTCAACCGAGACTCCGATGAGGAACCCGTGCTCGCGGAAGAACTCGGCCCATTCCTCTTCGATCAGGCAGCCGTTGGTCTGCAACGCCCAGCTCACCCGCTGGTTCTCACGGCGCTCCTCCACCCGCGCGACGAACGAATGGAAGAAGTCAAGGCCGGCCAGGGTGGGCTCGCCGCCCTGGAAGGCGAAAGAAATGTGCGCATCACTCGCCACGGCGAGTGCACGGTCGATGATGGCACTTGCCACGTCTTCGCCCATGACGCGGGCGCTCCGCTCCTCGCGATGAGCAGCGACATCGCAGTAAAAGCAGTACCTGCACCGCATGTTGCAAGCACTCGATGCCGGTTTTATCAAAAAGCCAATATGCTTCGCGCACATGGCACATACCCCCCTTCGCACAGGCTAGCCCTCACTCATCGGGCCGGAAACCACCTCCTTACCCGAGGCGGCGCATCCGGCCCGCACAATCACCGCATGAATCTTAGGCCAAGCCCAGGCGCTCCTTTTGCTCGGCCGGGGACTCATGCTCCTCCAGGCCGCGCAGCAGCAGGTCAATCATGCGCTGTTCGGCGTGGTCGTCCTTGCCGGCGAGATTATTAACCTGGCCGTAGTCACTCTCAAGGTCGAACAGCATCGTCTGCTCGACCTCGGCGAGCGGCGTGGCTCCCTCGATCTGGGCCGGCTTCTTACAGGGGATCTTGAACAGCGGGTACTTGGTGCGTTTGAAGTAGCGGCCACACTCAATCTCCTCCGGGCAGTCCGAACCCATCTTTTTGCGGATGGTGTGCGGCAGTGCGGTGTACTCGAAGCACGGCTGGTTGCCGGCGACCGGCGCGCGGAAGTAGGTGTAGCGGCCGTCGGTGACGTTGACGGTCATGGCGTGCACGCCGTACAGGGCGTAGCCACGCGTGGGCGCGTCAGCATCCGTCATGAGCGGCACGAGGGAGGTGCCGCACACATCTGCGGGAATCTCGCAGCCGTGGGCCTCAAGCACCGTGGGCATGATGTCGATTGCCTGAGTGAGCTGGCGGGCATGCTCGCCGGCGCGGGCGTTACCCGGGAAGTGCACAATGAACGGCAGATGCGCGAGCTCGTTATACAGGTGCATGTAGTTTTTGCCCATGTAGTCGCGCTCGCCCAGGAAATAGCCGTGGTCGGTGGTGACCATGACCATGGTATCGTCCAGCATCCCGCGCTCCTCGAGCTTGTCGATGAGCCTACCAAACCAGCGGTCGGTCATGGTGACGAGGGCCTTGTAGCGGCGCTGCAGGTAGTCCTCCGCGCCCTTGTTGACGTCGGTGGCGGAGACGCGCTTGTACTCAGGAATCTCGAAGTAGTCGCGGTCGAGCTCGCCAGTGCCGCCGTACATCTCCATGTACTTGTCGGGCACATCGAAGGGCTCGTGCGGGTCGAAGGCCTCAACCATAAGGAAGAAGTCGTCGGCCCCAGCATTGCCGTCGATCCAGTCGCAGGCGGACTGGAAGGTCTTGGGGCTCGGCATGTCCTCTTCGTTGGGCCAGAGCTGACGGTTCTTCTGGTACTGCTCGCGCACGCGCCCGTAGAAGGTCTCGGGCATGTTATTCGGCTCATCGATGCGGCTGACCCACGGGTCGCCCTCCTGGCCGCGGTAGTAATCCCAGGTGTTAAACTCCTGGAGGTAGCCCTCGCCACCGGTGCGTAGGTAGTGGCAGTGGTCGGTGGTGATGTGGCAGAAGTTGCCGTTCGCGCGCAGGCAGGCCGGCAGCGTCACATCGAAGGGCTCGATGGGGCCCCAGGGGCGCTCGAGGAAGTTGTAGCGACCGGTGAGGATGTCGCGGCGGGCAGGCATGCAGGGAGCCGAGCCGATCCAGTGGTTGTCGAACACGCAGGAACGCTCGGCAAAGGCATCGAGATTGGGGGTCTGGACGTCGGTTGCGGGGTTGTAGCACGACAGGACGTCGCGACGCAGAGTATCCATGAGCACGAGGACGGTTCTCATTGGCATCCTTTCGATAGTTGGATTTGCCAGATGGCGATACGCCAAAGGCACATGGGCATAATGGAGCGCACCCCGATCGCGCACGATGGAGAGCACATGAGACAACGAGGCCCGCGCCCGGCATGCGGGGCGCGGGCATCAAACGATTTGCCTTTTGATAAGCTCGCGATTAGGCGAAGATCTTGAACGCCGGGAAGTAGAAACCGATAGCGGCGAACACAAGGGAGAACACAATCAGACCGATGATGATCTGGGCGGAGTTCTTGCCCTGGCCCTTCTTGAGCAGGCGATAGCAGATGAAAGTCAGAACGACAGGCAGCAGGAAGGGCAACACCTTATCGAGCTGGTCCTGGAGCACCAGCGGGTCACCCTCACCGAAGGCGAACTGCACGGCAAGCTTGAGCTTAACGGTCGTGGCGATCAGGCCGCCGGTGACCATGACGCCCAGCACGTTGGCGAGGTTGCCCAGACGGTCGAAGACCTGGACGCCCGCCTTCTCGACGAGCTCCATGCCCATCTCGTAACCCTTGTGCAGGCCGAAGTACTTCAGCGGCCAGTACAGCAGGTTGATGAGCAAGAACATCACGAGCGGACCCACAATGGAGCCGTTGTCGACGCACATAGATGCGCCGATGGAGCCGGCGATCGGGAACCAGGTGAGGTTCAGCAGGGAGTCACCAAGGCCGGCGAAGGGACCCATGAGGGAGGTCTTGATGCCGACGACGGTGTCCTTCTGATCCTCATCCGTGGTCTCCTCCAGGGCGGCGGTGATGCCAAGGATGAAGGGGATCGCGAGCGGGTGGGTGTTGAAGTACTCGAGGTGGCGCTTCATGGCGTTAACGCGCTCCTCCTTGGGGGCGTCCTTGTAGAGCTCCTCGAGGACAGGGGCAAAGCAGTAGGTCAGGGACAGCGACTGCATGCGCTCGTAGTTGTGCGCGAATTGGCAACCCTGGGTGCGCAGCAGGACCTTGTTCAGGGTGGAGTTGGAGATCTTACCCATTAGAGATCGTACTCCTCGTCATCATCGGAGCCGGCGGCAGAGGCGGCGGCAGGGGCGGGTTGATTCTTCTGGCCCTCGGTAATGACGTCCCACACGCCGGCGGCGGCGCAAGCGGCGAGCGCGATGCCCACGGTCGGGACGTTGAGGAAGGCGGCCATGATAAAGCCGAGCAGCAGGAAGATCCACATGTTCTTCTTCATCATCATGGTGAGGAGCATGGCCAGACCGACGGCGGGCATCATGCCACCGGCGGTGGAGAAGCCGGTGAGGACCCACGGAACCTGGTTCTGCAGGAAGGCCATGATGTCCTCGATCACGAAGGAGCCGATGCCCGTGGCGATGAAGACGGGAACGGCGCGGGTCAGGAAGAAGCACAGGGCGCCGGTCCAGAAGAACTTGTTGACGGCGTTGAACTTACCGGACTCGATGGCCTTGTCGGCACCGTGGACAAGCGAGACGTTAGTGGTCATGACCAAGATGTTCAGCTGCTGAACCAAGGTGGCGGTGGGGATGCCGATGGCGACTGCCAGGGCGATGGCGCTGGCGGTGTCGGTGGAACCCATGATGCCCAGGGCGGCACCGACGATGGTGCCGGAGATGACATCCGGCGGAACATAAGCGCCGATGTTGTTGACGCCGAGCCACATGAGCTCCATGGTCGCGCCGATCATGATGGCGGTCGTCATGTCACCGAGGATGATGCCGACGCCGACGGATGCCAGCAGGGGCTTGCGGAAGCCCAGGTGGGGACCGAACTGGTCCCAAGTGCACAGACCCGCCCAGATGGCGAGCAGAAGTGCCTGAAGCATAAGCCTCTCCTTCCCTATTCGCCCATCGTTCCCTCCGATGGGCACGCCCCGGGTTCACATGCCCGGAGATGGTTACTTACTTAGTAGTTCTTGAGGAGCTCGGACACGGGCTCCTTGGAATCGCGCGTGGTGGTCTGCATCCAGCAGTCGACGCCGAGGCCAATGAGCTCCTCGAAGGCGGCCTTTTCCTCGGCGGTGACGGACATGTTCTTGTGCAGGCGATGACGCTGCTCGTTGAAGCGCATGCCGGAGACGTTCAGGTAGTCGAACGGCAAGCCGTTCTCGTGCAGCTTGAGGGCGTCGATGGGGTTGGTGAAGAGCACCATCGTGGCCTTCTTGAGCTCGGTCTTCTTGAGGACCTCAATGAACTTCTCGACACCGAAGACGGAGACCTTGATGTCGGGGGCGGCGAGGCCGGCGACGGACTTCTGGACGGGGTCGTTGGCGACCTTATCCGAGACAATGATTGCCGATTCGATGCCGAAGTCGGGAATCCAAGTGGTGGCAACCTGACCGTGGATCAGGCGGTCATCGATGTCGACGAGTTTGAGTGCCATGATGTTCTCCTTTTCGTTTGCACGTTCCTTCAGTACCGTTTACGAATGCTCTGCTCGATCGAGGCGCCCACTCGGGGGATACGGGTGAGCGCCACTCGAATCGACGGGCTAACGAGCCTAGAGGTCCAAATCGTCCTCGTCTGCCTCCACGGCCGGAGCGGGAGCCTTGATCTCCTGCTGGGCCCCGGCGTGAGCGGCAGTGAGCTGGGCACGGACCGCGTCGGCGGAATCGAGGCCATCGCGGGTGAGCAGGAGCTCGACCGCAACGGGCATGGACAGGCCAGTGTAGGCAACCATGTTCATGCCGTTGAGCAGGCAGCGGGTAGTCACGTTGAATGGGGTGCCGCCGTAGATGTCGCATAGGGTGACGACGAGTTCGCACTCGGCGCTGAGGGTCTCGTAAGCCTCGCGCATCTCGGACTCGAAAGACTCCAGGCTCTTCTCGGCGGTGAGACCAAGAGCGATGACATCAGGCTGCTTGCCCGCAATCATCTCGACGGCGCCGAGGGCGGCCTGAGCGAACTCTCCGTGACTTGCAAGGATGACACCGATACGCATCTTCTGTCCTTTCATACTTATTAATTCTCTTCGTTCTGTTCGTTCTGTTCGTTCTGTTCGTTCTGTTCGTTCTGTTCGTTTATATTTGTTTATTGGTCAAGAGATGATTTTTGGAATGAGCTCTATTTACCTCCTATTTGATGGTTTTTTCCGTGAGCGTTATGTTTTGACCGGTGAAAGGTAATGTGCCTTCGTGAACGGTTTGCGTTTATTTATGTTGTTCGTTTACATTGAAATAAGAACAAACGCTCGATGAGGGAGTCGGCACTCATGAAATCCGAACGCCAGCAGGCCATTCTCGACTTGCTCGATCAACATCATTCGGTATCGGTAAACGAGATATCTAATACCCTATCTGTTTCGGATATGACCATCAGGCGTGACCTGGCCGAGCTTGCCGACAAGGGCCTTCTTGTGCGCGTACACGGAGGGGCTCAGCTTCCACACTCCGCCCACGGAACAGCCCTTTCACGTTTGACCCCGCATGAGGAGAAACGTCGTTTTCAAGTTGATCAGAAACGTGCCGCTGCTATAGCCGCCGCCCAAACCGTCTCAGCCGGCGATACGATCTTTCTCGGTGGAGGCTCCACTCTCGAGCTCATGTGTTCGTATTTGCCCCAGGAGGACATACGCGTCGTCACCAACAGTCTTCCCGTGCTGAACCTGCTAGCCGACAATCCACATATAGATCTATTCTTTGTTGGTGGCATGATGCGTCACGACACGCGAGTTTTCACCATGCCATACAACGGCCGCGGCCCCTACGGTCTATCCGCTCCCAAGGCCTACGTCTCGGCAACCGGTATTTTTGGAAACGAGGTCTTTGGCTCTCGTCCCGATGCAGCCATGGTCCTCTCAGACGCTCTTTCTCGAGCTCAGGAGCGTTATCTTGTTGTAGATGCTGAAAAAGTCGGAAGGCGCGACTTCTGCCTTTTCACCACACTGGAGGATATGACCGCGGCATTCATTAACGAGGACGCAGACCCCCGGACCATCGAGGCCCTCCGCGCCTATACCTCCGTCATTACCGCATAATCCAATTGGCAAGCCATGCTTAAACCCGAACGTCACGAACAATTACTTGAGCTGTGCGCTCAGCGCGGAATGGTCACTGTTGCCCAAGCCGCAACAATCTTTGGTATATCTGAAATGACCGCTCGAAGAGACTTCGATGAGCTCTCGCGACGCGCTGGCGTCATCCGCGAGTACGGTGGCATCCGACTTTCAAGCGGCTCCCCCATTGCCGAAGAGGTCCCGTTTTTTGAAAAGCTCTCAATCCGCTCCCCTGAAAAAGAGCATATCGCACGCACCGCTGTCAACCTCATCAGAGAGCGCGACACCATCTTCCTCGGACCCGGTTCGACTTGCGCTCTCATCGCCCGTGCGCTGCCGCGCATGCGGCTGCGCGTCATCACAAACAGCATCATCGTGCTGAACATGCTCCAGACGCGTAACGATGTGGAGATCTGGGCCCTGGGAGGACAGTATCGCAAACGATCGGGTTCTTTCGTCGGGCCCATCGCCGAAGATGCTCTCGCCCCGCTCGGTATCGACACTTGCTTTATCGGCACCAACGGCGTACTCGCCCAATCCATCTCCTGTTCTAACCTTGAGGAAGGACGCTTACAGGCGCTCGCTTGCGATCGCGCCGCCAAGCGTTACCTTGTCTGCGATTCAAGCAAGATCGGACAGATGGACTTCTTCGGCTTCTTCAATCTCGATCAAATGGACGCACTCATCACCGATGCAAATGTCAACGACAAACAGCGTTCCATGGTTCTCGAATCAACTCGCATCATCGTCGCAGAATAGGCCTGTTTTGATTTAGCTGGACACCACAGCAAAGACCCCGATTCGATAAAGCCGAATCGGGGTCTCATTATTCGCATCAAATCGCAAATAGGTCAGCAGCTACTTCTCAGTGTAGACGCTCTCGCCACCGAGATAGGTCTCGACGAGGGATAGGTCGGGGTTGAGGACGACAACCTCACCCACGTAATCGGAGGTGCCGGCACCGGTGAGCACCACATTGAGGCGACCGTCGCCCATGGCGCGGGCGTCGGCCAGGAACGCCTCGACGGCCTCAAGGTTATCCTTGTAGATGTTCAGCGTGTCAAGCCAAAGCTCGGGAGACGACACGTTGATGCCTGCTTAACTCTGCTCGCTCAGGCTAAAGACTTTGTTGAGGATCGATGATCTGCTGCAAGGTGAACTTACATTGGGACGTGTCGCATTCTTCTTGCGAATCCTCAAAATCAAAGATCATGATGGCGCAGTTGGGGAGCTTTGCTGGGAGTTCGAAGCCCTCTGGGGCGGCGGCTTTGATGAATTGGCGGCTGGCGCTGCCGTGGCTTACTGCCAGGACGGTTTCAACATCATCGGCGCTCATGAGATTAGCGAGCGTGCTTACCATACGCTCTTGCAGCGCCTGACTTCCTTCCCCTCCGAAGGGGATTAAGTCCTCGCCCGGATCCCAGACGTCGGTAGGCAGTGCGTCGTGCGGGCCCCCTTCAAAGGAGCCATAGCAGCGTTCGATGATGCCTTCGCAGGGCTCGACGGCGGCGTCCGGGCCGAGGAGCTCGCCTGCGACGAGCCGAGCCGTGGCCATGGCTCGGCTTAAAGGAGACGAGACTACCTTGTCGGGGGTGACGTCGCGGGCTTTAAGCCATGCGGCGGCCTTTGCGGCCTGCTGACGGCCCAAGTCCGTTAGCGGTGAATCGCAGCGGCCCTGGACGAGCTTTTTGACATTGAACTCCGTCTGACCGTGACGGAGCAGATACAGTTTCTTCATGGTCTCCCCTTTTGCGCGAATGGCCCTAGCGATACAGCCCTACTCGCGTGCCGCGCCGACGTAGTCTTCATCGACCGTAATCTTGGCTATCGACTTGGGATATTCGGACTCCACCTGCTGCGCCAGCGTGCGCCTAAGGTCATCGGCGCCCATCGTTAAATCCGAAGGACGCACGCAGTCAAAAATCACGTTAGTGTGCGTAGGGCCCGGCACGCAGCGCAGGTCGTGGATCGAAATACGGCCGTCGATCTGTTTGGCCATCGCGTTGATGCGGAGGCGCATATCTGCCACCTTTGGATCGTCGGTCACGATGGGGTCGTAATGAAGCGTGACGATCATGCCGTCATCTTTCCTAAACGCCTGCTCAATGTTGTCGAGCGTGTCATGACTCTCCAGCGGATCGGCTTCGGCCGCCATCTCGGCATGAGCGCTTGCGAACTTCCTGCCCGGGCCGTAGTCATGGACCATTAAGTCGTGAACGCCCAAAACACCCGGGTAGCTCATGATCTTGTCCCGGATGTGCTTGACCAGTTTTGGATCGGGAGCCTGGCCCAACAGCGGACTCACCGTATCACGAATCAGATCAAACCCGCTCCAGCCAATATAGGCGCCAACGGCAAGTCCAACCCAAGCATCAAGATTTACATGCGTCACCTGCGAAACAATTGCACAGATCAATACGGCACCCGTGGCAAGGACGTCGTTTTTAGAGTCCTGCGCGGTCGCGTGCAGCGTTTCGGACTCAATGCGGTCGCCGAGCTTTTGGTTAAGCGCCGCCATCCACAGCTTTACGACCATCGACAGCACAAGAACCGCAACCAGGGCAAGCGAGAACTCGACGGGTTCGGGATGGATAATTCTCTCTGCCGAGGACTTAACGAGCTCAACGCCGATAAGCAGTACGAGGGCCGCCACGACCAGACCCGAAAGATACTCGTAACGACCATGGCCGTAAGGATGCTCGGGGTCGGCGGGCTTGCTCGCCAGCTTAAAGCCCAAAACGCTCACGATGTTCGAACTGGCATCGGAAAGGTTGTTCATGGCGTCCGCTACGATCGAAACCGAGCCTGACACCACTCCGATAGCACCTTTCGCAGCGCAAAGTGCCACATTGGCGAGAATGCACACCATGCCCGTCAGCGTACCCACGCGCGCACGGTCACCCTGCGCACGACGAACAATCCATTCGACCATCTTTATCAGCCCCCATGGCGTTATCCATATAGATCCATTGCGTAACCGGATTGTAGTGTAGCCACTTTATCCACAAGATACAAAAAGGCCGCAGCCCACATGAGCCACGGCCTTGGACACTTTGTCACATTGCGCGATACTGACCGATCGCTCGGTATTTTTCATAGCGAAGATTGGTGAGCTCATCGGCATCGAGCGCACCCAGCTTGTCGAAAGCCGCGAACGCTGCGGACATCACGGCGTCGGCGATCTCCTCGTGCGACAACCCTTCGTCTTTAACGATGCCATCGATAATGCCCAGCGATAGCAGGTCGGGGGCCGTGAGCTTCAACGCCTCAGCGGCCTCCTCTGCGCGATCGGTGTCCTTCCACAGGATCGATGCGCAGGCCTCGGGACTTACCACCGAATAGGCAGAGCTCGAGAGCATAAGAATGCGGTCGGCAACAGACAGCGCCAGCGCGCCGCCGGAGCCGCCCTCCCCCGTCACCACGGATACGACCGGCGTCTTAAGACCGCTCATCTCCATGAGGTTTTGGGCGATCGCCTCGCCCTGGCCGCGCTCCTCGGCACCAATGCCGCAAAACGCGCCCGAGGTATCAACCAGACACAGCACCGGACGACCAAACTTTTCGGCTTGACGCATCAGACGCCGTGCTTTGCGGTAGCCCTCGGGATGCGCCATACCAAAGTTGCGGTGCATGCGCTCCTTGGTCGTGGTGCCGCGCTCGATGGCGATAACCGTCACGGGGCGTCCGTCTTTCCAGCCAATACCACCCACCACGGCGGCATCGTCGCCAAAATAACGGTCGCCATGCAGCTCCACAAATCCATCCAGCCCCAGCAAGATCATCTCGCCCGCCGTGGCACGGTCTGCCGAGCGGGTCTGCTTGACAATCTCGAGCGCCGTCTTTGGTGCGGGCGTGCGCTTAAACAGATGTCCCAGCTTTTTGCCGCGGCGACCCGTATGCACGATCTCGTGCGGCGCGCCCAGGCCAGGCGCGTGCCCCTCGTGCAACGCCAGCAGCTCGCCCACCGCAAGCGCGATCTCGCCACGCGGAACGACCGCATCGCAAAAGCCGTGCTCCAGCAAAAACTCGGAGCGCTGGAATCCCTTGGGCAGGCGCTTGTGCATGTTCTGCTCGATCACGCGCGGGCCGGCAAACGCCGTCAGGGCATCGGGCTCGGCCAAGATGATGTCGCCCTCCATGGCAAAGCTCGCAGTCACGCCGCCGGTCGTGGGATCGGTGAGCACCGTGATGTACAGACCGCCTGCCTCGCTATGCCGCCTAACGGCTGCAGAGATCTTGGCCATCTGCATGAGCGAAGTCACGCCCTCTTGCATGCGGGCGCCGCCCGACACGGTAAAGCCAACAACCGGCAGCCCCAGCTCGGCCGCGCGCTCAAAGACGCGACAGATCTTCTCGCCCACCACGGAGCCCATCGAGCCCATCATAAAGCTGGCGTCCATAAAGAAGACCGCAGTATCGCAGCCGCAGACCTTGCCCCTGCCGCACACGACGGCATCATGCTCGCCTGAGCGCTCACCAGCGGCCTTAAGCTTATCGGCATAGCCGGGAAACGAGAGGAAATCCTCCGATGCCAGATTGGCATCCCATTCCTCAAATGTGCCCGCGTCGACCGTCATGCGCAGGCGCGCGCGACCGCTCACACGAAAGTGCTTACCGCAACGAGGGCAGACCTCGAGGTTGTCGCGCAGACGCGCCTCATCGATCACGCGGCGGCACTCCGGGCACTTGATAAACACGTGACGCGCGGGAAACTCGGCACACGACTCGGTTATCGGCCCCTCAAGGACATTGACCGTCTTCGCTTTTCTATTCATCAGCATAGAGATGCCCCATCAGATCGGTGTGATACATGCCTGACAAGAACTCGTCGTTTGCCAGCACGTCGAGCTGAAGCTCACTGTTTTCGCTCACGCCCTCAATCACGAGCTCGCCCAAGGCCGAGCGCATCTTGCGAATGGCGCCGTCGCGCGTAGGTGCGCACACGATGAGCTTGCCGAGCATGGAGTCGTAGTACGGCGGAACGGCAGCACCGGTAAACATGGCCGAGTCCCAGCGCACGCGCGGACCGCCCGGTACACGCAGCGTGGTGATCGTTCCGCACGACGGAAGGAAGTCCGGCGTCTCGGCATTGATGCGGCATTCCATGGCATGGTTGCGGAGCGGTACGTCCTCCTGCTCAAACGGCAAGGGCTGGCCGGCAGCCACGCGCAGCTGCCACTTGACCAGATCGGTATCGGCCACAAACTCCGTGACCGGATGTTCCACCTGTAGGCGCGTGTTCATTTCCATAAAGTAGAAATTGCCGTCGTCCGAGTACAAAAACTCGATGGTACCGGCTCCTTCGTAGCCGACGGCACGAGCCAAATCGCGCGCAGCCTTGTGCATGCGTGCACGAATCTCGTCGTGCCCGTCAAGACACGGTGCGGGACTCTCCTCGACCAGCTTTTGGTTGCGGCGCTGCACCGAGCACTCGCGCTCGCCGAGCGAAAACACATGGCCCTGTTTGTCGGCCATAATCTGCACCTCAACGTGATGCGCCGGCGCCACGAACTTTTCCATGTAGCACTCACCGTCGCCAAAAACGGCCTCGCCCTCGGCACGCGCCTCGATGAAGGCCTTCGCCGCATCTTCCACGCGCTCTACCTTGCGAATGCCACGGCCGCCACCGCCCGCACGAGCCTTGATGAGCACCGGGCAGCCGATGCGCTCGGCCTCTGCCGTCGCCTCCTCGGGGCTTTTGAGCAAATCGCAGCCCGGCACGATGGGCACGCCCGCAGCGGCAGCCGTTCGGCGCGCCGCATCTTTGTCGCCCATACGGTCGATAACCTCGGCCGAAGGACCGACAAACGCCAGACCGTACTTGTCGCAATCGCGCACAAAGCTCGCCTTTTCGGAAAAGAAGCCATAGCCGGGATGGATTGCCTTTGCGCCCGACCTGACGGCACAGGTGAGCACGGCATCGTCGTTGAGGTAGCTCTCGGCAAGA
>URQD01000048.1:0-14104 GCA_900549905.1 uncultured Collinsella sp. | reverse complement strand
GCGATGCCATGGCCCGTCAGGCCCGCATGCGCGGCTTTGACGTGCTGCACCCCATCGGCTTTGACGCCTTTGGCCTGCCCGCCGAGAACGCCGCCATCAAGCACAACACGCAGGCTGCCGCCTGGACGTATAAGAACATGGACCAGGCGCTCGCCACGATGAGGCGCATGGGCTTCTCCTACGACCTGGATCGCACCGTTAAGACCTGCAGTCCCGACTACTATCGCTGGGGTCAGTGGATCTTTGAGAAGATGTGGGAAAAGGGCCTGGTCTATCGTAAGAAGAATCCGGTTAACTGGTGCCCCACCTGCAAGACCGTTTTGGCTAACGAGCAGGTGACCGAGGGCAAGTGCTGGCGTTGCGGCACCGAGCCCGAGAAGCGCGATCTTGAGCAGTGGTACTACAAGATTACCGAGTACTCCCAGGAGTTGCTCGACGACCTGGAGAAGCTCCCTGGCTGGCCCGAGCGCGTCAAGCAGATGCAGGCCAACTGGATCGGCCGCTCCGAGGGTGCCGAGGTCGACTTTACCCTGTGCGACGCCGATGGCGAGCCCATCGAGGGCGACGAGGGCAAGATCACCGTCTTCACCACGCGCGCCGACACGCTCTTTGGCGTTTCCTTCTTTGTCCTGTCTCCCGAGTACGCGCGCCTGCACGAGCTCGTCGAGGGCACTCAGTACGAGGAGGCCGTCACCAAGATCGTCGAGGACTCCAAGCATATCTCTGCCGTCGAGCGCGCCCAGGGTACCCTCGAGAAGCACGGCGCCTTTACGGGCCGCTACGTGGTAAACCCCGTCAACGGCGAGAAGATCCCCGTGTGGGTCGCTGACTATGTCGTTGCCGACTACGGCACCGGTGCCGTCATGGCCGTTCCCTGCGGCGACCAGCGCGACTTTGAGTTCGCCCGCAAGTACGACCTGCCGATCGTGCCGATCATCCTGGACGATGAGGATCGCGCTGCCGTCGAGGCTAGCGGCGAGACCATCGACACCTTCCATGCCGAGAACGTCGACTGGGATTGCGCCCACGCTGCCGAGGGCACGCTCGTCCAGTCGGGCAAGTACACCGGCATGCGCGGCGGCAAGCACTCTGAGGGCGAGGCTGCCATCGTGGCCGACCTCGAGGCCATGGGCTGCGGCCGTCGCAAGGTCGAGTTCCGCCTGCGCGACTGGCTCATCAGCCGTCAGCGTTACTGGGGCAACCCCATCCCGGCCATCCACTGCGAGCACTGCGGCATCGTGCCCGTGCCCGAGGACCAGCTGCCGGTGACGCTGCCCGAGAACCTGGACCTGGGTGCCGGCGAGACCCTCGCCGAGTGCAAGGAGTTCTACGAGACCACCTGCCCGGTCTGTGGTCGCCCGGCCAAGCGCGAGACCGATACCATGGACACCTTCACCTGCTCCAGCTGGTATTACCTGCGCTATACCGACCCGCACAACACCGAGCTGCCCTTCTCCCGTGAGGCCGCCGATCGTTGGATGCCCGTCGATAACTACATCGGCGGCATCGAGCACGCCATTTTGCACCTGCTCTACAGTCGCTTCTTTACCAAGGCGCTGCGCGACCTGGGCCTGCTGAGCGTTGACGAACCCTTTACCAACCTGCTGTGCCAGGGCATGGTCAAGGACGAGAACGGCGACACCATGTCCAAGTCCAAGGGCAACGTCGTGCCCCCGAGTTCAGTCATTGAGCCCTACGGTGCCGACACCATGCGTCTGGCGATCCTGTTTATCGCCCCGCCCGAGAAGGACTTCGACTGGGATCCCAAGGCCGTCGAGGGCGCTAACCGCTTCATAAAGCGCGCCTGGCGTATCGTGTGGCAGCTCGTCCAGTCCGGCGACGCCAACGTGGCCTTTGACAAGTCCGCGCTCGACGAGACAGCGATGAAGCTCTACCGCGAGCGCCATCGCACCATCGCCAAGTGCACCGAGGACTTTGACCGCGGCCAGTTCAACACCGCGATCTCGGCCGTCATGGAACTCGTCAATGCCGCGAGCGCCTACCTCAACGCTACTGAGGGCGCTTCCCGTGACAAGGCCCTGTGCTACGGCGTGGCCAAGGATATCGTGAGCGTCCTTGCCCCCATCTGCCCGTTCTGGGCCGATGAGCTGTGGCATGAGGCGCTCGGCTGTGAGGGCAACGCCTACACCGCCGCCTGGCCCGAGTTTGACCTGGCCGAGTCCATCGAGGACACGGTGCAGATCGTCGTACAGGTGCTCGGCAAGGTCCGTGGCCGCATCGACGTCGCCCGCGACGCCTCCAACGAGGAGATGCAGGCTGCCGCCGAGGCCGCCGTTGCCAAGTGGCTTGAGGGCAAGACGGTCTTCAAGGCCATCTGCGTGCCCGGCAAGCTGGTTAACCTGGTGGTCAAGTAAGCGCTGCGCGCATAGCTGACATCAAAAAGCGAGGGGCGATTCCGTGGGGAGTCGCCCCTCTTTTTGGTTAAGGACACTTGCGACAACACCCAATTATCCATTTCTTGTGGAGAACCTGTGCTCACGCTGACCTGCGGGTTTGTGTTGTGGTTGCACGTTTGTGCAGGTATTGGTATAGTTTGCTTGCAAATGAAGTTGTAATTGAAAGAAGTGGGGTTTCGGCCCCGCTTCTTTTTTGTATGGATGGAGGTGCCGCAATGGTCAAGACCAAGACCGAGCAGGCGATTATCGACGCGCTCGAGGCCGTCGCTCCCCAGTACGATGTCGACATCGTCGACGTCGAGCTCGTGGGTGCCACCAAGGCCCCCTGCGTGCGCGTGCGTATCGAGGGTGCCGAGGGTCAGAGCCTGTCGCTCAACGACGTCACGGCCAACACCAAGTGGGTCGGCGATGTGATTGAGGAGCTCGACCCCATCTCTTCGAGCTACACGCTCGAGGTGTCGAGCCCGGGCATGGCGCGCCCGCTGCGCCGTCCGCGCGACTTTGCCCGCTTTGTGGGCGAGGACTGCGAGCTCACCTCCACCGCCACCGAGGGCCGTCGTAAGTACACCGGCAAGATTGCCGCCGCGACCGAGACGAACGTGACCCTCGAGCTCGAGGACGGCGAGTCCGTTACCCTCGATTTCTCTGATGTTAAAAAGTGCAAGTTGAAGCCCACCTACGACTTCAAGCCCGCGAAGGAAGGAAAGTAAGATGGCAGCATCCGACATGATGTCCGCCCTGATGGAGCTTTGCCAGGAGAAGCACATCGACCAGCTCTACCTGATCGACCGCCTGGAGCAGTCGCTCGCCAAGAGCTACGCCGAGATCCTGCATCTTGAGTGGGGCGCCAAGGTGACCATCGACCGCACCACCGGCAAGATCTATGTCTACCGCCTGGAGCCGATCGACGATTCCATGGACGAGGAGGGCAACTTCACCGAGTTCGAGGAGATCGACGTCACCCCCAAGAACACGAGCCGCATCGCCGCCCAGCACGCCAAGGCCGAGATCAACGCCATCGTGCGCAACTCCGCCCGCGAGCAGATCTACGAGGAGTTCTCCGGCCGCATCGGTGACCTCATCAGCGGCACCGTGCTGCAGTCCACGCCCGACTTCACGATTGTCAAGATCCGCGAGGGCGTCGAGGCCGAGCTTCCGCACTTTGATCAGCGTCGTTATGAGAACGAGCGCAACGAGCGTCCGATGGGCGAGCGCTACCTGCACAACCAGCACATCAAGGCCGTGATCATCGACGTTCGCGACCCCAACTCCAACCTGCAGCCGGTTCGCGGCGAGCACAGCCGTCCGCCGATTGTCATCTCCCGTACCCACCCCGAGCTCATGCGTCGTCTGTTTGAGCAGGAGGTGCCCGAGATCTATGAGGGCACCGTCCAGATCAAGTCGATCGCCCGCGAGCCCGGCCAGCGCTCCAAGGTCGCCGTCCACTCGCTTGACGACCGTCTGGATCCCGTGGGCGCCTGCGTCGGCCCCAAGGGCAGCCGTGTTCGCGCTGTCGTGGGCGAGCTCCGTGGCGAGCGCGTCGACGTCATCCTGTGGGATGCCGATCCTGCCGTCTACGTCGCTAACGCCCTTTCGCCCGCTAAGGTCACCCGCGTCCTCATCGACGAGGAGAAGGCCTACGCCGGCGTCATCGTGCCCGACGACCAGCTGTCCCTCGCCATCGGCAAGGAGGGCCAGAACGCCCGCCTCGCCGCGCGCCTGACCGGCTGGCACATCGACATCAAGTCCGAGACGCTTGCCGCCGACATCCTCAAGAACGTTCCCGTTCACGAGGAGCCCGCCGCCGACCTGATCGGTGACGAGGAGGACGAGGACGTCCGCCGCTGCGAGTATGTGTCCGAGGACGGCATCCAGTGCCGCAACCAGGCTCGTCCCGGCTCCCGTTTCTGCGGTGTCCACGACACCGACGCCTTCGATGATGCGGAGGACCTGATCTAGCGCGCGGTCGCGCCGGGTGGGTCCCGGCGCGTCTCCCACGCTCGTTCAGTCTCTAGGCACCCAAGGTGCCAGAAAGGGTAGGTGAAGTCATATGGCAAAAGTCCGTGTGTCCACCCTGGCCAAAGAGTTCGGCATGACCTCCAAGGAACTGATGGGTCATCTCGCCGATATGAAGATTCCTGCTAAGTCCGCTTCCTCCACCTTGGAGGACGCCTATGTCGCCATGGTCCGCAAGCAGCTTGCCTCGGTGATCGAGGCCCGCGCTCAGGAAGTCGAGGCCGCCAAGCAGGCCGAGGAGCAGGCAGCTGCCGCCGAGGAGGCCGCTCGCGCCGCCGAGGCCGAGCGCGAGCGCATCGCCGCCGAGAAGGCACGCGAGGAGGAGCGCCGCCAGTTTGCCGCAGCCCAGGCTGCCGAGGAGGCCGCACGCGCCGAGGCCGAGGCCAAGAAGAAGGCCGAGCAGGAGCGCCTTGCCCGCGAGAAGGAGGAGGCTGCCCGCGAGGCCCAGCGCCGCGCCGTTCCCGCTTCCGACTCCGGTTCGCGCTTCCGTTCGCTGCTCGACCAGATCGCCGCACAGGAGACCGTGCTCAAGGAGAAAAAGGACGCCGAGGACAAGGCCAAGGCCGAGCGCGCCGCCGAGCGCGGTAACCGTCGCGGTGGCCGCCGTAACGATCGCAACGCCTCCGACAGCAACTCCGAGCGCAACGCCTCCGAGAGCCGTCCGCATAGCCATCGCACCAACGCCAGCAACAACGTCGCTGCCGGTATGGACTTCCCCAACCCTGATAAGCAGGGCAAGGGCAAGAAGCGCAAGGGCGGTCACAACAACGAAGAGGACCACTACAGCCGCATGGCTCGTGAGGCCGAGGAGTACAGCCGCGAGAAGGTGCTCGAGGAGGCTCGTGCTGCCGTCGAGGAGGCCTCTCGTGAGTCCACCGGTCGCCGCAAGAAGCGCAAGGAGAAGCGTGAGCGCGAGGCTGCCAAGGCTCAGGAGGAGCGCAAGATAGAGGAGGCATTGGCCCAGGGCGTGAACCCCGAGGAACTCGATGCCATCAAGGTCTCCCAGGGTGTTACGGTCCAGGAGCTCGCTGAGGCGCTCGACGTTCCGGCCAACGACATCATCAAGCGACTGTTCCTGCTGGGTACGCCGCTCACCATGACGCAGTCCATGTCCGACGACCTCGTCGAGCTCGTTGCCGACGACCTGGGCCGTCAGATCAAGATCATCACCCCCGAGGAGGAGAACACCTTCTCGTTCTACGACGATCCCGCCGACCTTAAGCCGCGCGCACCGGTCGTCACCGTCATGGGCCACGTCGACCACGGCAAGACGTCGCTGCTCGACGCCATCCGCCACACCGGCGTTGCAGCCGGCGAGGCAGGCGGCATTACCCAGGCAATCGGTGCTTCGCAGGTTATGATCAACGACCGCAAGATCACCTTCATCGATACCCCGGGCCATGCCACCTTTACGGCCATGCGTGCCCGTGGTGCCAAGGTGACCGACATCGTCATTCTGATCGTGGCTGCCGACGACGGCGTCATGCCCCAGACCGTCGAGTCGATCAACCACGCCAAGGCCGCCGGCGTACCCATCGTCGTTGCTGTCAACAAGATCGATAAGCCGGGCGCCAACCCCGACCGCGTGCGCCAGGAGCTCACCGAGTACGGTGTCATCCCCGAGGAGTGGGGCGGACAGAACATGTTTGTCAACATCTCGGCGAAGCAGAAGATCGGTATCGACGACCTGCTCGAGACCGTGCTGCTCCAGGCCGACGTGCTCGAGCTCAAGGCCAACCCGGACACCTTTGCCTCCGGCAACGTCCTCGAGGCCAAGCTCGACAAGGGCCGCGGTTCGGTCGCTACCGTGCTCGTGACCCGCGGTACCCTGCACGTGGGCGATACACTGGTCGCCGGCCTCACCTACGGCCGCGTCCGCGCCATGCTCGACCCCAAGGGCCGCGCTGTCACCGAGGCCGGTCCCTCCGACGCCGTCGAGATTTTGGGCCTGCAGTCCGTACCCAACGCCGGTGACGAGTTCCGCGTGTTCGAGGACGAGCGCGAGGCACGTGCGCTGGCCGACGAGCGTTCGCTCAAGGCCCGTATCGAGGAGCAGAGCCGCGTCAAGCACGTCACGCTCGAGAACCTCTTCGAGACCATTGCCGACGCCGAGGTCAAGGAGCTCAACCTGATCATCAAGGCCGACGTCCAGGGTTCCATCGAGGCCCTTCAGGACTCGCTCGACAAGATGGATCAGTCCGAGGTTCGCATCAACACGATCCACTCTGCCGTTGGTGCCATCAACGAGACCGACGTCGTCCTGGCCGACGCCTCCAACGCCATCATCATCGGCTTTGGCGTCCGTCCCGACGGTAAGGCCCGCTCCGCCGCCGAGCGCGAGGGCGTCGAGATCCGTTGCTACGACGTCATCTACAAGTGCCTCGAGGAGCTCGACGCTGCCCGTATCGGCATGCTCAAGCCCACCGAGGTCGAGGTCTCCACGGGCACCGCGACCGTCCTGGACACCTTCAAGGTGCCCAAAGTCGGTATCGCCGCCGGTGTCCGCGTCGAAGAGGGCGAGATCGCCGCGACCGATTCCGTGCGTCTGGTGCGCGACGGCATCGTGGTCTTCAACGGCAAGATCGCCTCGATGCGTCACTACAAGGACGAGGCCAAGAGCCTCAAGAGCGGTTCCGAGGGCGGCATTGGCCTGGAGAACTTCCAGGACATCAAGCCCGGCGACCAGATCGAGGGTTATCGTATCGACCAGGTTGCCCGTACCGAGTAGGGGGTAGCGCTATGAAGCAGACGCAGGCAACCCGCCGTCTGGGCGAGCAGCTTCGCGAGAAGCTCGGTTATATCCTGCTCTTTGAGGTTTCCGATCCGCGTCTCGACCTGGTTACTTTGACCGCGGTCGAGGTCGCGGTGGACCGTTCGTTTGCGCGCGTGTACGTGTCGTGCGATGCGAGCCGCTACGACGAGGTCTTGGAGGCGCTCGCAAGCGCTAAGGGCCGTATTCGCAGCCTGTTGGCTCGCTCGCTCGATTGGCGTGTTACGCCCGAGCTCGATTTTCGCATCGATCGCTCGACCGATGAGGCCGAGCGTATCACGCGTGCGCTGGAAAACGTTCCCGCCACGCTTGCGATCGAAAAGGACGAGGACGGCTATCCGATAGCGGATGCCGCCCAGGAGGCAGCTTTAGATGACTAATTCCGCCGACCTCGCCTCGTGCGAGTCTGCAGATATTCAGCGACGCATCCTCGAGCTCATCGAGGGTGCGTCCTCCATTGCGATTTCGGGACATACTTCTCCCGATGGCGATGCCTTGGGCTCCGTTTTGGGTCTGGGCCTTTCACTCATGAAGTTTTTCCCCAACAAGGACATTGCCCTGCTGCTGGCAGACGATGATCCGGTTCCGCGTATCTACCGCTTTATGGAAGGCTCCGATCGCCTGGTACCGGCATCTGCGTATACCGGCAATCCGGACCTGTTCATCTCGGTGGACGTGCCGGTCGTCGAGCGTCTCAATAATTCCGCCGAGGTGCTTCGTCGCTCCAAGCATGTGGTGTGCTTCGATCACCATCCGGCGCGCGAGGAGTTTGCCGAGCTCAGCCTGAGGCGCGTCGAAGCTGCAGCCTGCGCCATGATCATCGACCGCTTCTTGGACAATTGCGGCATTGTCGCACGTGATGGCGTTGCGACCTGCCTGCTGTGTGGCTTGGTTACCGATACCGGCCGTTTTCAGTACCAAAACGCCGATGCCGCCGCGTTCCATGCAGCCTCGCGTCTGGTTGCCCACGGTGCCGATCCGGCGCGTGTGGCACTCGAGGTCTACCAGAGCATGCGCGTTGAGTTTTTGCACCTCAAGTCCATCGTTATGGGCCGCATCAAGACGGTGGCTCACGGGCGCGTCGCGTATAGTTACGCGTACCAGAGTGACCTTGAGGCTTGCGGTGTCACCTCGGATGAGTGCGACGGCCTGGTCGATGTGGTTCGCTCGGTGATGGGCGTCGAAGTCTGCCTGTTCCTGAAGGGCATTGAGGGCGATACCAAGGTGCGCGGCAACCTGCGCTCCAAGGGCGACCTCAACGTGTCCGAGATCGCTGCTGCCTTTGGCGGAGGCGGACATCCCGCTGCCGCCGGTTTCTCCAACAACGGAACGATTCTCGAGACGCTTACCGTGGCACTTCCCATGCTGGCCGAACTGGTAGGGGAGGATCCCGCTTCGGTGACCGTCGAGCTTTAACTTTTTGGATGGTACATGGCTCGTCGTACGCCTTCTCAACTGAATATGCTGCTCGCCGTCGATAAGCCGGTGGGCTGCACGTCCCACGATGTGGTCTCGCAATGTCGGCGCGCCCTCCATGAGCGTCGCGTCGGCCATGCCGGCACGCTCGACCCCATGGCATCGGGTGTCATGGTGGTGGGTGTTGGCCAGGCTACTCGTTTGCTGGGCATGCTAACCCTCGATACCAAAAGCTATGTCGCCGACATCTCGTTTGGCGCCGAGACCAATACCGATGATGCGGAGGGCGAGGCGGTCCGCACGGTGGCTGTTGCCAACGAGCTCCGCGATCCTGCCTATGCCCGTGAGCGCTTGGCCGCTATGCTGGGTCCGCAGATGCAGGTGCCGCCGGCGTTTTCGGCTATCTCGGTCAATGGCGTTCGCGCCTACAAGTCTGCTCGCGAGGGCAATGCGGTGGACCTACCTCCGCGCCCCGTCGAGGTCTATGCCGCCGACCTGATCGCCGTGGGAGGCGAAGGTGATACGTGTGTGTGGACCGTGGCGTTCTCGGTGAGCAAGGGTACCTATATCCGTGCGCTCGCTCGCGATTTGGGCCGCGCCTGCGAGAGCGCCGCGCACATTTCCGCGCTGCGCCGCACGGCCTCCGGTGTTGTTTCCATTGGCGCTTGTCATGCGGTCGAGGAGCTTTCTCCTGAGTCCGCGGCTGGCTTTGCCCTGGATCCCATTGCGGCCTTGGGCGCCACGCGTGTTGACTTGCCGGGCAATCTTGCCGACGACCTGCTCTGCGGCCGACGCATTCCCGTTGAGCGTGCGCTTGCCGATTTCGATTCCGCGAAGGCGCCTTTTGCGTTGGTGCTCGATGGGGGACTCAAGGCGCTTGCCCGCATTGAGAGTGGCCGCTTTGTCATGGAGCACGTGTTTCCGCAGGCAATCGGCGGTGTTCGATGATGTTGTCCGCTCGTGAGCTCGCGCGTATCTTTTTCGAGGGCGAGTCGGACGAGGCCCGCATCGTCACTGCCGATGCGTTTGATGAGTGCGAGCACTTGGGTGCTGCATCGATTGCCATCGGCGTGTTCGATGGTGTGCACCGTGGACACCAGGAACTCATCGAAGCGCTTGTCCGTGATGCCCGTGCCCATGACTGCAAGGCTGTCGTGGTCACTTTCGATCCCGACCCGGACGTTGTGGTGAGTCCTTCGCCCGCTCAAAAATTGATGACGACGGCCGACCGTCTACATGCCTTGGCTCAGACCGGGGTCGATGCGGTGGTGGCCGTTCCCTTTACGCCTGAGGTTGCGGCACTCGACCATGTCGGTTTTTTCGCACTGCTATCACGCGTGGTCTGCATTCGTTCGATTCGCGTTGGCAGCGACTTTAGGCTGGGTCGTGGCGGTGCTTCTGGTGTTGACGAGATGCGCGCCTGGGGTTCCGAGCACGGCGTTGACGTGTATGGTCACGACCTGCTTTGCGAGGGCGGTGAGGCCATTTGCGCCACCCGCATTCGTCATGAGCTGGGACAGGGCCATGTGGAGCTTGCTGCTGAGTTGCTCGGCCGCCAGTATATGGTGCGTGGCAGTGTTGTTCGCGGCCGTCACGAGGGTTCTGGCATGGGCTTTCCCACGGCAAACCTGCAGGTTCCCGACGGCATTCAGGTGCCTGCCGATGGCGTGTATGAGGGTCTGGTGCTGGTCGATGACACCGCGTGGCCTGCTGCCGTTAACGTCGGCCTGCCGCCGACGTATGCCGACGACGCCGCTTCATCGCATCTCGAGGCTAACTTAATTGGTTATACGGGCGACCTGTACGGCGCTTCCGTTTCGCTGGCGTTTACGCGCTGGCTGCGTCCCTCGCGTGTGTTCGATTCGCTGGATGAGTTGATTGCGACCGTCGAGGGTAACATCGAGGACATTCGTCACAACTTGGGTGAGCAGGGGGTGGGCATCCGTGATTAGCGATGAGGAAAAAGACCAGGTACGCGCTGCGTCCGACCTAGTTGCTATCGTGCAGGAAACGGTTGAGCTCAAGCCCCGCGGCCATGAGTTTTGGGGTTGCTGCCCCTTTCATGGCGAAAAGACGCCGTCCTTCCACATTATCCCTGCCACACAGGTGTGGCATTGCTTTGGCTGCGGCGAGGGTGGCGACGTCTTCACCTATATCATGAAGCGCGAGAACTTGAGCTTTCCCGAGTCAATCCGATATTTGGCCGATCGCGCGGGTATTGAGCTGCATGACACCGGAGATCGCCGCGAACGCGGTACCAAGCGTGCCCGCATCTACGATCTGTGCGCCGAGACCGCCCAGTTCTACCACACCATGCTTATGCGCGGTAAGGACGGCCGTCCACGCGAGTACTTTGCCAGCCGCGGCATGGGTGGCGACGTCTGCCGTCGCTACTGCCTGGGCTTTGCACCGGGCCGCAACGCGCTGGTGTCGTACCTGTCCCAGGCGGGTTTTACCCCGCAGGAGATGATCGACGCCAACGTTGCCGTGAGCCGCGGGCGCGGGCAGCTTGCCGACCGCTTCTACGACCGCGTGATGTTCCCCATCTTTGACGAGCAGGGTCACAACATTGCCTTTGGCGGGCGCATCATGGGTGACGGCCAACCCAAGTACCTCAATACCGCCGAGACGAGTGTGTTTCATAAAAAGCGAAACCTCTATGGCTTTAATTGGGCCAAGGAGTTTATCGTCGCGCAGGATACGGCCATCGTGGTGGAGGGCTATACCGATTGCATCGCCTGCTGGGAGGCGGGGATCAAAAACGTTGTCGCCACGCTGGGCACCGCGCTCACGGAGCATCACGTCAAGACGCTCACCCGCTTTGCCAAGCGTATCGTGTATATGTTCGATGGCGATGCCGCGGGCCAGAAGGCCGCCCGTCGCGCGATTCAATTTATCGAGCAGGATTCGATGGACCTGCGCTGCGTGGTGCTGCCCGACGGCAACGACCCCATGGAGTTCATCACAGCGCATGGTGGACAGGAGCTTCAGGCGCGCATCGACGCTGCCGAGCCGCTCATGGACTTTGTCTACCGTTCGCTGCAGGAGTCGAGTGACATCACCACGCCGGGCGGTCGTGCCAAGGCGCTGGAAGATGCGCTGACGCTTATCTATCCGCTGCGCGATAGCTACATGATCGACACATACTTTATCCAGATTGCCGATCTGCTGGGTTTGGATCTGGAGACGGTTCGCGCGAGTTCGGGTCGCGTGTTTCGCGATGTCGCCAAGCGCGAAGATGCGGAACGACGTCGTGAGCAGAACTATGAACGCCAGCGGGCGCAAGCCGAGCGCTCTGGTAGCGCGGGCGGTCGGACGTCTGGTTCGCAGGGGGCATCTCGCGGTGCTTGGGCATCGGGCGCGACGCCGCCGGTGTCCGCGCCGGTCGAAGAAGAGCCGTATGACTACGTCCCGCTCGATGCCTACGGTGCCGCGCCCGTGGAGGCCGTCGACGACCTGCCGCCGATCGATGTGCCTGATGGTATGGGTGCTGTGCCTGTGACTGATGGTTCGGGCGCTCCGGCTGCGGCGGCGCCGATGGTTCTTACTGATCTTGAGCGCAAGTCCTTGGCAGGGGAGCGCGAGCTGTTGACGATGCTTACGAGCTACCCCGACCTGTTCCGCACGTATGCCGACCGCATCTGCTCCATCGAGTGGGTTGACCCACGTCACGAGTCTATCGCATGGGCCGTGCTGGCAACGCCGCCGGGAACCGATCCGGCAGCCTGCATGGATGCGGCGCGCTCGGTTTGTCCCGAGGCGGCAACGCTTGTGAGTGCCGGGCGCATCTCGGCGACGAGCAAGCACCCCACCGAGACGAATATCGTTTTTATGCTCGATACGCTCGAGCTCTACACCATCAAGCGGCGCATGCGTGCCGCACAGGCCAAGCTGCGCCAGGACCGTTCGCTCGACGATGAGGCCCGTCGCGCGCTGACCGTGCAGGCCGCGCAGGATTCGCAGCGTCAACGTGAACTGCAAAAGTCGATCGGCGGCGTGGCGGACCCGTTCCGTTTGATTGGTCTGGAGGCCGCAGGCACCGAACAGGCCTAGATGTTGTGGTCAACCAGCGTATTCTCGCCTATATCCAGTCCTCTTTTTGGGTATAGACGTCTATGTGTGTGCTAAAGTATTGAGTCCTGTGGACTATGAAGGGAGAATCTGTGCCAAAAAAGACTGAGAGCACGGGTACTGGGCTGGAATCCTACGTTGCAAAGCTCATGGGCAACGGCTCAAACAGGACTTCGGTAACCGAGGACGAGATTCAGGTCGCCCTGAAGGATATCGATGTTTCTGACGAGCAGCTCACCGCGGTGTATTCCGCGCTGCGCAACAGCGGCATCCAGATTATCTCCGCGAGCGGTAACGACGACGCCCCCATGGACGTCGACGATGACGATAACGATACCGATACCGACGATTTCGATGACGACGACGAGCACGATTCCGGCTCGCTCGACGATCATGAGCTCAAGATGGCCCGTCAGGCCGACGCCGAGATGGGTTCTTCCAAGAGCAAGAAGAAGCGCACCGTGCGCACGTCCCGTTCACGCTCGCGCGTGCGTGGCATCGATGCCTCCACGGTGATGCTGACCGGCGATCCGGTTCGTATGTACCTCAAGGAGATCGGCAAGGTCGACCTGCTAACCGCCTCCGAAGAGGTCGATCTGGCCATGAAGATCGAGGCCGGTCTCGAGGCCACCGAGAAGCTCGAGGCTGCCGATGCCGGTGAGCTCGAGCTCACGCGTGCCGAGATGCGTCGTCTCACGCGCATTGAGAACGTGGGCCTCGAAGCCAAGCAGGCACTCATCAGCGCCAACCTGCGTCTGGTAGTCTCCATCGCCAAGCGCTACGTCGGCCGCGGTATGCTGTTCCTGGACCTGATCCAGGAGGGCAACCTCGGTCTGATCCGCGCCGTCGAGAAGTTCGACTACCAGAAGGGCTTCAAGTTCTCCACGTATGCCACGTGGTGGATCCGTCAGGCCATCACGCGCGCTATCGCCGACCAGGCCCGTACCATCCGTATTCCCGTGCACATGGTCGAGACCATCAACAAGCTTGTCCGCGTGCAGCGCCAGCTCCTTCAGGACCTGGGCCGCGACCCGACCCCCGAGGAGATCGGTGCCGAGATGGACATGAGCGCCGACCGTGTCCGCGAGATCCAGAAGATCTCGCAGGAGCCCGTGTCGCTCGAGACCCCCATCGGCGAGGAAGAGGATTCCCAGCTGGGCGACTTCATCGAGGACTCCCAGGCCATCGTTCCGCCCGATGCCGCCAGCTTCTCCATGCTTCAGGAGCAGCTCACCCAGGTGCTCGACTCGCTTGCCGATCGCGAGCGCAAGGTTATCGAGCTACGCTTTGGCCTTGTCGACGGGCATCCCCGCACGCTCGAGGAAGTCGGCCGCGAGTTTGGCGTCACGCGCGAGCGTATCCGCCAGATCGAGTCCAAGACCTTGGCCAAGCTCCGCCACCCGAGCCGCAGCAG
>URQD01000047.1:0-14952 GCA_900549905.1 uncultured Collinsella sp. | reverse complement strand
CGCGATTGGCGAAAATACGTTGGTGAAAATGGTGAAAAATATATTGACGCTAACAGTCCACGGCAGCAAGGCGAACGTCGCCACGGCGCGCGAGCTCGCCTGCTGGGTGTGGGCGGTCGGCCTCATGGCCGAGGAGGCATAGGGGGCGGTCCCCCGAACATAAGCCAGTCACCCCGGAAGCGGTTCGATCCGAAGCCGTTGAGGCGAACCTCAGGTCCCTTTTCTGCGAGCGCCCAGGGCGCCACACGCGTGCACAGACTGTCGGTTCGACGTAGAAGCCTCAGCCGTAGCAACGGATTGCCCAGCGAGAGATCGCCACGGGCGGATATTAAACTGCAAAGACGAGCGTCGGTAAGACACGCCGAGGTCGCCGCGGACGGGTTGATATAGGGAGAGGGCCTGACCCCATAGCGTTGGGGCCAGGCCCGATTTTGCCTCTTGACAATGTCCTGCTCATATTAAAAGGAACGTCCCTATCTGCCACCCTCGACCCGTTTGGCCATCCAGGCATGGGGCTGGCCTTCATCCTCATAGTCCACCGGGGCAATCTGCGTGTAACCCGCCTTGGCATAGAGCGGCAGCACGTATTCCTGCGCGTGCAGCTTAATGAGCTTGGCGCCGGCATCACGCGCGGCAGTATCACTGGCCTCGACAATCTTGCTCGCCAAACCACGACGACGCATAGCCGGCAGCACGGCGACGCGCCCCATAATGTAGGTCTCCCCCGCTGCGACGCCTTCGTCCAAGTCGCACGCCGGCGACACCGGAGCCTCTGCGTCAGCCGCGCGCTCAAGCTCTTCGGGAAACACGCGCGAGCAACCGGCAAGCTCGCCGTCTACATAGAGCGTCACATGAATGCAATTCGGATCCTCGTCGATAGCGTCAAACTCGTTCTCGTAGCCCTGCTCGTCCATAAAAACGACGCGGCGCACCAACGCCGCGTCATCAAAGCATCCCGTCTTAAGTTGGATATCCATGGCTGCCCTTTCATTCAATGCGAACGTTAGGGACAGATTTTAGCGAAAATGAGCTCCGCGCACGCTAAACTTCGCGCGAGCCTTCGCCAGGCAATCGTAATGACCCACGTTATGGGCATCGCTCGCGATGAAGCTGTACAGGTTCTGATCGAACAGGCGCTGTGCCGGCTTTTTCTCGCGACCAAAGCGACCGCCGGCAATAAAGTCCGCCGAAGCCTGCAGCTTGCAGCCCATATCGACCAGGCGCTCCGCCACGCTTACATCCTTTTGAACCGCACGATAGCGCTCAGGATGAGCGATGATCACCTGGTAGCCACGGCACTGCAAATCGTAAATCGTGTTCTCGTACTCTCTAAACGCATACGCATCGGCATGCGTCGAAAGCTCGAGCAGAAACTCGTTGGTCCCATCGAAATGCAAGTGATCCGCGGCATCGATACCAAGCTCAACGAGCTTTCGATGGTTGACCTCGAAGCCCATCTGGAGCGGAAAACCGTCAGCGTTATCGCGCAGCAGCTCAAAGGCATCCCACATCTTGTCGTAATCAAAATAGGGATCACGGCAGTGAGGAGTGCAAACGATTCTGGTTACACCGGCCCGCTTGGCAGCCTCGAGCATCGCCAAGCTCTCATCGAGATCGGCGGCGCCGTCGTCTACACCCGGCAAGATATGGCAATGAATGTCACGCATAGGTCGGCCCTAATCAACTAAACGTTTGCTCGGTTGGTGAAGATGCCCTTTTTGGAAGTGCCCTGACCGTCGGAGCCCTTCTTAACCTTCTTACCGTCCTTGGTGTAGTAAGAATAGTAGTACTCGCTGGTCTCGGTCTCACAGTAATTCATGACGGTACCGATGAGCTTGACCTTCTCGGACTTCTTAAGCTGGGCGATAGCGTTGAGCGCCTCTTCGCGCTTGGTAAAGTCCTCACGCACCACGAACAGCGCGCCGTCGGTCAGGCTGGCAATCTCGGCAGCATCGATGAAGGTGCCGACCGGAGGAGCATCGAAGATGACGTACTGGAACTTGGCGGACAGTGCCTTGACCAGCTTGGCAAAGCGATGGGAGACGATGATGTCGGCAGGATTGGGAATATGCGGCTCGGCATCGAGGAAGTAGAAATTCTTCTGACCTGTCTCGACAATCGCCTGGTCGATAGAAACCTGCTCGGACAGGACTGCATAGAGTCCGCCGCGGGAGCGGACGCCGAGCATATCGGCAAGGGACCTGCGACGCATATCAGCCTCGACCAGCAGGACACTCTTGCCGCTCGTGGCGATTGCCTGAGCAAGGTTAATGGAAACCGTAGACTTGCCCTCGTTGGGAATCGAGGAGGTAACGGTGATGGTGCGAATGGGGTCATCCACGCTCGCAAAGCGGATGTTGGCCAGAAGGGTCTTGGCGGCATTCTGCACAACGAGCTTATCGGTGTTCTTTGCCTTAGCCATGCCTATTTACCACCTTTCATAGCCGGAATTCGGCCAACAACGGGAATACCCAGGAGCTCTTCTGCCTCTTCGGCACCGCGGATGCGGGTATTGAGCATGTCTGCCAAAACGACATAGGCAACTGCGATAAAGATACCGGCGAGGAACGCGACGGCAATATACAGCGTGCGCTTGGGGCCGCTGGGGGCTTCGGGGGTCTTAGCCTCGTCGATAACGTTGATGCTCTGGGCAGCGCCGACGTTCTGAGCGACCGTACTCACCGAGCTGGCAATGGCCTTTGCGACCTCAGCCGTCTCCTTGGCATCGGTGCCGGTAACCGAAAGCGTAATGACACGCGTGGTGGTCTCGGAGGAAACAGACACCTTGTAGTCATCCAGATCGGTGAGGCCCAGTTCTTTGGCGGCGCCGCTCTTAACGCTATCGCTATCCAGCAGCGTGGCGATATCGTTGCAAAGCATCTGGCTCGCCGAGAGATCGTTGTAGCTCATCTGACCGCTATCGTCGGTCTTGGCGAGAATGTACATGCTCGTCGTCGCGGTATAGGTGTTGTCCATCGCAACGAAGGACACGATGCCCATGGCGATCGCGCAGACCACCGGAAGGGTGATGACCAGCTTGAGGTGCTTCTTCAGCAGCTGGAACAGTTCGAGAAGGGTCATTCAGCTTGCCTTTCATTTCCCCAGTTCGGATTGACAAAACTGTCCGTATGTTATCGCATCTTTTTACCGAGACCAAACTCTATACATAAGAAACAGGCTCTCCTGTAAAAATGTCGGAAGCAATCGTAAAATTGCACAACAACGCCGCACCCGAAAGTCAAATGCGGCGTCTACATCAATATCTATGTTGTATCGCTATGCGAATGGCTCGTCCTGCTGTATGGGAAACGTCACCGTAATGGTGGTTCCCACGCCCAACTCACTCGACAGATCGAGCGTGGCGTGATGATACAGGGCCGCATGCTTGACAATGGCAAGCCCCAGGCCGGTTCCGCCGCGTGCCTTGGACCTACTCTTGTCCACGCGATAGAACCGCTCAAATACCTTGCCCTGTTCTTCAGGCGCGATACCGATTCCCGTGTCGGCGACAGCGAGGAACGGATGGTCTTCGTCGTTGGTGCCGCACTGCAACGTAACCGTACCGCCGGGTCGATTGTAGCGGATGGCGTTGCTTGCCAGATTATAGATGAGCTCGTCAATCAAGCGCGACACGCCTTCGATGACCACAGGCTTGGTCTCATGACTTATCGTCACATTCGCCTGACGGGCAACCTGTTCAAGACGCTGCTCAACCGTGTAGATGGCACGCGAGAGCTCAATAGGCTCCGTGGACCCAATGGGCACCGCATCGCCCTCAGTTGCACGCTCGGCCTCGTCCAAGTTAGACAGCGTAAGGATATCGTTGACAAGCGCTGCCAAGCGGCCCGCCTCACGATAGATGCGACCGCCAAAGTTGCGCAGGTCATCCTCGCCCTCAACCATGCCGTTTGCGATGAGCTCGGCATAGCCCGAAATCGCCGTAAGTGGCGTCTTGAGCTCATGGGTGATATTCGCCGTGAACTCGCGGCGCATACGGTCGTTGTCCGCTAGCACCGCCATTTGGCGCTTGAGTTCCTGGCGCTGCGACTCGATACGCTCAAGCATGGGGACCATCTCGGCATAGGCGTGCTCATAGCTACGGCGCGGGTGGTCCAAATCCACCTCTTGTAACGGCGCGATGATGGCACGGGACTCGCGGCGCGCCGTGAAAAACGAGAGTACCGCACCCGCTGCTGCGATAAGCAGCATCGGCGCCACCATCGACAGCAAAATCGCCGCAACGCCAGGCTGGGCCTGCGCCAAGCGGACAACCTGGCCGTTATCAAGGGCGACGGCGCGATACAGCATAATCTCGTCGAGCGTAGAGCTTGCGCGCTCCGCGGAACCCGAACCACTCTCAAAGGCCTCGATGACCTCGGGGCGATCGCCATGGTTGGGCAGTGTGGAAGGCGACGCCTCGTTGTCGTAGGCAACCGATCCATCCTTGTTAATCAGCGTGATGCGTAAGTCCTCGCGATCGAGGCTACGCAAGAACGGGATGGGCTCCTGCTGCTCGTCGAGGGCGGCAGCAATGAGCTCGGTTTCCTGCGCCAGATTGGCACTCGTGGCATCCGCCAAGGTGTTTTGCACAAAGAACGCACCCAGCACCGTAAACGCCACGATAACCGCCATGGCGCAAACAAAGATCGTCACAAAAACGCGGTGCGACAGCGTTTGTTTTCCCTGGGGGGCGAAGACCACGGGTTACTCCTCCGATGCGGTGGACGCGGTGTCGTCACCTTCGGCACCATCACCGGCAGAAGGCTCAGCCAAGCGGTAGCCCACGCCGCGCACGGTCTCGATGGCGCTGGCATGCTCGCCCAGTTTTTGGCGAAGCGTCTGCACGTGCACGTCAACGGTGCGCGAACCGCCGTCGAAGTCCCAGCCCCACACGCTCTGCAGCAACGACTCGCGGGTAAAGACCACGCCGGGCTTGCGCATGAGATACTCAAGCAGGTCGAACTCGCGCAGGGTGAGCTTAAGCGGCTCGCCGGCAACGGTCACCTCGCGATGGCTGGGCGAGAGCACGATGTCGCCCACACTGAGCACATCGCTCGCCTGCTTGACCATGCCGCCGCGACGCAGCAGCGCACGGCAGCGGCTCGCAAGCTCCATGAGCGAAAACGGCTTAGTCAGGTAATCGTCGGCACCGCCGTCGAGCGCCATCACCTTGTCGAGCTCGGTGTCCTTGGCGGTAAGCATCATGATGGGCACCGTCGCCGTCAGGCGGTCGGCACGCAGGCGACGCATAATTGCCAGGCCATCGGTATCGGGCAGCATGATGTCGAGCAGGACGGCATCGGGTACCCGTCGCGCCACGGCGGCCTTAAACTCGCCGTCGCACGAAAAGCCCTCGGCCTCGATCCCCTGCTTACGCAGCGCATAGACCGTCAAATCCCTGATGTTGTCATCGTCCTCGACGTAATAGATCATGTTGAACCCCTTTGCGGCCGGCATGACCGCATCTTAACCCTAAAGGTACCTTTACGAGATGGTATCAGCCAAAACGTCCCGTCAAATAATCCGCTGTGCGCGGGTCGGTCGGATTTTTGAAGAGCTGAGCGGTGGGTGCGTGTTCCACTAACTCGCCCAGCAAGAAAAACGCGACCGAATCGGAGATACGCGCCGCCTGCTGCATATTGTGCGTAACGACTACCAACGTGCAGGTCTCCTTGAGCTCGCAGGCAAGCTGCTCCACCACCAGCGTCGACACGGGATCGAGGGCGCTCGTGGGCTCATCCATCAGCAGGATGTCGGGTTGCACGGCAAGCGCGCGGGCGATGCACAGGCGCTGCTGCTGTCCACCCGAAAGACCCAGGCCCGACTCCTTGAGCTTGTCCTTGACCTCATCCCACAGAGCGGCTCGACAAAGGGAATCCTCGACCAGCTCATCCAGCACGACGCGATCGCGCACGCCCATGCCACGGGGGCCGTACGCAACGTTGTCGTAAATACTCATGGGAAACGGGTTAGGACGCTGGAACACCATGCCCACGCGCTGGCGAAGGCGGCAGATGTCGTAATCGCCCAGGATATCTTGGCCATCGAGCGCGATCTTGCCCTCGATGCGGCAATCCTTGATGCCGTCGTTCATGCGGTTAAAGCAACGTAGCAGCGTCGACTTGCCGCAGCCCGAAGGACCGATAAACGAGGTGATCTGCTTGTCGCGGATCTTGATGGACACGTCCTTGAGTGCGCGGTGGTCGCCATAGAACACATCGAGGCCCTCGACGTCGATGCGCGTCGGCGAGGCGGCAAGATCCTGCGCCGTGGGGCGCGTCGCGTCTCCGACTTCGCGCTCGTGCGCAGCCTCGGCTCGCGCCTCCATTAGCTCCTCGAGCTCCGTGGGCTCCATAGCCACACCAGCCGTCATACCGCATACCTCCACGTCGATATCAATTCAGCAGTATCGATAGTAGAAACCGCGGCTCATACGCACGTGAGCGCATTGTCAGGTGTTTGTAAGGGCGCCTACGCTACGCGGCGGGCAGCTCGATGGTAAAAACGGTATGCTCGGGCGTCGATTCGCACGCGATGGTGCCGCCATGCGCGCATACAATCTCCTTGGCGATGGCGAGACCCAGCCCAGCGCCGCCGCGATTGGTCGCACGCGCCGCATCCAGGCGATAGAACTTCTCAAAGATCACCTTGAGCTTTGGCTCAGGGATCGGATCGCCCTGGTTTATAAATCGTACGCGCACGCCGCCGTTACCCAAACGTCTGGCCTCAATCGTGATCATCGAGCCTTCATAGCTATAGGCAACGGCGTTTTTCATGATGTTGTTGAATACGCGAGCCATCTTGTCGCCGTCCACGAGCACCGTCAGATCCTCGCAGATATCAACCTGGGCTTCTTTATGCTGTTCGTTGAGAATGGGATAGAACTCGTCGGCCACCTGTGCCAGTAAGAGCCCTAAATCGACGTAGCTGCGGGTGAGCACGATATCGTGGAAATCAAAGCGCGTGATGTCGAAGAACTCCTCGATGAGCGCATCGAGCCGGTGGGCCTTGTCGAGTGCCACGCCCGTAAAACGTGCGCGCTGCTCAAGCGGCAAATCGGGGGCCTCCTGCAAGAGCGAAAGGTAGCCCACCACGCTGGCGAGCGGCGTGCGCAGGTCGTGCGCCAGGTACGTCACCAGGTCATCTTTGCGGTGGGATTCGTCACGCAGGGCTTGTTGAACCCTACGCTCGCAATCGCGCACCCGGTTGAGCGCGCCCTCGACCTCGAGGAAGTCGCCGTCAATGTTGTCCCATGTGTCGGGGTTATCGATCAGACGGTCCTGAATGCGGGCGGCGATCACGCGGTCGGCATGCTGCTCGCCCTGCTCATAACCCTGGTAGTACAGGGCACGCCCGCAAAAGAACAGGACGCACACGGCAAGTGCCAGCACAAAGCCAAGCATGTTGAACACAAAGCCGGCATCAAAGAACACGGGCTCGCGAATACCGCCAAGCGCCAGGGCCCCGATCGCCAGCGTAAGGGTCCACGCGGCACCGCCGATTACCACGCAGCGGCGAACGATTTCGAATCGATCGATCAGCAAAAAGCCAATGAGCAGCACCGCCAGGATGCCAACGATATTGTCGATGCCGATGAGCAGCAGACTCAGCATAAAGAGCAGTACCGTCGCCAACGCACGGTTGTCAACGACCGCCCTTACGTATTCAAAGAGTCGATCGGGCACCTCGAATACCCGCCTATCGTCTTTTGTCATATCCACTTCCCCACCATCAAAGGCGTTATTCGATTATGTAGCCGACGCCCCAGACGTTTTTGATAAAGCGCGGCTTTTGAGCGTCGTCGCCGATCTTTTCGCGCAGGTGGCGAATGTGCACCATCACCGTATTGTTGGAGCCGGGCATAAAATCCTCGTTCCACACCGCGCGGAACAGGTCCTCCACGGCCACCACGCTGCCGCGATGCTCGACCAGATACAGCAAGATGGAATACTCGATGGGCGTGAGGCGAACCGGTGAACCGTCCACTGTCACGGAACGAGCATCGCGGTTGATCTCAAGGCCGTCGAGCTGGATGGTCGGCGACTCGGCCGCCTGCGCGCGGCTACCGTAGCTGGTGTAGCGACGAAGCTGAGCGTGCACGCGTGCGATGAGCTCAAGCGGACGGAACGGCTTGACCACATAATCGTCCGCGCCAAGCGAAAGGCCCTCGATCTTGTCTTGCTGGGCATCGCGCGCCGTCAGCATGATCACGGGATAGGTATGGCTGGAACGGATCGTACGTAGCAGCTCAAAGCCATCGATATCGGGCAGCATGACATCCAGCAGCGCCAGATCGAACTCCTGCTCCAAGATTGCCTTGGCAGCATCGGCCCCGCTATAGGCGACCTGTACGTCAAAGCCTTCTTTTGTAAGGTAGATACCAACCAAGTCGGCGATGGCCTTTTCGTCATCAACTACCAAAATGCGCTCGTTCATGCGTGCTCCTCTCGCGCTCCATTATGCCCGAGGGGGCGCATGCCACACACAACAAGCGTGGGTGATTAAGTCGGCCTTAAGCACCCTTGTGCCCGTTCGGGCGCGGATGTGGGCCACGCACGCACGCGATGATCGCCGACACCGGCAAACGATATACTCTAGTTCCAGAAGAGACCATCCCGTCGAAAGCGAAATCTGTGAAGTCCCTCATCTCTTTTGCAAAGCGCTCAGCCCAGCTTGCCGCCGGCTTTGTCTGCGCTATCGCCCTTGCCGCTGGCGTGCCCACCGTCGCCGGCGCCCAAGTGCTCACGACCGACAATGTTTGCGGCAAAACCGCCGATGCGCGCGGCATCACGGCCGAAAACCTGCCCGATATCGATGCGACCAATGCCCTCGTCATGGGCAAAGACGGCACCGTCTACTATGGGCGCGGCGCCGATGAGCAGGTCAAAATCGCCTCGATCACCAAGGTCATGACCGCAATCCTAACCGTCGAGAATTGCAAGATGGACGAGAAGGTCACGGTAAGCAACACCGCGGCCACCGTGGGCAATTCGACCGCCGGCTTGCTCGAAGGCGACGAGCTTACCGTGGAGCAGGCACTGCGCGGCCTGATGATTCCCTCGGGCAACGACGCCGCCATCGTGCTCGCCGAATATGTGGGCAAGAAGATCGAGCCTAAGACCAAAGACGCCGAGGCCACCTTTGTGAAGGCCATGAACGAGCGCGCTAAGAAGCTCGGCTGCACCGGTACGCTTTTTGAAAACCCGCATGGTCTGGACTTTGATGAGTGGGCTGGCGATATGCACTCAACCGCACACGACGTAGCGCTGATGATGCAGGAGGCCATGAAAAACGACACGATCCGCGAGGTCGTAGCGAGCGAGGATTCCTGGATCGAGGTCACGGGCGCCGACGGCGCCGACCATTCGCATTCCATGGACACGCATAACTATTTGCTGGGCCAAGATGGCAACATCGGTGGCAAGACCGGCACCACCGACGACGCGGGCTATTGCTTTACGAGCGCCTACAACCGCGACGGCGACGAGATCTACACCGTCGTTTTGAACTCCACCACCACCGACCAGCGCTTTACCGATACCGCAACCCTTGCCAATTGGTACTACGGTCACAAGGTGACGGTCGCAATCGCCAACACGCAGGAAAAGACCGCCAACGGCAACCCGCTTATGGCGCGTATTGGCCAAACCGACTGGACGGATAAGACGATCGACGCCACACTCGCCGATCCTACGGCGCAAGCGACCGTGTTTTCCCTTGCCGGCGAGGTGACCGAAAAGGTTAGCTACGACGATCTTTCGGGCACGGTGCATGTGGGCGATAAGGTGGGTAGCGTTACGCTCAAGCAGGACGGCACCAAGATCGCCGTCATGGACCTGGTTGCCGACGAAGAAGGCGCTGGGCCGAATCCCATTGAATGGCTCCTTGTGAAGCTCGACCGTCTGGGCCGTCGCATCGACAACCGCCCGCTCACGGCAGAAAGCGAGACCGTCGCCAAGGCGCCCGAGGTGTAGTGCGCAAGAATAATAAGCCCACTGAAAGGAGGCGTCCGAAAGGATGCCTCTTTTTTTGAGGGTTCGAATCCCCAGATGCCATTCTTGATAATAAAAAGGGCCCCAAATGGAACCCTTCTTCAAATTCGTACTGGCGGAGAGCTGGGGATGTCCGGGCATGCTGCGCATGCCCTCCGGCTTCAAAGCCTGGCGGCTTTTCGCCCACGGGCTACAAACGCTTTCGCGTTTGCTTAACGCCCGTGCCCTCTCGGGTTCGAATCCCCAGCCTCCTTTCTCCGCACAAAAAAGGGCCCCAAATGGGACCCTTCTTTCAAGTCATACTGGCGGAGAGCTGGGGATTCGAACCCCAGATGCCCTTTTGGGGCATACTCGCTTAGCAGGCGAGCACCTTCGGCCTCTCGGTCAGCTCTCCGTAACAGCCGTTCTATAGTAACCAAACAGCCAAGGATGAGCAAGAGGAAATTTTCTAATTGCCTAGCAGCCTTTCTTCCTTGGAAGCTTCGCCTACCCCAGCGAGCGGTTGAGGGAGCCGAGCTCGTCGTTGCCCATGGTGCGCCACATTTGGAAGATGCAACCGCGCGCCAGGAAAAAGAAACCGTTATCGACCAGTCGCACAGCGGCATCTGCCAGCTGATTCGTCACGGCGGACACTGGCGGCAGCTCTAGTCCAGCCTTGTGGATGGTCTCGACCGCTTCCTCGAACGTCGGAGGCTCGCTGACGCCCATCTCGTTCATAAGGCCCTGCATTTCTTCCAGCGCGCTGCTGCCCGACTCCTCGCCGCGCGGCACCAGACGGTAACAAGCCAGCGCCAGGTCGAGCTGATCGCAATTCCAATAGGCAAACGCCAAGCGATAGAACAGGTAGCCGATTGCAGAACGATCGCTGACAATACGTAGGCCGTGGCGCGCCACCTCGATAATCTCGTCAAAGCGCTCCAGACGCGCAAGCACGTTGATGAGCGCAAAGTGCGACTGCATGGACGAGCGCGCCAGATCGTAAAGATGGCGCACCTCGGGCAGTGCTCGTTCAAAGTCCTCTTGCTCGGCGTAAAAGCTGCAGATCTCGTGCTGGGCAAAGTACAGCGCATCGGGCGCACGAAGGATTCGCACAGAGCGGTCTTCTTCCAACACCGGTAGCACCATGCGCACCAGCTGGTTATCGCAAAACTGCGTTTGAACCGGACCTGTCGCCAAAAGCTCGGCGACGGCGCACTTAGCCTCCAACTCCTCAACAAGACGGGAAAAGCCTTCAAAAGCACCTGTACGGTCGACTTTTGCCTGCTCGCGCAATTCAACAACACGGGCCACGTATGGGTCGTCGTCCTCTTCCATGACCTCCAGCTCGTCAGCCGTATCGGCAAGCAGCAGATCGCGCAGCGCCGGCGGCAGCATGCGATGGTCATCACGCGGACGAGCATGAACCTCCGCAGGTTCAATCGTCTCCGGAGCGGTTGACTCATATGCCTCAAGCACACGCTTGCACGGCATATCGTCCATGTCTATACTCTCAAGATCCTTGGCGACAGGCACGCAATCGGCCAGATAGGCCGCGCGCCCAAAGAAATACGTTGCAACAACGCGCTCGCCCTGCTCACTGTCGGGAGCAGCAATCTGCACATAGCAGCGCGTGATGCAGGTGCCCGCGGCAAAACACGCTGCCGCAAGCGTGAGTGCCACGCGCGCATCGTGCTCCGCGGCCCAGATCGCACGCGCGTCCTCGTCCAACTCGCGCCAGGCGTCATCTTGAGCGTCGTATTCACGTTGCGGCATGGCATCAACGACAGACTGCCCAAACCGAACGAGCATGATCCCTTCGGCAACGTTTGCCCGATAGGTATAGTCGAGCCGCGTGACCACGTTAAGTGCCTCGACAATACGCGCGAAGCGGGTACGCACATCCCACTCACCGCCCGGCTGGCAAGCCACCGTACCCGGTTTGCCCCACGGGTTATCGCTCGAGGCCGTATCAAGCAGTCGGGGAACATCGTTGGTCGTCTTGGCGATATGCCACGCATCAAAGAGCGCGCAGCCCTCAAGGCTCGGCGAGGATGCCGCAGGGACCAATCCGGCCCCGATGTGCTCAAGGATGCCGGAGAGACGGTTAAGACGGCACTCGATGGCAAGCAGCATGTCAATCTCGTCCTGGTCCAGCAGGCTGCGATCAAAATTGAGATAGAAAAGCTTTGAGCGATCGATGCGAGCCAGGCTCATCTCGGACTTAGCGGCGATGGTGCGCAAGCGAGGCAAGTCAATTTCACTCATAAGGGCGGCGGCATAGCGCTCGATACCGCTCGGATTCTCGGCATGGTCAACGCGGTAGAGCAGCGTCTCGATAGCGTCAGGTAGCGGTGTCGTGTTAAAGCCCAAAAACACCTCGACCGGCTCGGGCAACTTTACGAGCTTGATCTTGTCGACAACGTTTTGCACACCCTCGTCGAGTCCGTCGGCGTCCGCCGTGCTCGCAATGGTATTTTCGGAGTCAGCGAATATCACGTAGCGCAGGAACATCGATGCCATGAACTCACCGTAAGGAAGGGAGCGGGTCGAATTCCATGTCTCGTGATCGGACTGTTCGCGCATGGGACCTTCGGGAGAGCCGACGGTTCGCGCGCGCACGCGCATCGTGCCGTTTGCTCCCCTCACCATAATCTCACCAATACCGGAGTCCGACTCGTCAAGGACCAGTTCCATGTCGGGATCGTTGGGCAGCGGAGCCTCGCTAACGGGGCGGTCTACCTTGTACACCTCACCCGAAACGCTTACGTAGCCCAAAAGCGACACACGGCTTTTGCCAACGAATTCGACGACATAACAAGATTCATGCCGATCCTCGCCAAAGAGTTTCCAGACCACGCCATACGAGCGTCCCGCAGGCTGCTCGGGCATCGCCGGAAAGCGCTTCTTGGGATCGAGAAACCTGAGCTTGTATGTCGGACGCTCTGCCACGAAATATCACCCTGATCGGTCGCTTGAGAAGGAGTGGTCGCGAATAAGTCGCGACATCTACTCGGAATCTTACACGAGTCGACAGGAAATCGTCCCTTTGGACGAAAGCACTCAAGCTGGCGTAAAAGAAAAGCCCCCGTTGCCGGGAGCTTTAATCTCAAATGGTGCGGCGTATAGGATTCGAACCTATGACGTTCTGATTCGTAGTCAGACCCTCTATCCAGCTGAGGTAACGCCGCAGCGCAAGACATATAAAACCACTTTAGCTTATTGGAGTCAAGCACAATTTCAAACTTTTTTGTGGAACGCAGTCTTGTCATGCTGCTCCACATATACCGCCATTCCCCGTACGATCGATTGGCTTTTCGATCACGTCAAACTTAGCATCAAGTTCCCTCAGGAGCGATCTCACCCGCTGGGCACAATCATAATCGGCAAACGAGATGCTCAACATGCGAGCAACCTGGTTAGATGTCCGGACCCCATAGAAATGCTCCAGGGCCACAAGCCCCTCGTGCGCCACAAACGTCTCGACCACATGCGGCGACTCCTCGTAGCACCATTGGGTCAACGGACCCTCGCTCGTCTGTCGAACCACCAGGCCACCCATGCCAGACGGCTCACACGTTACAAGCAGGTACTCCCCGCCCTCGTCGCTCTCAAACAAAACCACCCGATCATCAAACAGCTCCATCGCGTCCCCTTTCTCTCGCTCTTATTTAGCAAAAGCATAGCAGGTAGATGGCTGTATACAGAACAGTTGTTCGTGTGTTTTCTATTGAGCTGTCCGCACAGCATGGTATGGCCGCACACAAAAAGGGCACCCCAAAAAGGAGTGCCCTAGCAAATCGCTTATGCAGCCAATCTACGCGACCGGCTCGATCTTCTCGAGGCCGCCCATGTAGGGACGCAGAACCTCGGGGATCGTGATGGTGCCGTCAGCGTTCTGGTAGTTCTCCAGAATGGCTGCCATGGTACGGCCAGCCGGCAGACCGGAACCGTTGAGGGTGTGCAGATAGCGCGAACCCTTGAAGTTCTCGGGGTCGCGATACTTGATGTTGGCGCGACGGGCCTGGAAGTCACCGCAGTTGGAGCAGGAGCTGATCTCCTTGTAGGCGTTGTAGCTCGGCAGCCAGACCTCGACGTCGTAGGTCTGACGGGCAGAGAAGCCCAGGTCGCCGGTGCACAGGCTAATCACGCGATACGGAAGACCCAGCTGCTGCAGCAGGAACTCGGCCTCGGCGGTCATACTCTCGAGCTCCTCGTCGGACTCCTCCGGCTTGGCAAACTTGACCATCTCGACCTTGTCGAACTCGTGCTGGCGAATGATGCCGCGGGTATCGCGACCAGCGGAGCCGGCCTCCTCGCGGAAGCAGGGGGTGAAGGCGGTGTAGCGGCGCGGCAGGGTATCGGCGTCGAGGACCTCACCGGCGTGCAGGTTGGTGAGCACGACCTCGGCGGTGGGGATCAGGAAGTTGTCGCCCGAGACGTGATAGGCGTCGTCCTCGAACTTGGGCAGCTGGCCCGTGCCGAACATGGTCTGACGCTTGACGACGATGGGCGGCCACCACTCCTTAAAACCACGGCTGGTGTGCGTATCGAGGAAGAAGTTGATGAGGGCGCGCTCAAGACGGGCGCCGGCGCCACCGAGAACGGTGAAGCGGCTGCCGGAGAGCTTGTTGCCGCGCTCGAAGTCAAGGATGTCGAGGTCGGTGCCCAGATCCCAGTGCGGCTTAAAGTCGAAGTCGAACTCGCGCGGGGTGCCCCAACGACGGCGCTCGATGTTCTCGTCCTCGTCCTTGCCGTACGGCGTGGCCTCGCACGGAATGTTGGGCAGGTGAGCCATGAAGTCGTACTGCTCCTGCTCGAGGGCAGTGCGGCGCTCGGCCAGACCGTCAATCTTCTCGTTGACGACGCGCACGGCCTCCTTGGCGGCCTCGGCCTCGTCCTTCTTGCCCTCCTTCATCAGGGCGCCGATCTTCTTGGACTCGGCATTGCGCGTGGCTTGAAGTTCCTCAACCTCGGTGATGAC
>URQD01000046.1:0-15333 GCA_900549905.1 uncultured Collinsella sp. | reverse complement strand
ACTTTTTGAATAATTTTCGAGCCGAGCCGACATAACCGGTGTAGCCTTCACGCAGCGAAGCTGTTGGAATAAATGCGACTTTTTTATTTTCAATTTCTTCCTTTGTCAGACTTCCTACACTTGAAAAGTGAGAACATAAAAACAGTTTCATCAATATTCTCCTTTATATATAAATTCTTATTTGTTGAACTAAGCCGTGTATACCATACTCTCCAATGAAAGAACGCCCTGATATAGCGAAATTTTGCCGTTTTCCTGCGTACGTGCGTACACACTCCACAGGAATTCTAAGGGGCCTGCCCCCTTAGCACACGGACTTTGGAACAAAGTCTAGTGTGTTACGCCTTGCCAGAGGGGTACAGGCTCCCGGTATGCACGTACGAAGCAATTGCCATCAATGCGTCATATGGGTGGCGATCAAGTTCGCACAAACCGACCTTGATCCCGAAAAACAAAAGGTAGGATACCATCACCACGATGATATCCTGCCTTTTGTTCGTTCCTGTTTACCGTTCCGAGTAGTCCTTCCGCAGAATTTCCGATAAACAAAAAACGTACCCGAACCCTTTCTCGTAAAGAATCGGGTTCGAGTACGAACTGAATACTGGAGCAATATAAAACCACCACAAAGGTGCCTGTCCCCTTTGTGGCGGTTTTGGCCTAGAGCTAGAGCGTGTGGCCGTAGGCGTTGGCGGCCTTGATGGCGGCGGCGAACTTTTCGTCGGTGAAAGGCTCGGGATTGCCTTGCTTCCACTCGTTGGTGGCGTGTGCGAACTCGCACAGGGCAGGGATATCGGCCTCGGAAAGGCCGACCTGCTCAAGCGTCACGGGCAGCCCCATCTGCTTGTTAAAGGCGGCGTAGCGCTCAAGGTTCTCGGTATCGCCCGTATAGGCAAACAGCACGAGCACGCCCAGGCTCACGACCTCGCCGTGCAGGTAGGAGCCCTCGCGCGGGATGCTGCACGTGGCGTTGTAGAACGCATGCGCCACGCTCGAGTTGTAGTAGTAATCGTTTTGGTTGGTCAGGTTCGAGACATAGCCCGTGTTGACCACGATGTCGAGCGCGATCTGCTTGACGGCCTCGCTCGACAGGTCCTGGCGCACGTCCTCTAGACCCTGCACGCCATAGGTAAACAGCGGCTCGGAGCAGGTGTGGGCGAGTGCCAGGCCAAGTCCGGCGGTGTGCTCCAGGTTGCCGGCGCTCGTGGCGTACTCGACCTCGGGCTGCTTGGACAGGGCATCGCCCACGCCCGCCCAGAAGTACTCCGCCGGAGCCTCGGCGATGATCTTGGGGTTGATGAAGATGTGCGCGGGGCGGTTTGGGTACGAATAGCCCTCGAGCGAGCCGTCGTCGTTGTAGACAACGGCAATGGCGGTCGCGGCCGAGCAGTTGGAGCAGATCGTCGGTACCGTAAAGACGATCTTCTTGAGCTCGATGGCCGCTGTCTTGACGGTGTCGAGCGCCTTGCCGCCGCCGCATGCGATAAGAACGTCGGCTTCTTGGCAGGCAGGGGAGTTCACAACCTTGGCGATATTGGCGCGCGTACTGTTGGTGCCGTAGACGCGCGTCTCCAGAATCTCGACGTCGGTGCCCTTCAGCGCCGCTTCGATACCGGGAAGCGCCGCTGCCAGTGCTCGTTTACCACCGATAATCGCGACCTTGGTCGCTCCGTACTCGTCCAGTGCGCCGGGCAGCTCGTCAAAGCAGTCCTCGCCGACGGTGTAGTCGCTCATTCCAATCGTGCGCATAGCAGCCTTCTTTCGTTAGATAAAGTGCTTTCAGGTATTTTGCTCCAAGTGAGTGCTTACGATCGCGAGAAGTTTCTAAAGTATGAAACCGATGTTGAGGGTTTTTCGCCGGCGTTGACCGTGCTACCATACAGCGCATAAGCGTTGATGGGGACGAGTAGTCGGCCGTCCGCATGCTACAGAGAGCGGGGAGCGCTGAGAACCCGTGCATGCGACCGATGAAAATCACCCCGGAGCTGCGGTCCCAACGGACGTGCCGCACAGGCACGTCTTAGTAGACATCGCCGAGATGGTCGTCGATACAGACCAGCCGAGTAACGGATGCGAGCGCGCGGCGACGCGGGCGAGGGCATCTAAGCTGGGTGGTTAAGCGAAGAGCTTTTGCGGGCGTGCAGCCCGTTTGTGGCGCTTCGTCCCAGCTTGTAGGGACGGGCGCTTTTTTGGTGCCCAACGGGCGTGTGCGCCCACGACATGAAAGGGGTACCGTGGCAAACGAGTACAAGCAGACGATGAATCTGCCCAAGACCGGTTTTCCCATGCGTGCCGGTCTTTCCAAGTCCGAGCCCAAGCGACTCAAGGACTGGCAGGACAACAAGGTCTATGAGCAGGTTCTAAAGAAGAACGAGGGTCACAAGAAGTTCGTGCTGCACGACGGCCCTCCGTACGCCAACGGTCCGATCCACATCGGCCACGCCATGAACAAGATCTCCAAGGACATGATCAACCGCTACTGGATGATGCAGGGCTATGAGGTTCCCTATGTTCCCGGTTGGGACTGCCACGGTCAGCCGATCGAGCACAAGGTCGAGGAGAAGCTCGGCACCGAGAAGTTCAACCAGACCTCCACGGCCAAGATCCGTGAGCTCTGCAACAAGTTCGCTGTCGAGAACATCGAGCTGCAGAAGGCCGGCTTCCGTCGTCTGGGCGTGCTCGGCGACTGGGACAACCCCTATTTGACGCTCTATCACCAGCATGACGCCGCCGACATCGAGGTCTTTAAGGCCATGTTCGATAAGGGCATGATCTATCGCGGCCACAAGCCGGTTCACTGGTGCAAGCACTGCCACACCGCGCTGGCCGAGGCCGAGATTGAGTACTCCGACGAGACGAGCCCGTCCATCTTCGTGCGCTTTGAGATGACTTCCAAGCCCGCCGGTCTCGAGGGCTTCGACGGGCCGGTCGACTTTATCATCTGGACGACCACGCCGTGGACCATCCCCTCCGACCAGGCCGTTTCCCTCAAGCCCGGCGCCGCCTATGTCGCCGTTGAGCACGACGGCCGCGCCGAGGTCATGCTCGAGGACCTTGCTCCCAAGTGCTGCGAGGAGTTTGGCTGGGAGTACACCCCGGTCATGGTCGACGGCAAGCCCTACGTGGTTCCCGCCGAGACCTTCCACCACATCCACTACAAGCAGCCGATCTTTGACGGCGTTGAGGGCGTGGCGCTGCTGGCCGATTACGTCGGTGTCGATGACGGTACCGGTATCGTCCACAACTCGCCCGGTCACGGCGTCGATGACTACTTTGCCTGCCTCAAGGAGGGCATCACCGACATCTGCATGCCGGTCGATGACGACGGCAAGTTCTACACCGGCGAGGAGTTTGGTACCGGTGGCCCCTTCAGTGGCATGGATACCGACGAGGCCAACCCGCACATCATCGAGTTCCTGCGCGAGCGCGGCACCCTGGTCCTCGAGAAGAAGATCACGCACAGCTATCCGCACTGCTGGCGCTGCAAGCACCCGGTGCTCTTCCGTGCTACCGACCAGTGGTTTGTCTCGATGGACAAGACCGGTTTGCGCGAGCAGGCCGGCAAGGAGGTCCGTGAGAACGTCAAGTGGTATCCGGCCCACGCGGCAAACCGCATCGGCGCCATGGTCGAGCAGCGTCCCGACTGGTGCATCAGCCGCCAGCGCAACTGGGGCGTGCCTATCCCCAGCTACACCTGCGCCGACTGCGGCGAGAAGGTCATGAACGACGCCACGCTCGACGCCGTCATCAAGCTCTTCCACGAGAAGGGCTCCGACGCCTGGTTCACCGACGCTCCCAAGAGCTATCTTGGCGAGGCCTGCGTCTGCCCCAAGTGCGGTGGCCATCACCTCAAGGCCGATAAGGACATCCTCGACGTGTGGTGGGATTCCGGCGTCTCCTGGAAGGCCGTCTGCGAGTACCGTCCCGAGCTGGAGTATCCGGCGGATGTGTACCTCGAGGGCTCCGACCAGCACCGCGGTTGGTTCCAGAGCTCGCTGCTCACCTCGGTGGGCGCCAACGGCCATGCTCCGTACAAGGCGGTCGTCTCGCAGGGCTTCACGCTCGACGGCCAGGGCCGCAAGATGTCCAAGTCGCTCGGCAACGTCATCGACCCCAACAAGGTCTGCGACGAGATGGGCGCCGACATCATCCGCCTGTGGGTTGCATCCGTCGATACCAGCTCCGACGTGTCCATCGACCACGAGATTCTCGCCCGTACGTCCGATGCCTACCGTCGTTTCCGCAACACGCTGCGCTTCCTGCTCTCCGAGCTCGAGGGTCAGTTTGAGCCCGAGACCGACGGCGTCGCCTTTGCCGACCTGCTGCCGCTCGACAAGCTCATGGTTGCCCGCCTGACCCAGGTCCAGGCCGAGGTTGACGACGCCTACGCCAGCTACGAGTTCCCGCGTGCCTACCGTGCACTCTACGACTTCGTGGTGACCGAGCTTTCCAACGTGTACCTCGACGCCCTGAAGGACCGTCTGTACTGCGAGAAGCCCGGCTCGCTCGAGCGTCGCAGCGCCCAAACCGTGCTGGCCGAGCTCTTCTCGATGCTCATGCGCGACCTGCAGCCGATCCTGTCCTACACGGTCGACGAGGCCATGGCCTATGCGCCCGCCGGCTGCGTCGATCATCAGAAGTACGCCGCGCTGCTCGATTGGTACAAGTCGCCCATCACGATCGACGAGGCCAATGAGTTTGAGGGCGTGCTCGAGGCTTCACTCGAGCTCCGTAGCGCCGTGACCAAGGCCCTTGAGGACGCCCGCTCCGCCGGCACCTTCACCAAGAGCCAGCAGGTCCGCGTCAAGGCGGTCGTTCCCGCCGAGATGTACGCGCTGCTGACCGGCGACAAGGCCGTCGACCTGGCCGAGTTCTACATCGTCTCCGCTGTTGAACTGACCCAGGGCGAGGAGCTCTCCGTTGCCATCGAGGCTGCCGAGGGCGAGTGCTGCGACCGTTGCTGGAACTACCGCACCACCGTCGGCGAGTACAACGGCCACGCTCATATCTGTAAGAGGTGCGCGAATGCCCTTTAAGGCACGGTAACTCGGCATTTTAGTTATAGGGAGAATTTGGACGCCTTCCGCCCATTTGCCCCGTTGAATAAAAGCGGCATTCTGTTTTTCGGAATGCCGCTTTCTTTTATGCTGGTTATTTATCTGACGTTAGCGAATGTGTCGTGCGCTCTGCGTGTGGCAATATAAGATGGTTATTTGCGTTAAACGGAATTTGATTATCTGAGGGTAGGGGATTTCTTTGGGTCGTGGTGCGGATATGACGCCGCCTTTGCGTTGGCGGTTGGGTGCTGCTGGTGGGGTGGCGCTGGTTGTGCTGCTTGTTGACCAGCTGACCAAGCTTGCGGTTCGTGCCGTGGGCGACTCTTTGCATGTGACCGTCATCCCCGGTGTTATCGACTTTATGTTTATCCGCAATATCGGTGCTGCCTTTAGCATGGGCGAGGGGCATGGCATCGCGTTTGCCGCGCTGGCGTTGGCGGTCATTATCGCTATTGCCGTGTACCTCGTTCGTGCACCCCAGCTCGCCCATCTTGAGGTTGTGGGCATGGCGATGGTTGCGGGCGGTGCTATCGGCAACGCTATCGATCGTTTGGCCTTTGGCTTCGTGACTGATTTTATTGCCACCACCTTCATCGACTTCCCCGTCTTCAATGTGGCCGATATCGGCATCACCGTAGGCGTCGTGCTTGCCCTCTTTGGCTACATGTTCTTGAGCCCCGCGGCCCGTGAGGTCGATGCGACCGCCGAGCTTAACGCTCGTGACGAGGCCCGCGCCAAGCGCAAAGCCAAGCAGCGTGGGGAGCGTGCCCGCAAGATTCGCGAAAGGAATGAGCGCTAATGGCCGACATCCATATCCTTGTTGCCGACGATGCCGCTGGTCAGCGCCTTGACGCCTATCTGGGCGCCAATGACGGCTGCCCTACGCGCTCTGCCTGCGCGCATCTGATCGAGGGCGGCGCCGTAATCGTGAACGGCGAGACCTGTTTGTCAAAAAAGTATGCCGTGCGCTCCGGCGACCGTATTTCGGTCGATTTGCCCGAGCCGCACGATCCCACCGATGTGATTCCCGAGGCCATTCCCCTCGATATCCGCTACGAGGACGACTACCTCATCGTGCTCTCCAAGCAGCGCGGTCTGGTGTGCCATCCCGCCCATGGCCACGAGAGCGGCACCCTTGCGAACGCCTTGGTCTATCACTGTGGCATTGACCATCTGGGCACCGTGCAGGGCGAGGATCGCCCCGGCATCGTGCATCGTCTGGATCGTGACACCTCGGGCCTTATGCTCGCGGCAAAAGACGACGACACCCAGCGCGCGCTCCAGAATCTCATCCGCACGCGCACGCTCGACCGCCGCTACATTACGCTCGTCCACGGCCACATTGCCATGGACGAGGGCACCATTAACACCGGCATTGCCCGTTCTACGCGCGACCGTGTCAAGATGGCGGTTTCGGACGATCCTTTCGCGCGCCAGGCCATTACGACCTTTAGGGTCCTCGAGCGCTTCGATTCCACGCGTTTTGACGATGGCTATACGCTCGTCGAGTGCCACCTGTTTACGGGTCGCACGCATCAGATTCGCGTGCACATGCGCCATATCAACCACGCCTGCGTGGGCGATCCGCTCTACGGTAAGTGCGATGCGCGTGCCGACCAGGGTTTGACCAGGCAATTCCTCCATTCCTGGCGTGTGGCGTTCGATCATCCCGTGACGGGGGAGCGCATTGAGTGCCGCGATGAGCTGCCGTGGGATCTCGCCGCCGTTCTGGATGACCTAGCCCCGCGCTCGCTCGGCCGCACTGCCGCCGGCGACGAAATCGTTCCGCAGCTCGGTCTGCTCGAAGCCTAACCAGTATTAGGTGGTTTCTTGAACTCGGTTAGCCTACGGTAAGATATACGGTTGTTTACGTAACGCGTTCTCGGGAGCCTGTATGCTCGCCTTTTTACAAACAAACACGCCCATCGTGATCTTTAACCAGATTGTGGTTACGCTACTCACGGTCTGCTTTCTGTACCAGGTGGTCTTCTTTGTCATTGGCGCTCTTCGTGGCGAGGTCGCGCCTCCCAAGGCCAAAAAACTCCACCGCTATGCCTTTTTTATCGCGGCGCATAACGAGGAGGCCGTGATCGCCAACCTCGTTCGCTCCATCAAGGACCAGGATTATCCGTCCGAGCTTATCGAGGTCTTCGTGGTCGCCGATGCCTGCACCGATAATACGGCGCAGCTCGCGCGCGAGGCAGGCGCCATCGTTTATGAGCGCAACGACCTGGCCCGCAAGGGTAAGAGCTGGGTCATGGACTTTGGTTTCGATCGCATTCTCAACGAGTATCCCGACACGTTTGAGGGCTACTTTATCTTCGATGCCGACAACGTTATCTCCCGCGATTACGTCTCCAAGATGAATGATGCCTTTGACCAGGGCTTCCATGTGGTTACGAGCTATCGTAACTCCAAGAACTTCGGCAGCTCGTGGATCTCGGCAGCGAATGCCACCTGGTATCTGCGTGAGGCCCGCTTCCTCAACAACGCGCGCAACATCTGCAAGACGTCTTGTGCCGTCTCTGGTTCGGGCTACCTCATCTCCGCCAGCGTAATTGAGGGCATGCACGGCTGGCAGTTCCATACGCTGACCGAGGACATCCAGTTCACTACGTTCTGTGCCATTCACGGCATTCGCATCGGTTATGCGCCGGCGGAGTTCTTTGACGAACAGCCCGTGACGTTTAAGGCGTCCTGGAAACAGCGCATGCGCTGGACCAAGGGCTTCTACCAGGTGTTCTTTACCTACGGTAAGCACCTGGTCAAATCGACCTTCCGCTATCATCGCTTTGCCGCCTACGACATGTTTATGACCATCGCCCCGGGTATGCTGCTGTCCTTGATCTCGATGCTCGCTAATGCGACGTTCTTGATTGTGGGTGGCCTTTCGCATGGTTTCTTGGCAACCGAAGTCGAGATGCAGGCGTGCGCCGCTTCGCTCATTATGACCTTCGCCATGATGTATCAGACTTTCTTCATCCTGGCGCTGCTCACGACTATCTTTGAGTACAAGCATATTCACTGCGCGCAAAAGTGGCGCCTGGTGACTAACCTGTTTACCTTCCCGATCTTTATGTTCAGCTATATCCCCATCACGGTGGCTGCGCTGTTCCTGAAGGTCGACTGGGTTCCGACGCAGCACGCCGTCAACGTCACCCTTGACGAGGTCATGCAAGGCGCCAAATAATCACCACCAAAACCACCACAAAGGGGACAGGCACCTTTGTGGTGGTTTTTGTTTATGCGATGTAACTCGAGGAGGCGTTCGATGGTCTATATCCCATTTTGGTTGTTTGCTATTGCTGGCGCCGTTATCGATGCTCGTGATCGGCGGTTCCCGAATTCGCTTGCCGGCGCGTGTGCGGTGGCGGCGTTAGCGGGTGTTTGGTTCGATCTCGGTTTGAACACAGCGCTTGACCACGCAGGTCTTGCTGTCATCGTGTATCTTGCTCTCGTGCTGACTGAGTCCCTCTGGCGTCGTCTTCGCCAAACCCCGGGCATCGGCATGGGAGATGCTAAGGCACTTTTCGCGCTTTGCACGCTCGACCCTATGGGCGGCATCGTGGCATTTGCCGTCGCGCTCCTGGCCCTTGCCGCCGCCTGTCTCATCGCAAAATCGCGCTCCCTGCCATTACTCCCGTTTTTGGTGCCGATTTTTGCCATAATCGAGGTCGTGGGCTGCACATTGTAACCGATTGCGCATCCTACTTAAGGAGCATGCCATGGCAACTAATCAAGAAACGGCCGTCATTAAGGCGCGCATGGACCGCATTCCCGCGGCGTTGTCGCCCGAACTCGTCGAGCGCATTTCCGCCGATCGTGCTTCGGGTGCCGTCAACCCGTGTCGTTGCAACGACGAGCAGGTCATTCGTCGTGTTGAGCGAGCAGCGGACGAGGGCACGCTGATGCGTCCGGCATTTATTCGCGATACCGAAAAGATTCTTCATCTTCCGGCGTACACGCGTTATGCAGGCAAAACACAGGTCTTCAGTTTTCGCAGCAACGACGACCTGTCGCGTCGTGGCCTGCACGTGCAGCTTGTCTCCCGCATTGCGCGCGATATCGGTCGCGCCCTGGGGCTCAATTGCGATCTGATCGAGGCGATTGGCCTGGGTCATGACTTGGGACACACGCCTTTCGGCCATGCCGGCGAGCGCTTCCTCAACGATATCTATCATGAGCGTACGAGGCGTTATTTTTTCCATAACGTGCAGTCGGTCCGCGTGCTCGACGCGCTGTACGGCCGCAACGTGTCACTCCAGACGCTCGACGGCGTTCTATGCCATAACGGCGAGTACGAGCAGCGTGTGTTTGAGCTCTCGGACATGAGCTCCTTTGACCAGTTCGATCAGACGGTTGAGGACTGTATCGCCACAGGCTATGGCGCTATTGAGCACCTGCGTCCCATGACGCTCGAGGGCTGCGTCGTTCGCATTTCGGACATCCTCGCCTACGTCGGTCGTGACCGTCAGGATGCGATCGCGGCGGGCCTGCTTTCGCCCGGCGCTTTTGACGATGGTCGGGGCGGCGCCTATAACAGCTGGATCCTCACGCACGCTTCCATCGATATCGTTGAGCATAGCTATGGTAAGCCGCGCATCGAGATGAGCGAGGACCTGTTTGAGGAAATTCGCCGAGCCAAGCGCGAGAACTACGAGAAGATCTATAGCAAGGGCGGTATCGAAGGCGATTCCGAGGAGGAGCTGCGCGAGGCGTTCGAAAAGCTCTACGACCGTTGCCTGCGGGATCTAAACAGTGGCGACGAGTCCTCTTATATCTTTAAGCACCATATTTCGCGCATTGAGCAGCAGCTTTCCTACTACGATCGTACCTATGCCTGGCAGGACGACAAGGATCAAGCCGTGGTGGATTACATCGCGAGCATGACGGACGGTTATTTCTGCGAGCTGACGAGCAAGCTGTTCCCGGGTCTAAAGTTTCCGCATCGTACCTATATTAACGAACGGTAGTTCGTATTTATTCGGTATACTGTTTGTGGAAAACGTTTTTGATTGATGCACGGGATGGCTATGGACGACCTTTTTTCTGCTTCGACGCGCGAGCGTTCCTTTCAGAATGCGCCGCTTGCGGTGCGCATGCGCCCTAATTCGCTCGACGAGTATGTGGGCCAGCAAAAGGCCGTCGGTAAGGGTTCATGGTTGCGTGCCGCGATCGAGCACGATGTGCTTTCGAGCGTGATTCTGTACGGGCCGGCCGGTACGGGTAAGACGACGCTGGCCCACATTATCGCCAACCATACCAAGAGCGAGTTTGTCGAGGTCAGCGCCGTGACGGGCACTGTGAAGGACCTGCGCCGCGTAATCGATGAGGCTAAGACCCGTCTGAACACCTACGACCGCCGCACCATTCTGTTTATCGATGAGATCCATCGCTTTTCGAAGTCGCAGCAAGATGCCCTGCTGCATGCGGTCGAGAACCGCACCGTCATTATGATTGGCGCCACGACGGAAAACCCGTACTTTGAGGTCAACTCGGCATTGCTCTCGCGTGGGCGTGTGGTAGAGCTTGAGCACCTGAAGGACGAGGATATCGCCATGCTCATTGAGCGTGCGCTCGAGGCGCCGCAGGGTTTAAACGGTAAGTTCTCGGCCGATGAGGATACAGTCAAGACCATTTGCACGCTGGCCGCGGGTGATGCGCGCTCGGCGCTCACGACGCTCGAGCTTGCGAGTGAGATTGCCGTTACGCGTCCCGATACTGAGGGAACGCCAGCGCCGGCGGCGGGGGAACGCTATCCCATTACCGTGGATGACGTGAAGATCGCCAATCCACGTCGTGGGTTTTCGTATGACAAAAACGGTGACATGCACTACGACATTATCAGTGCGTTTATTAAATCTATGCGCGGCAGCGATCCCGATGCCACGATCTATTGGCTCGCGCGCATGATCGATGCAGGGGAGGATCCCAAGTTTATCGCTCGCCGCATTATGATTCAGGCTTCCGAGGATGTTGGCAACGCCGACCCGCAGGCGCTTTTGGTGGCACATGCCGCATTTAAATCTGCCGAGGTCATTGGCTATCCCGAGTGTCGCATCAACCTGGCTCAGGCTGCGCTCTATGTGTGCCTGGCGCCTAAGTCCAACGCGTGCGAGGCCTCGATCGATGCGGCGCTGGCCGATATCCACAGCAGTGGTCTTCGCGAGGTGCCCAGCTACCTGCGCGATCGTCATCGCCCAGGCAGCGATGAATATGGCGTGTATAAGTATCCGCACGATTATCCCGAAGGCTGGGTCGATCAGCGCTATTTGCCCGAGGGGTTGGAGCGCGGCGCGTTCTGGCAGCCTGCCGGCCGCGGTTGGGAAGAGTGGCGTGTTGAGCAAAGCGAACGCGACCGTAGCGGTAATGCTCCGAAGTAACTGCTGATTATTTTGTCCCAGGATCTCACGCTTGGCATGTTCGGTCCCCTTTGGGGTACCATGAACAGCGTCTGTATTTCGATTCCTTTGGGAGGCTTGTATGAGTCCCATTCAAATCGCCCTGCTGTTGCTCGCCGTTGCCGGCGTGTGGGCTGTTGTCGAGCTCGCGCTCACGCTGCGCAAGACCCGCACCGTCGTTGATTCGCTCGACAAGACGGTGAGTGACCTTAACAATACGCTCGCCGAGGCACAGCCTGTGGTGGCAAAGCTCGACGGCGCTGTCGATGAGCTCACCCCCGCGCTGGCACAGGTTGAGCCGCTCCTCAAGTCGAGCAAGACTGCCGTTGATGCTCTGACGTCTAACCTCGTTGAGGTTGAGGCGGTCGTTCGCGACATCTCCGAGGTCACGGGCAGCGTGGCTGAGGCCAGCAATGCCGTATCGAGCGTGACTGATTCTGCTGCTGGCGCCGTGCAGAAGCTCTTCAATAAGGTGAAGGCTCCTGCAGCCGACGCCGATCGCAAGCTCGCCGCTGCCGCCGCCGAGGCCGAGCAGCCTACTGAGCGCGTTCTGATTGGCGATGACGATGCCGCTGCTGACGACGATGATGTTCAGAAGCCCGCTGCTAAGCCTGCTCAGTATTACACTTATACGCCTGCCGAGACCTCCGAGGAGTCCTGCGATGAGTAGCGAAGCAACCTGCCCCATTACGCTGAGCGTTGCCGGTGATCCGCGTCTCGCGCGCTTGGTGCGCATGACGGCCGCCAACGTCGGCGCCCTGTGCTCTATGTCCGTTGATCGCATCGAGGACATTCGTATGGCTGCCGAAGAAGCCTTCATCTTTGGCTGCACGGCTGTTGATTCCGACGATATCTCGATCAAATTCGATGTCGACGAATCGCATGTGGGCATGACCTTTACCTTTGGCGACCAGGCGACTGTCGATGAGGATGACCAGGCTGCCGTGTATGCCGAGCTCATTTTGGCGAGCGTGTGTGACTCTTACGAAAAGACTACAGCGCCCCTAACGCTTTCCCTCGACCTCAAGGCGGATATCTAATATGACCGAACGCTCCCGGAGCGGCAAGACCGCTTGGGACAAGGAGAAAACCCGCGAGCTGTTTCGTCGTTATAAGGAGACCGGTGATCCGGATGCTCGCGAGCAGCTCGTCATGTCCCATATGAACCTGGTAAGGTTTCTTGCCAACAAATTCAAGAACCGCGGCGAGCCGCTCGATGACCTTTTGCAGGTCGGGTACTTGGGCTTGCTCAAGGCTATCGATCGCTTTGATCCCGAGCGCGGACTCGAGTTCACGACGTTTGCCACGCCCACCATCTTGGGCGAGATTAAGCGCCATTTCCGCGACAAGGGCTGGAGTGTGCGCGTGCCGCGTCGTCTGCAGGAGCTCTCTGCCAAGGTTAACCAGGCTACCGACAAGCTTACCAACGAGCTTCAGCGTTCGCCCAAGGTTGAGGAAATCGCCGATTACCTTGGCGTGACCGTCGACGAGGTGCTCGAAGCCATGGAATCGTCCTCGGCCTACACCTCGGTGCCCATCGAGGCTCCCGGCGCGTCCGACTCCGACGATGCTCCCTCGATTCTCGATCGCTATGCCGACGACGACAACGAGCTCGACTTTACCGATGACCGCCTGGTAATCGAGGAAGCCATCCGCGATTTCTCGCCGCGCGAGCGTGAGGTGATCGAGCTACGCTTTGTGAAGGGCATGACCCAGATCGAGATCGCCAAGAAGCTGGGCATTTCGCAGGTGCAGGTCTCGCGCCTACTGCGCCGCACCCTCAAGAAGATTCAAGACAAGATTGACCCTGACGGAGTAATGGTTCGTTCATGAGTGAGCACCCCCAACAAACCGACCGCACGCTGCGCGATACCCGCATTCTGACGCTTCGCATTTGGGCTGTCGTCGGTTGCATCGTCATCGCCGCCGTCATCTTTAACCTTATGGGCATCCTGGCACCGGTTATTGAGTTTCTTGCCGTCGGCTCCATCATTGCTTTTGTGATGTCCCCGATCACCAACTGGCTCGAGCACCATGGCGTGAATCGCGGCATTGGTTCGCTTATCGCGCTTATTGTGGTCGTTGCTGTGCTCGTCGGTGTCGTTTGCATCTTGTCGCCGATTCTCTTTGGTCAGATCATGGAAGTCCTGAGCCGCCTGCCCGAGCAGCTTCGTGTTGCGGGTGGCGACCTCAACGAGATGATCTCGCATGCCAAGACGCTCAACAACACGCCGCTCAAGGAGTATCTGGACGATAATCTTTCGTCGCTGGTTGCCGTGGCATCGAAGTATGTGTCTCAGATCGCTGCCGAGCTTGGCCGCGGTGTGTTCCCGCTCATCACCAATACAGCCTCGCAGTTGTTCGTGATCTTCCTTGGTCTGGTGCTTGCGTACTGGATGGCCTGCGACTACCCTCGCATGCACCACGAGATTTGCACCATCATCGGTCAGGAGAAGGAGACCTCGTACCGCTTTATGGTCGCCATCCTTTCTCGCTCTGTCGGCGGCTACATGCGCGGTATGGTCGTGACGTCCATCTGCGGTGGTTTCCTCGCCTTTATCGGTTTTATGATCATCGGCCATCCGTATGCGGCGCTCATGGCCATCTTTACCGGCATCATGCATTTGGTTCCGGTCGTCGGTCCCTGGGTGAGCGCAGCAATCGCCACAGTGCTCGGTTTCATGTTCAGCCCCATGTTGGCGTTATGGACGCTCATCGTGACGATGGTCGCTCAAAACGTCACCGATAACGTAATTTCGCCTAAGGTCATGCAGAGCTCGGTGCAGGTGCATCCCATCATGAGCCTCACGGCGCTCGTTATTGGCTCGGCACTCATGGGTCCTATTGGCATGATCATTGCCATTCCGCTGTGCGCAGCCCTCAAGGGCATTTTCGTCTACTACTTTGAGAACGAGACCGGCCGCCAGCTTGTGGCCTATGACGGCGCCGTGTTTAAGGGCACGCCGTACCGCGATGCCGATGGCAACCCGGTCGCCGCCTATGACGCGCTCGGGGACGATACGTTCATCTATGAGTCCGAGCTCATCGGCAACGAGACCGCGCCCGAGGCCAAGGCTATGCCCAAGCCTGAGCTCGATAATCCCTGGATCAAGCTCTCGGGTCTTCAGCCCGATGCCACGGGTTTCTTCAAGAATCCCTTCGCCAAGGATGACGATTCCAACTCTGATGACGATACCAAAACCGGCATCGACGGGTCCATGGACGATTCGGATTCTAAATAGGCCCCATTAACGTTTCTTGAAGTTGTAAATGACAAGAAACGCGAGCAAAGCGATTGATAAGGGACCGGCAACATAGAAAAAGAGAATGTCAATTGCGCGTAAAGTGTAATAAGCCTTATCGCCGGACATTACTGCATACAACACGTAGCCAAATGCTGGTTGGTTTGCGTACCAGCAGGAGAAAGCCAATAGCGTTAAAAGTGCCGCTAACAGAAGTGCATTGAGGAAAAATCGTTTGCTTTTCATCGATCGCTCCTTCCGGGTGACTCTTATATGTAATTCTACAGCAGTCCTTTTTCAAAGGATCGCACAGTACTAAATAACGTGCACTTTCGCTGGAGGGTCGCTGTTTGGCGGCCCTCTTTTTTGCACAGGCGCGGTGGGATGGTAATATCGTAACGTTTGAACTGTTTCGATGTGAAACCGAGGAGATTCCCTCTATGAGTGCTGACTACCCGTCAATGACTACGGCCGAGATTCGCTCTAAGTTCCTCAACTTCTTTGAGGAGCGCGGTCTTAAGCTCTATCCTTCTTCGTCCCTCGTCCCCGACGATCCTTCGCTGTTGCTTGCCAACGCCGGCATGAATCAGTTTAAGGAGTACTACCAGGGCAAGAAGACCATGAAGGAGATCG
>URQD01000045.1:0-16325 GCA_900549905.1 uncultured Collinsella sp. | reverse complement strand
ACCGACTGCCGCTCGTAGGCGTCGGCGAACACCTAGAAGAGCGCGCGCGCCGTCGGGATCCAGCGGCAGGAAGCCGAGCTCGTCGATGACGAGCAGCCTAGCGCAGCCGATGAGCGCGGCCTCACGGTCAAGGCGCCCCTCGTCGCGGGCGCGCCGCAGCCGCATGACGAGCGATGACGCGGTGAAGAAGCGGGCCTCCATCCTCCGCTCGCACGCCAGCATGCACAGCGCCGAGGCCATGTGCGTCTTGCCGGTGCTGACGTCCCCCACCAGCACGAGGTCCTCGCAGAAACCAGTTTCATGGAGCGTTTCATTGAAAATCCCCCTAATCTAGCAACGGTTTAAAGTCTACTAGATTGGGGGGACGCGAGCCAAGTCGACAAAGGCAGTTAACCGGCAGCTATTCATGCCTCGATTTAGAACCGCTCGAGAATCTCCGCAGCATTCTCTCGCAGATAGATATCTAGGTCCGGCACGGCAAACTGCACGTAGCCCCTCTGTGGTGCCTGAATAACCTCTCTTTGTAGCAATTTGGCCCTAATAGAGCTGATCTCATTGGTCTTTTTACCCATGCGCTTAGCAATCTCGGCTGATTTGGACTGTTGTTTATCCTCGCACATCGCCAAAAGGTATTTGATATCGTTAGGCCCCAGTCCAGAAATCGCGGGCTCGTGAACAACATCGTGAAAACGAGCCTCTGCCAGCGCAATGCCTTCGGTGACGTCGCGCTCGCTCACGATGGCACTTTTGGCACGATGCAAGTTGGCGCGCTGCCAAATGGAGTAACCAACCAGTTGCACCAGATAGGCATAGCCCTTAGTGGCCTTAGCGGCTCTCGACAGAAGATTGTCCTCAATGGTCAAACCAGTCGCGACAAAGCTGTCGCCCATAGAGAGCGCTACCTCCACCTGGTTGATAGGCGCCAGGTCTTCGGGGAGGGCGCGACGTAAGAACGTAAGCGCCTTGCCGTTAATAAGATCCATAACGCCGGCGGGTAAGCCGGCAAAGGCAAGTGCAATATCTACTTTTTCCCCTATCAAAAGCTGAACCGTAGACGCAATGGCACGCATATCGTCAATCGGGGCGTCCTGAACTTCATCGATGGCAATAAAAAGGCCCTTGGATGACTTCGCTGCCGAACTCAGCAACTTTCTAAGGCTCGACTCTTTGGGCGCAACGTCGACTTTCGCGGAAACAAAGCCGGCGTTTACGCCGACCGAAGCATTAGTCACAAGGGAAGAATCAGCAACCTGATCCCTCAAGTCCAGCAATAGGTTAGGGCCAGCAGAGACAATAGCGGTCTTCCATCCAAGCTCTCGAGCACGATCCCTAAGATCACAGAGCAAAACAGTTTTTCCGGAGCCCCTCGGTCCTGCGATGCGCATGAGCCTCGCAGGTGCACCAATTCCCGCATTCAAACTCTCGGTAAACTCAAGGGCAATATCATCACGACCAATTATGCGCGGAGGCTCAGCGCCGGCAGTGGGACGAAACGGGTTATGGAATGCTGTGGCGCTCACTTGTTTGCCTCTCAAGACAATCGATTATCGGTCAATCTTAGCTTTATAAGTTTATCGTAGACTATATCGAATTATATCGAGTTGTATAAGTCTGTATAAACGTATCGCGGAAGTATCGAGCTATCGTGAAGTATTGCAGCAAATCACCTAGACGTTGCTATCTTCTCAGCTCATATCGAAAGTAAGTTGAGGACTTCCTAGAATCCAATGTCTAAAGCGAGAAATACTCACTCTCGGCGGATAAGTTCGGCCCCAACCATGGATCGCCCGTCAAGAAGAACTCAGGCCAGCGCTGCATAAACAGCGCTTGCTCGCGCTTCCAGCGGCGCAGCTTTTCCTCGTTGGCCTCTTCCCTGCCGCGCGAGGTGAACTCGTAGTGGTACAGCTCTGCATAGGGCGTAAAGATGGTGCGGTAGCCGGCCTCCCACACGCGCAGGCAAAAGTCAGCGTCGTTAAAACCGACGGCGAATTCCTCGTTGTAGCCGCCGACCCGCTCAAATACGTCGCATCGGACCATCTGGCAGGCACCCGTTACGGCGCTGAAGTTACCGGGGCGCACAGCGCGGGCAAGATAGCCCTCGCGCTTTGCCGAGAAGTCCTGGTTGGCATGGGCAAGTGCGCCACGCACGCCAACCAAAATGCCGGCATGCTGCACCAGATGATCGGCAAAGTAGAGTTTGGCGCCCACCACGCCCGCATCGGGACGCTGCAGATAGCTCATCATCTCTTCGATAAAGTCGGGGCTTATGACCTCGGTATCGTTGTTGAGCAGCAGCAGATAGTCGCCCTTGGCATGCTCCACGCCAAAGTTAATGATCTGGGAGTAATTGAACTCACCCGGCCAGTACACAACGCGCGCGATACCCTTGCCTTCGGATGCCGCAGCCACGCGTTCCGGCAGGGCCTCGTAATACGCAAACGTCTCCGGGTCTTCGCTGTTGTTCTCCACCAAAACGATCTCGTAGTTGGTATACGTTGCCTTCTGGGCAATCGACATCACGCAGGCGTCGAGCGTCTCAATGTGATCCTTGGTCGGAATCACAATGCTCACCAGCGGCGCAGGCTTCGGCAGCGCATAGTGCATGCGGTAGACAAACGGCGTCTCGGTCTCCTCGACCGTTCCGCAAATGCCCAGCGCGTTAAAGTGGCGCTGAAGCGCAAGGCGCCCGGCTTCAATAGCATACGGCTTGCTATCAGCAGAACCGTCGGCGGTCGATCCCGGATGCACGCGCCAGTGATACAGCACATGCGCAACGTGCTCAAACCGCGCGCCGGCTGCAAGGCAGCGAAGCGTCAGGTCGTAATCCTGGGCGCCCGCGACGTCTTCCGGCGACATGCCAATACGGTCGATGAGCGCCTTCTCCACCATCAGGAAATGCGTCACGCAGTTATGGCTATAGAGCAGGTCGACGTTGAGTCGCGTCTTAAAGACCGGCTGGCCCCACTCCCCCGTTTTCTGGAACATGTCCTCGTCGCAGAACAGGACCTGGGGACGCTCTCCCTCGGCAGCCTTGTTCAGCGCAGAAACATAGTGGAATAATGCGTCCGGTTCCAGGATGTCATCGTGGTCCAAGAACGCGATGTAGTCGCCTGTCGCTTGCTCGATACCTGCGTTGGTGTTGAGCACAATGCCGCCGTTGCCGGAAAGCTCGATGCGGCGAACGCGCTCGTCGTCGGCGTCTGCCGCAAGAGTGGCCACCGCGTCCCATTCGGGCGAGGCATCCATGAGCAGCAATTCCCAGTTGTCATAGCTCTGGGCTAGCACCGAGTCCAGCAGCTCGCGCAGGTAGACCCGATCAGTCTTGTAGCACGGCACCACAATGCTCACGAGCGGCCTATAGGCAAAGGCCGCCGAAGCGACACGCTGGCACACCAAATCGCCCGGCTTTGCGCGATGCTGTTCAAACCAACGTCGATAAGCTGCATCGTCTGCACGCGCGTCCTTCATGCGGTTCCAGCTGTCGTCGACCATGCCGTTGTACAGGCGACCATCCATGGCGCAAAACCCGCTCTGGATTAGGCCCGTGGGATCAGCCGCAATCGCGACAAAATCCCGTATATCCTGAGGCATCTCTACGCTCAGATACGTTTTATTGACGCGGCATCCGTTCTGCTGCGGCACGTCAACCTGCGATTCAAAAACATGCACGGTAACATCGATGGCGTTCATATGTGTATCGAAGATCTGGAACTCAGGGGTGCACTGGGGGTCTCCCGCCCAGGTAACCTCATAGCGCCACACCGCGCCGGCGTCTGCCGGCAAATAGCGAATGGCATCGATCTCGTAGCGACCGCAGCATTCGCCACGCTGCGCATCGCGGATAAGCGCGCACAGCGCAGGCTTTGCTTTGTAGTTAACCTTGGATTCCAGCTTGGCCACGCGGCTATCGGGGCGAATGGAGCCAAGCTTTTGGCCATCGGACGCAAATGCGACGTCAATCGTAGAGCCGTCCAAAAAGGGAAGCACCAAGACGGCGAGCTCGCGCTCGTAATCGGAAACGGAAGGGCAAAGCGCCAGCACACGGCCATGATCGACCGGGAGCACCAGCGACGGCACACAAGAACCGCTCGTCGTCGCATGGGCAAACGCTTGAGAACCCTCCCGTTCAATAAGCGCGGCGACATCCTGACCGGCAAAACGAAGCAGCACAAACAGACGGCCCTGACTGCGGCAAAGTGCCAAACGCTTGATACTCATCTACACTTCTCGCTTTCCCAGGGCGTTCGCTGCCATACGTTTGCAGGCACCCAGGCGTCCAAACCTCAAGACGTCGTAATCGAACATGAGCTTTTTGCACTCACGGGCATTGGGGGCCTTGCTGGTAAGCGCCGCACGCACCATAGCGGCAACAGAAGGAGCGCATTGTGCGAGCGCAGCATCGCTGCCCACGGCAGAACCGGCAAGCGCCGCGGCAACGGCGGCAAACACCTTGCCGCAGTCCGAACCCAGCAACCTGAGCGCATCGTACAGCACCAGATCGCATAGGAAGTACGCCAGGTCCTCGGCATACTGGACATCGAGACCGTCGCGTTGCCAGTCAGCCAGCACCGCGGAGTAAATCTTCACGTGCTCCAGCAGTCGCGTCTCGTCGTCATAGCGCATGGTGTCCATAAGCGAGCCCTTGCGCGCCACGCGGTAGTCATACAGCTTGTTCGAGATAAGCGCGGTCTTACGCGAACGACCGTACACGGCAAAATCGAAGACCTGGTCCTCGCCATACTTAACGGTTTCGTCAAACACGATCCCGTTGCCCAGCAAAAACTCACGCTTGCAGGCGGTGCGCCATGCAAAGGGGCGAGATGCTTCCTTAAACAGCAGGTCAGAGCTATAGCCTTCAAACGACACATCGCGCGGGCTCAGCACATAGTTAAGCCACGGATACCCCGCCTCCAGCGGATACGGATTCGCGCCAAAGGTCAACACGTCGCAATCCTCGCGTTCAAAGGCATCGACGATCACGCGGCATGCATCGGGCGTAAAGCGGTCGTCGGAATCCAAAAAAGCAACAATAGGCGCCGTGGACGCAGCGATGCCTGCATTACGTGCGCTCGACAGGCCGCCGTTCTCCTTATCGACCAGCGTAAAGCGCGCGTCCTTTTCGCAATAGGCAGCCGCAATATCGCGCGAACCGTCCGGCGAGCCGTCGTTGACCAGCACGCCTTCCCAATCGGGCATGTCCTGCGCAAGCAGGGAGTCCAGGCACCAGGCCAGGTACTCCTCCACGTTATAGATGGGAACGACAACGGAAATCTTGGGGGTAGCCATAGTCAAGTGCTCCTACTGTGCGACCGGAACGTCATCGGGGTGCGGATTATCACCGTAGGTGCGCTGATACGTCAGCACGCGCCAGACCAGCGGCAGGCCGCCGATCTTAAAGTAGTGCTTAAACGTATTGATCTTGCCCGGCTTCTTAAAGTCAAAGCGCGAATCGATATAGGCGCGGGGCGATTTGACCATCAGGCGCAAGTCGGTCTCGCCACGCGGATCAAACAGCGACAGGTCAAAGCGACCGGCATCCCAATCGGACTTGAGCTCGGGAGAGGCCTTCTCCCAAAACTGCTCGCGCAACTCATCGACCAGGCGCTCATCATTCCAACGGTACGTATCGACCTTCATGCGCATTAAAATGCCCTGGAGTTGAGCCTTAAGCTCGGGGCGTTCATCCAAAAAGCGCTGCATCTCGGCATATTCATCGCAAACGCAAAACACCTTGTTGGGCGAATTAACGGAGCTCTTCTCGTTATCCTGGCGATAGCACAAAATGGGGTCCGCGATAAACGCGGCACGCTCGGCGCATGCCCAGACCTTAAAGTTAAAACCCGCATCCTGATACGAAGCACCTGGCGTGGGAAGGAACCGAATCTGATTGTCGTTGAGGAACTCGCGCCGATAGATAGCCGACCAAATGGAAGGTTTGCGGTAGAAGATGCCCGGGCGATCGACGGGGCGATACGCGGCGCCCGTCATATGCTCGTCGATGATCCCAAACAGCTCACGGCGCTCGCTGGGCGTGGACCAATACAGGTAAAAGTCGCCCTTTACCACATCGGCATGCTCAGCATCGGCCTTGGCGAACAGCTTTTGGAGCGAATCCTCAAACATAAAGTCGTCGGACTCAAGGATGCCCACGTACTCACCGCGCGCTATCTCCAGGCCGCGGTTCATCGAGTCGCCGTAGCCGCTGTTGGCTTTGTCGATCATCTTTACACGGGAGTCGCGCTCCATGTACTCGCGGATGATATCTGGCGAGCTATCGGTGGAGCCGTCGTTGATACAGATGATCTCGATGTCCCTGAGCGTCTGAGCCACGGCAGAATCGAGGCACTCGCGCAGGTAGCGCTCGACATTGCAAATGGGGACAAGCAGCGAAACTTTGGGGGTATCAGAGTTCTGCAAGAGAACCTCCTGTTGAATAGCGTGTAACAGGGTTATTTTAGCAGCCGAGTTGCGGCGGGCGGCAGCGTTTGGAATTAGAGAAAGCGCTCCAGGCAGGCTTTGAGACCGCGAGTCGAAAGATAGAACAGCGTGGCATCTGCCATCGAAACACCCGAGGTCGCCGCAGCGAGCTTGTGGGCAACACGGCGAACGGCGCCCTTAGCAGGCATATCCGCCCACTCCGTTCCCAAAAACGTCGTAAGGTCCATGTTGACGCGAGCCGCCACGCGATGGAAGTCATCGGCATCCAAGCGCGCCAGGTCGAACACAATGAGGTCTAAAAACCAAGTTATCAGCTCGCCGGGGCACAGGTCCAAAAGACCGTAGGCCGCCCAGTCCTCCAAGACCTCCTCGAGCATCCTCATGTGGGCGTCAAGTTTTTTGGCGCGAGCCTCGGCACTGTTGAACTCGTGCGTCGCCGATTCGCTCTCCATCACGTAGTGGTAGAACTTGTCCGGCATGACGACGGTCCTGCGGGCAAGCGCATAAGCCGCAAATTGGAAGACGACGTCCTCGCCCAAAGCCAAACCGGGGGCGAAGCGAATGCCTTCGCGATTGAGCAGCTCGCGCGAAAAAGCCGCACGGCAGGCATAGGGCTGCGCATTCGAATGGAACAGCAGTTGGGGATCACGGGCGCCGAAGGTACCGGCTTTGGGGCTCATGAGTTGCTGGACGCGTTTGGGGGCAGCATCGGCTGGTTCACAGACGCCGCCAAAAACGGCGGCCTCGGCATCTGCAGACTCCATGGCATGCAGCACGCGCTCGACCGTCTGGACATCGATGTAATCGTCGGCGTCCACAAAAAAGACGGTCTCGCCCTCGGCGGCATCGATACCGGCATTTCGAGCACACGAGACGCCCGCGTTTTCCTGGTCAATCACCAGCACGCGATCGTCGGCCTGTGCGATCTGGCGCAACACGTCCAACGAATCATCGGTCGAACCGTCGTTGACGCAGACAACCTGAATCGAGCGCTCGGACTGAGCCAACAGCGAATCGAGGCATCGCTGAATGGAACGCACAGAGTTATAAACGGGGACGACAATGGTAGCTTTAGGACACGAGACCTCTCCCATGCCGACCTACCCCCTCAGCGATTCGATGAGGAAGGCGGCGACCACGCCAGGGCCTCCAACCGAGGCGTAATACTTAGCGCGCCCCAAGGCACCATCCGTCGCAAAACTCGGATGCTCGTCAACCCAGCCCTCAGGATCTTTGAGAATGGCAGCGAGATTCGCGCGCTTCCACGGCTTGAGGTCGTCAAGCGAAAACTCCCCCGCGTTCAAGGCCGCCTGAAATTCCTTAGCCATCTGCACCAGGAACTCCTTATAGAACTTAGGCGCTAGGCGCACATAGTTCCACATGTACGAATCGTACTTAATGAGCTGATTGAACTTGAGCATGCGCGCGACGTCATCACTTGCGTGGTCGCGGGCATAATCCTCTCGAATCCAACGCTCAATCTCGGCATACTCGGTATTGACGCAAAAGACCTTAGCCGAAGAATTGACCGAGGAATTCTCGTTGTCCTGGCGATACGACAACACGGCATCATGCAGGTAAATAGCCTTTTCGGCACACGCGATCACCTTAAAGGCAAATGACGTGTCCTGAAAGGATGCCCCCGGAGTCGGCAGGAACTTGATACCGTTGCGCTCAAGAAAATCACGACGGTACACGGCCGACCAAATCGACGGTTTTTGCTTAAAGAACTGCGTCGTATTGCTGGGATGCACCGGTTTGCCACAATCCCTTGCCTTAAACATCTCGTGCAGCGAACGGCGCTCCTCGGGCTTAGACCAGTAGAAATCAAAGTTCGCCTTCGCAAAGTCGGCATTATTGCTATCGGCGGCCGAGACAAGCTTTTCGAGTGCGTCGGGCGCCATAAAGTCATCGGACTCCAAGATGCCAACGTACTTGCCACGCGCCATCTCCAGACCGTGGTTCATCGAGTCGCCGTAGCCGCTGTTGGCCTTGTCGATCATCTTGACGCGCCCATCGCGCTCCATATACTCGCGGATAATCGCCGGCGAGTTGTCGGTCGACCCGTCGTTAATGCAGATGATCTCAATATCCTTGAGCGTCTGCGCCAGGGCGGAATCGAGACACTCGCGCAGGTAGCGCTGAACATTGTAAATGGGAATAAGCAGCGACAGAACAGGGCTGCCAGAGGCGTTAGTAGACAAATGTGCTCCTTAGGAAATACCTGTCGTTTCATGGTATCAAAGGGTCAGCGCGCCAGCGGACGTTTATATAATCTATGGAGCCTCTTACGGGCAAAGTAGCCGCACGTCATGCGGCGGGCCCGTGGCAGGTTCCTGCGTTTTATTCAAAGCTTGCCGTCAAGGTGCGCCGAGCCTTTACAATAGGACAGTCCCAAGGACGTATTCGATAGCTTCCGCGCAGCGCTCGCGCGCCGCGCGTGAAAGGATATATTGCCCCATGCCTTCAACCCTTCCCGCCCCCATCGATAAGCTCGCCATTGTCGTCGTTACGTACAAGCGCCAGGAACTCCTGGCCAACTTGTTCGACTCCATGACCGAGCTCACGGCAACGCCCTGGCGCATCGTGATTGTCGATAACGAGAATTCGCGCGAGACCGAGGCCATGTGCACCGCATTTAACGAGCGCCTCGCCAACCTGTGGGGTATCGACACCGAGCAGCCCGACGCGCAGGGCGGCACCGACCGCGTCATCTACGCCCCGCAGCTCGAAAACGGCGGCGGTGCGGGCGGCTTCTCCGCCGGCACTAAATGCGCATACGACCTGGGCGCCCAGTGGTTCTGGGTCATGGACGACGACGTGCTCGTCATCCCCGAAGGCATCGAGCGTCTTGCCAAGTGGACCGACCGCTACGACGTTATCCAGGGATCGCGCCTGGACTTTGACGGCGGCGCCTTCTTTTGGCAGTACCAGCTCATCCTTTCGCTCGGCATCCCTAACCCCATCGCCAAGTGGGATTTGGGACCCGAGGGCTACCGCACCATGAACCAACTGTGCTTTGAGGGCGGCATGTTCTCGCGCCGCGTGGTCGACAAGATTGGCCTGCCCGACGCGCGCTTCTTTATCTACGGCGACGATGCCTGCTACGGCTACGGGGCCAGCCAGCACTTCCCCGCCGCCGTGGTTGCCGACGTGGTGCTCAAGCGCGCCCGCGCCGTCTCTAACTGGGATATCGCCGGCAAGCGCCAGCTCAACTCCACGAGCGACACCAACCGCTACTACATCATGCGCAACCGCGGTTATCTGGCACGCTACATGCAGATCTACGGCGACTACCACCCCGTGCTGTTCCGTCTGGGCAATGCCGCGACCTTCTGCAAGGAGTTCATTCGTCTGGCAGCAGTCGACAAATGCTTTAAGACCGGTATTCCGGCGCTGCGCCGTGGCATGAAGGACGCACGCAAGATCGTTAAGGATCCCAACTGGAAGCCCATGCCGCCCCTGAAGGACGCCGAGTAGTAAAGGGCTTTCGCCCGCCGCTACAGTCGTTGACACACCACGGACACACGCTGACCGTCAAAACCAAAGCCCCAACGCATGCGCCCGACGGCGGGGCGCGGCACGCGGATATCATCGATGCCGTCGCGCTCTATGTCGAGCAGCGCCTGAACCGCTAACAGTTCCAGGCCCAGGGCATCGACGCCAGGGTCATACAACATGTTGATCGTAATGAGCGGTCGCTCATCGAGCATGCCGAGCGTGTCGGCCACGTCAAACACCCGACCGGTGGGAATCACCTGGATATCCCAGCGATCCGAGACGCCACTTCGCTTGGAGCTGGGATTGCAATAGCCGGACAGTCCAAAGCAAAGCCCCTGCAGCGCCAGATGATAGGCTGTCGGCATATCTGATTTGTCCACATCGATGCCCAGATCTCCGATAGCACAGCTCAAAGCTTGCTTTACAGCGTCCTCGTCTCCTCGACACAACCCGTCATGGAACGAGTCGATAACTCCAACGTCCTCAACGGCGCACTCAAACCATTCCAGAATTACAAGACGGAGCGCCTGACGCACTTCGTTGTTAGGCAGGCGCAGGGAACGAAGGCACGCGCCGTCCTCCGAATGCCCTGTCATGTCCGTCGTAAGAAATCCAGACAGATACAGCGCAGTCCAGATATCTTCGGGCTTGGCGGCATCGACCTCCTCGGCATGCACATGCACTGGCGCCTCAATAAACCCATGCGGCTCAACCAAATCGAACAATGCGGACAGGCGCATGAGATTCCAGTCACCGACGCATGCGCTCAGACGGTCGGCGTAACCATACAGATCCGCCCGAACGGGCGCGACGCAATCGCGCTGTGCGTAGTCCACCACGCGCTCCGGGCTCGAGCAATAAAAACCACCAAACAGATAGCCCTCGAGCCACTCACGCGCGTCATCCAGACAGCCGTTGCGACCGATGCAATCCAACAGCACTTGGACTTCGTCGTCCGAAAAACCGAACCATCGATCACACCAACTCGACAACGCTGTCGCCGACCGATAGGAAACCCCACGTTGGGACAACGCAAACTCGGCATGACCGGGGCGCTCGCCCATCAGACACGTCAATCGCAACGAGTCGCCGGCATCGGCAATGGTGTCGAACAACATTCGGATGAGCGACTCTAGGGAATCCACGCTACCGTCGTCCTTAGCGTCCAAACGCTTTGGACATACCGCGTCGTAGTCGTCTATCAGAAGAACAACCTGCTCATCGAAAGCTGCCTGGAGCAGCTTGATAAGCACGCCAAGCGCCGCATCGATCTCCTTATCGCTGGCCACCCCACGCGCCGCCCTCTCGATAAGACGGACTTCACGTCTTGACAGATCAGGTGCGGCAAGCAGCGGCAGCAATCGGGCGCACTCGTTCGCGACAGCGCTGCGAATAGCCGCCGCAGCATCGGCGTCGCGCCCCGCAGCGGCAGCTGAAAAGTCGAGCGTGATGATCGGATAACACGCGTACTCATCACGATAGTGACCGCCGCCCGCCTGCCAAATCTGGGAGCCGACGAACGGGCTTCGATCCGGCCGCCGGTGATCAGGTCGTTCCAAATAGCATTTGAGCATCGATAGATTCATGCTCTTGCCAAAACCCTTGGGCCGACAGCAAACCGCAACAGGTGCTTCGCTGTCCAATATATCGGCAATAAACATAGTCTTATCGACGAGTAAACACCGATTGATTGCATCGGAAAAGTCGTGTACATCAACCGGCAGAGCTGCGTTATCCGCATAACTGAGCAACCGTGCGCCAAACGCATGAGCAACACCATAATTCGCCTGTTCAGACACCGTAAACTCTCCTTCTAACGCAGCACGATACCCATTGTAGCGAGCGGGTAGAGCGCAACAATATCGACATGCAAACGTTTCGGGCAACGGTAGCAGCAGACCCCCGAGGGGGCATAACAAATCGTTGCACAACAAAAACGGGGCCCGATGCCGCCGCACCGGACCCCGTCCCAAACTCTTATAGAAAACGATCTAGAAGATTACTCCTCCGAGCCGTCCTCCCCAGAAGCCTTCTTCTGCTGATCGAGCTTATGCTTACCACTTACGATAGACGTAGCGCCCAGTGTGGCCAAGCTCGCGCTGGCAAGGCTCGCCATCACAATCAGATCGCCCGTCTTGGGCATGTTGCCGCCCGAGGACTTGGTAGTTGTAGTCGTCGTGGTCGTGGTGGTCACCGTTTTGGAGTCATTTTGCTCTTGGACCTGGTTGTCAGCACCGCTCTTGTCGTCGTCTTCGGACTGTTTCTTTTCGCCCTCGGCCTTGCTCTTGTCCTTCTCCTCAGATTCAGACTTCTTATCCTCGTCCTTCTTCTGTTCGGACTTGTCGCTCTTCTCCTCAGAGCTAGAACCCTTATCGGATTCGGTCTTCTCGGAAGCCTTGTCCTTGGAGTCGCCCTTTGCGGCTTCGATCTTTTCCGTGGAAACCTGATCAGAGTTGCCCTTGTTCTGGGTCGAGCCGTTATTGACGCCAGCCATCAGCGAAGAGCCCAGCGTAGAGCCAAGCTGCTCGGAGAAAGAAGGCTTCTTGTCCGGCGAAGCAACGGGAACGTCCGGCGCCTTATTCGAGTCATCCTTGGAAGCATCGGAACCAGGGGTTGCGTCAGAGCCGGAGCCGTTGTTAGAGCCGGTGCCAACGGACGAATCGCTCGAGCCGGTGGATGAGTTAGAGGTGCCAGCGCCGGTCGAACCAGAAGCGTCGCTGTCCGTATTGCCGGCAGAGCTTGAAGACGAATCGCCCGCAGCAGAGCCGTTTGAATCGGAACCGTTCGAGGTAGAGCCGTTGTTGGTAGTGCCACCAGCAGAGCCATCACCGTCAGCACCGGTCGAGGGCGCATCCATCCTGTCATCGTTGGCATCGTCGCTCGAGTCGTCATTCGAATCAGGCGTCGGCGAGGGCGCCGGCGTAGGTTCGGGCTGCACGGGCGTCGCAGCGGCCTCGTCCTCGGCGATATAAACCAAGCAGTCCTTCAGCTCATTGCGGTAGCGGTTCTTCCAGCCCTCATGATACTGGGGCTGGCTCGAATACTTGGTCGCCACGTTATTGACCACACTGTTGGAAAGCGCCGTCACAAACTCGCGGTCGGACATATCGTTGGAGAGATTCGCCCAACGGAAGAAGTCCCTGCAGCCACCGGTGCCGCACATGTTGGTGATGCTCCACACCATGCCCTTAACGCAATCGGCACGGCCCGAAATATCAATGCCCAGGCCACTCTTGAGCCACGCCTCGGTCACCGCATAGTACGAGTTGCACGCATAGGCATCTTGAAGAGCTGAGAACTCAACAGGATCGATGTTATAAGCGCCCTGGAAGGCCTCCTGCGCAATACGGCCCAACTCGGTGAGCTGGCCGTTCTCGTACATGGCATTGCTCATGTTGGAAATCTCGCTGCCGCGATCAATCGCATCCTTGAGCATGCTGTATTTTTCGGGGTTGTAGTTGTAGGCCTGCTTCATAAACGGAATGAGCGACCAACGACGGTCGAACTGGTAATAACCCAGCGCGTTATAACCGTCACCGTACGAAAAGCCCTGGTTATAGTTGCCGTGACTCTCATATTTGGTGAAGTACTTCATCTCGGGAGTCACGTTAACAAACGAAACGCCCTGGACCGACCTCAGCACGCCCGAAAAGGACTGCTGGGTATAGAGACCCTTATCGATATCGGTCGCATCCGAGGCAACGCCCGGCGTGGGCTCCTCGGCAGCGGCGGGTGCCGGCGCGGAAACGGCGCCAAACGAAAGCGCCAGCGTCAGGCCCGCGACAATCGCAGAATGCTTGGGCTGCATAAGATCCTCCCTGCATTGGTGTAGTTAAAGTGCAGTTTGCAAAGATAGAAATAAGTATTGCAGCTCGCCCGTTGTTGCACAACAACCCCTCGGTAAACGGCAACAACCCTCCGCGAAATCTTAAGGAATTGCGCTCGACCTACAGCTTAATGTCGAAGTTGATCTCGGGGACGGCAGCAAGGTCGGCCAACGTCACGCCGTCGACGTACTTTTCGATCACGTCGTCCAGACCGCGCCAGAATTTGACGGTCGAGCAAAGATCGCTGCGGGCGCAGCTGTTGTCGATGCCATCGCACGCCACCGGAGCCGTGCTGCCCTCGACGGCGCGCAGGATGTCGCCAGCACGCACCTCGGAGGGATCCTTGGCCATCATGTAGCCGCCGCCCTTGCCGCGCACGCTCTTAAGCAGGCCCGCCTTCATAAGCGGACGAACCAGCTGCTCCAAATACTTTTGCGAGATATGTTCGCGGTCGGCGACCTCGCGCAGGGCAATCTTGCCCTCGGCGTCGCCCAGCGCCGCGATATAGATCATCAGCCGGAGGGCATAGCGGCCCTTGGAAGAAATGAGCATACCTACCCTCCCATTGCATCTGGGACAACATAACCAAGTTTGTTTGTCCCAAATCTTAAGTAAGTGGGACAAACACAACAGGTTATTTTGTCCCAGAATTTGAAAAGTCGAGTGGATTAGTCGGGTTTTCCCTTGACTAACGCCGAACCCATAGTAACTTTATTCTGAGAAGATTCCTAGGGTTTAGCACACCTATGAGTACACCATATACAGAGAGGGACAGCATGAGCGCAAATCCACTGCTTTCCATCGAAGGTCTGACCGCCTCCGTGGACGAGAAGACCATCCTCCACAACGTCAACCTCAACGTCGCCGCCGGCGAGACCCACGTGCTGATGGGCCCCAACGGCGCCGGCAAGTCCACCCTCGGCCACCTGGTCATGGGCGACCCCGTTTACACGGTCAACGACGGCCGCATCGTCTTTGACGGCCAGGACATCACCGGGCTCACCACCGACAAGCGCTCGCGCGCCGGCCTGTTCCTGAGCTTCCAGGCCCCGGTCGAGATCCCCGGCGTGCCACTGTCGAGCTTTTTGCGCGCCAGTATCGCCGGCCGCCCCGGCCTGGAGATGAAGGGCAAGGAATTCCGTCGTCGCGTCAAGGAGCTCGCGGCCGAGCTCAACATGGATACCGCCTACCTCAACCGCGAGCTGGGCGTGGGCTTCTCGGGCGGCGAGAAGAAGAAGGTCGAGATGCTCCAGCTCCTGTTGCTGCAGCCCAAGCTCGCCATCCTCGACGAGACCGACTCGGGCCTGGACGTCGACGCGCTTTCCACCGTCAGCCACGGCATGGACGCCTACCGCAAGAGCTGCGACGGCTCCATGCTCATCATCACGCACAACACGCGCATCCTGGAGCACTTGGATGTCGACCGCGTCCACGTTATGGTCAAGGGTCATATCGTGCGCGAGGACGACGCCTCGCTCATCCCCTGGATCGACAAGAACGGTTTTGAGACCTTCGAGCGCGAGGCCGCCGAGCAGCGCGCCCAGGCCGAGGCCGCCGCTGCCGGGCAGCAGGCGTAAAGGGGCGACGCAATGACCAAGAACCGCACCGAGGTCGCGGACATCGACCGCAGCCTCTACGACTTCACCTATGGCGAGGAGGGATTCGAGCGCCTGGACGCCGGCATTACGCCCGACATCGTGCGCGAGATCAGCGCCAAGAAGGACGAGCCACAGTGGATGCTTGACCTGCGCCTCAAGTCCCTCAAGATCTTCAACCGCTTCCCCGATCCGACGTGGGGCCCCTCCATCGAGGGCCTGGACATGGACAACATCGTCACCTATGTCAAGCCCAACACCGACCAAAAGCACGACTGGGAGTCGGTGCCCGACGACATCAAGAACACCTTTGAGCGCCTGGGCATCCCCGAGGCCGAGCGCAGCTATCTGGCGGGCGTCGGCGCGCAGTACGACTCCGAGCTGGTCTACCACAACATGCAGGATACGGCGTCCAAGATGGGCATCGTCTACTCCGGCATCGAGGAGGCCCTGCACGATCCGCAGTGGGAGCCGCTCATCCACGAGAAGTTTATGACGCTCATCCCGCCCACCGACCACAAGTTTGCGGCCCTGCACGGTGCCGTATGGTCGGGCGGCTCGTTTGTCTACGTGCCCAAGGGCACCAAGCTCGACTTCCCGTTGCAGAGCTACTTCCGCCTCAATGCCAAGGGTGCCGGCCAGTTTGAGCACACGCTCATCATCGTCGAGGACGATGCCGACCTGCACTTTATTGAGGGCTGCTCCGCGCCCAAGTACAACGTGGCCAACCTCCACGCCGGCGCCGTGGAGCTCTTTGTGGGCAAGCGTGCGCACCTGCGCTACTCGACCATCGAGAACTGGTCCAAGAACATGTACAACCTCAACACCAAGCGTGCGCGCGTGGACGAGGACGGCGACATCGTGAAGCCCGTCGTCGACCCCGAGACCGGGGAGCCCAAGATCGACCCCGAGACCGGCGAGCCCGAGACCATCCTGGCCGACTGGACCGTCCTGGCCACCGGCG
>URQD01000044.1:0-16386 GCA_900549905.1 uncultured Collinsella sp. | reverse complement strand
CCCGACTGCAAGCCTGGCTGCGACTGCGATCGCTTCCTTGAGTTCTGGAACCTCGTGTTTACCCAGTACGACCGCCAGGAGGATGGCTCCATGCCGGAGCTGCCGCACCGCAACCTCGATACGGGCATGGGTCTGGAGCGCATGGCCGCCATCATGCAGCACAAGACCGCTAATTACGACGGCGATCTGATGCAGCACCTCATCAAGCTGGGCGAGAAGATCAGCGGCAAGACCTATGACGCCGACGATTACTCCGGTGCCAGCCGCTCCCTGCGCATCATCGCGGATCACTCTCGTGCCGTCGACTTTATGATCTCGGACGGCATTCTCCCCGGTAACGAGGGTCGCGAGTACGTCCTTCGCCGCCTGCTCCGCCGTGCCGTGTTCCACGGTCGCCTGCTGGGCATCGAGGGCGCCTTCCTGACCAAGTTCATTGATGAGGTCAACGCCCAGATGGGCGAGGCCTATCCCGAGCTGCTCAAGAACGTCGCGCTCGTCAAGGGTATCGTCGCTTCCGAGGAGGAGCGTTTCTCCACGACGCTCGACAACGGTCGCGTCTACCTGGACGAGGCCCTGGCCGCGCTTGCCGAGGGTGCTGTCCTTCCGGGCGACGTTGCCTTTAAGCTGCACGACACCTTTGGTTTCCCCATCGACCTGACCGTCGAGATCGCCGGCACCGCTGGCCACGACGTCGACATGGACGGCTTCACCGCCTGCATGGAGGACCAGAAGGCCCGCGCCCGCGCCAATGCCAAGGGCGACGCCTGGGGCAGCTTCAACGACGTGTGGGTCGAACTTTCCGACAAGGTCGCCGCGACTGAGTTCGACGGCTATGACAACGATGCGATCGTAGGCGCCAAGGTTGTTGCCATCGTGCGCAACGTCGAGTCCGTCGAGTCCGCTGCCGCCGGCGAGGACGTCGAGGTCGTGCTCGACCGCACCCCGTTCTACGCCGAGATGGGTGGCCAGCAGGGCGATGCCGGCGAGCTTTTCGCCGAGGGCGTTGCGCTGACCGTTTCCGATACCAAGAACCACAATGGCCTGTATGCTCACGTCGCCCACGTTGCCGAGGGCACATTGACCGTCGGTGCTACCGTGACCGCCGCGCTCGACGCCGAGCGCCGTGGTTTCCTGCGCCGCAACCACACCGCCACCCACCTGCTCGACGCTGCGCTTAAGCAGGTCCTGGGCGAGCATGTCTCCCAGGCTGGCTCGCTGGTGACGCCCGAGCACCTGCGCTTTGACTTCACGCACTTCGAGGCCCTGTCCTCCGAGCAGCTCAAGGCTGTCGAGGACCTGGTTAACCAGCAGATCTTCGCCTCCAAGCCGGTCGTGACCCGCGTCATGGGCATCGACGAGGCCAAGGCCGCCGGTGCTGTCGCCCTGTTTGGCGAGAAGTATGGCGACGTCGTCCGCGTTGTCTCCGTGGGCGCCGAGGACCAGCCGTTCTCCCGTGAGCTCTGCGGTGGCACCCATGCCGCCAACACCGCCGAGATCGGCCTGTTCAAGATCATTTCCGAGTCCTCTACGGGCTCCAACGTCCGCCGTATTGAGGCCGTGACCTCTAAGGGTGCTCTCGACTACATGGCCGACCGTCTGGCGCTCGTCGCCGCCGCCGCTGCTGCGCTCAAGTGCCGCGTGGATGAGGTTCCCGCCCGCGTGGAGAACCTGCAGGCCGAGCTGCGCGAGACTTCCAACAAGCTCAAGAAGGCACTGACCGGTGGCTCCTCCGACGCTATCTCCAGCGCCATCGAGGGCGCCGTCGAGCTCGACGGCTACAAGCTCGTCGTCGCTGAGCTCCAGGGCCTTGAGGCTGCCGACCTGCGCAACGTCTGGGATACCGTGCACCAGAAGGTCGCCGGTCCTGTCGCCTGCGTCGTCGCCAGCGTGACCGAGAAGGGCACCCCGGCCCTGCTCGCCGCCGGCTCCGATGACGCCGTCAAGGCCGGTTTCCACGCCGGTAACGTGATCAAGCAGATCGCGGGCCTGGTCGACGGTCGCGGTGGCGGCCGTCCCAACATGGCCCAGGCCGGTGGCAAGAACGCCGCCGGCATCGCCGATGCCCTCGCGGCCGCTAAGACCGCGCTCGGCGCCTAAGAATCTAGGTAGTCGCTGTGGTCGCGCTTGCGCTGGACATAGGGGAGACCAGGATCGGCATCGCCGTCTCGAGTCGTGATGGCAAGATGGCGATGCCTGTCAAGGTGCTCCCGGCTGCAGAGGTCACCGGTATGGCCAAGACGTTCCGCTACCTGGTTGAGGACTATGAGCCCGATATCCTGGTAAGTGGGCGTCCCCTGACCATGGCCGGTGAGCCCGGTCCCCAGGCCGAGCGCGTTGCCGCTGTTGCGCAAAAGATTGCCGACGAGCTCGATCTTCCGTTGGAGTTTGAGGACGAGCGCCTGTCCTCGCAAGAGGCAAAGCGTATCCTGCGCGAGCAGGGCCTCAACGAAAAGCAGATGAGGGGCAAGATTGACATGATTGCCGCCAGCCTGTTTTTGCAGACGTGGCTTGATCGTAAAAACGAGGAGGTTTCGCATGCCTAGCGCTTCCGATCCGCGCCAGCCGAATTGTACACGTCAGTCGGCGTCGCGCCCTGCCCAGCCTGGCCAGCGTCCGGCACAGCCGACCCAGCGCGCAGCTCAGTCTGCCGCGCGCCCGGTGCAGTCCTCCTCTCGTTCGGCCCAACCTGTTCAACGGACGGGTCAGCAGCCTTCTGCTCGTTCGGTTCAGTATCCGGCTTCTCACGCGGCTCAGCAGCCCACTGCTCGTTCGGCTCAGCCTGCAGGCGGTGCTCGCTTTAAGCAACAGGCACCTACCCAGCGAACGCAGGCCCCCCAATCGCATTCGCATCACGCTCGCGGGTCGCATGGCGTTGCTCCGGCGACTCGCTCGAGCTACAACACGCATGCTCGTCGCGGTGCTCAAAAGAAGAGTTCTCCGGTTCCTATGATCATCGGCGTTGTGGTGGCCGTAATCGCGCTTGCTACTATCGCTTTCTTTGTCGTACCTGCCGTTAAGGGCTTCTTTGCCGGTGAGGATGCGAAAGTCGCTGCTGGCCAGCAAGTTACGGTGACCATTCCCGACGGTGCTTCGGGCGATACGATCGCCTCGATTCTCTCCGAGAACCATATCGTCGAAAATCCCAAGGATTACTACGCGGCGGTGAAAAAGCTTAACGCCGATATGTCGCTTAAGCCTGGCACCTACTCGTTCACCACACTCATGGATGCGACCAAGGTTGTTCAGCAGCTCATGGAAGGCCCCAACGCGGGCTCCAATGCGCTGACTATCCCTGAGGGTCTGACAGTCGATCAAGTCGCCGACCGCGTGGCCCAGGCCTACGACAGCATCTCTAAGGAAGACTTCCTCAACCAGGCTAAGGCCTCCAACTACGTGGACGACTATAGCTTCCTTAAGGGCGCCGCCAACGACTCGCTCGAGGGTTTCTTGTTCCCCAAGACCTATTCGTTGGGTGATTCGCCGACGGCCGATGACGTGATTCGTGCCATGCTCGATCAGTTTAAGACTGAGTACATGTCGCTTGACTTTGCGAGCTGCGAAGCCAAGATCAAGGAGCGCTACGGTGTGGAGATGTCCGACTACGACATCGTTAACTTGGCCTCTATCGTTGAGCGCGAGGGCCTCAACGCCGATCAACGTGCGCACGTGGCCTCGGTCTTCTACAACCGCCTTGCCGGCAAGCTCGACGGTCTGCGCTATCTCAACAGCGATGCGACCATGATGTATGTCACCGGTGGCGAGGTTACCGCCGACGACCTGCAGAGCGATAGCCCGTATAACACCTATAAGCACGAGGGCCTGCCACCCACGCCCATCTGCTCTCCGTCGCTCGAGGCACTCAAGGCCACGCTTGAGCCGACCGACTCCGATGACCTGTATTTCTACATTACGCAGGACGAGGAGTACTTCTCGCAAACCTACGAAGAGCATCAACAGTCTTGGAATTAGCATGAGGATTTTTAGCCCCAAACGATACGTTGCCTCGGTCGATCGCATTGACCTTGATACCCTGTGGGCCGACGGCAAACGCGCCATTCTGCTCGATCGCGATAACACTCTGGTGCCGCGCGACACCGAGCAGGTTCCCGCTGCGGTTTCCGCTTGGCTCGACGCCGCCCGCGCCAAAGGCTTTAAGCTGTGCATGGTGTCCAACAACTGGCATCGCGATCAGGTCATGAGCTCTGCACGCGAGCTGGGACTCGAGGCCATCAGCCACGCCATGAAGCCCGCCCCGTTTGCCTTGAAGGCGGGTCTTAAGCGCCTCGGCGCCACGGCAGACGAGGCGGTGCTGATCGGCGATCAGCTGTACACGGACGTGTGGAGCGGTAATTTTGCCGGCGTTGACACTATTCTGGTCAAGCCGCAGGCAACCCAGGACCTGTGGTACACGCAGATCTTCCGTATCTTTGAGCGCCGGGCCCTGCGCGACCTTCCCTGCGAGGAATAGGTTTCGCCATGTCTCAGCACATCAAACACGGCTGCGACCATATCTTCTTTATCGGCTTTTTGGGCGCGGGCAAATCGACGCTCGCGCGCAACGTCGGCACTATGTTCAAGCGGCGTTTTATCGATACCGATCGTTTGGTTGTGCGTCGATGCGGCAAGTCGGTGACCGAGATATTTGAGACCGAGGGCGAGGATCGTTTTCGCGAGCTCGAGACCTCGGCACTCCGTTCGCTTCAAAGCGAGCGCAGCCTGCTGGTATCGTGCGGGGGCGGCATCGTCGAGACGCCGGTGAACATTGAGCTGATGCACGAGATGGGTACATGCGTGTACCTCGAAGGCGACTTTGAGGACTCGTTGCGCCAGATTCGTCGCTCCGATACCCGGCCCGATTTCCGCTCGCCCGAGCACGCTGCGCGCTTGTTTGAGCATCGCCGTCCGCTGTATCGCCAGGCGGCCGATATTACCCTTGATATTCGCAACAAGTCCTTCGAGGACGTTTCCTACCTTTGTGCCGAGATGCTTTTGGAGCGTGGACTGCTATGATTCGCCGTCAACTTATCAATTTCCAAAACCGCAGTGTCGATGTCCGCGTCGGATTGGGGGCGTTCGAGGAGCTGTCGCGCATGTTTGCCTCGGCTGTGGGCAAGCCTAAGCGTGCGATGGTGGTTTGGAACGACGCCACATCCGAGCGTTTTGGCGAGGTTGTCGAACATGCACTTGTTGACGCCGGTTTTGCCGTGTCGTCGCTCGTCCTCGAGGTTTCGCCTGCCGGTGCTACGCTCGCCGATGCCGATACCGTCTTTGGCGCGCTGTCGGCTAACGGCATTACCTGCGATGATCTCGTTGTCGCTGTCGGCGACACGGCGACCTGCTCGGTTGTTTGCTGGTGCGCCAATCAGTGGTGCGGTCGCACCGAGTGCGCCTTGCTGCCGACGACGTTCGACGCCATGCTCACGGTCGCGACGACCATGAAGCCGCTTGTCGCCTCGTCGGCGCATGCGCTTCCCGCTATCGCGTTCCGTCCCGAGCCGGGCTTGGTCGTGTGTGACCTCGACCTTGTACGCGAGGCGGACCCCGAGGACCTCAAGCTCGGCTATGCGGTACTTGTTGGCACCATGCTTTCGAGCAGCAAGTCCCGCTGGAATCAGTTTACCGAGACCATTCCCGAGATTCTCGCGGGCGAGGAGGTCGCGCTCGTCAATGCCGTTCAGTGGTCTCAGACTGCCCGCAAGGACGTACTGATGGCCACGAACCCGAGCGCCCGCCATGCGCTCGATTTTGGCAAGATGGGGGAGCGTACCCTGCGCGCCTGCTTGGGCGATGCCGCGTCGCAGGTCCCTTCCTACCAGCTGTTGTCCGAGGGCATGCGCTTTGAGGCACGCCTAGCACATGATGCCTGTGACTTTGATATCGATTACGTCTTTGAGGTCGATGACTGCCTGGAGGACTTTGGTATCGAGGAGCTCGCCTTCGATCTGGAGCCTGCCGCATATATCGAGGAGTTCCGCAGGCAGCAGTTTGCCCGCTCGAACCGTAGTATGTTGCCGCTGCCCGCGGCACTCGGCGCCATTCGTCTAACGAGCGTTGAGGACGAGGTCCTCGACCGCCATGCTCACGCCTACTTGGCTTCTCGCAAAGAACTTCTCTAGGATTTATTGACATACATCGTCTTTCGTATCATGTTGAGGGGCGGGTTTCCAACCGGTTGCGAATCGCGCGCGATTCCATCTTTCGATCGAGGCCCGTCCCGCTTTTATGAGGACAACAAGAAAGGAATCTGCATGTTAGAGTTTGCTGCCGGCCCTGCCGGTCGTATCGAGCGTGTCCGTGTCCTGATGGCTGAGCGCGGCTACGACGCTATCGTGGTTCGTGACGAGGCCAATCTTCGTTGGCTTACGGGCGTGAAGGGCGTCTTTGATTACACCTTCGAGTTCCCGCACGCGGCGTTTATTACGGCTGACCAGTGCCTGTTCCATACCGACTCGCGCTACCTCAACAGCTTTGAGGAGAACACGCCCGCCGGCAGCCCCTGGGTCTACGACATGGACGAGGGCACCATCCCCGGTTGGGTCGCCGGCAAGATCGCGGCCAACAAGTGCCGCGTCTGCGCTGTCGAGGACGACATGCAGATCAACTTCTACCAGGGTATTCAGCGTGGCCTGGAGGATCGTTCTATAGCCTGCATGCTGCCGCTGATGCATGACGACATTCGCAAGATGCGCGCCATCAAGGACGCCGAGGAGATCGAGCTCATGCGCCATGCGCAGTCGATCACCGACGCCGCCTTCCAGCATATGCTCGGCTTTATTAAGCCCGGTATGACCGAGAAGCAGGTTCGCAACGAGCTCGAGAACTTTATGTTCGCCAACGGCGCCGACAGCCTGGCCTTCGGCTCTATCGTGGCGAGCGGCCCCAATACCGCCAACCCGCATGCCGTCCCCAGTGATCGCGTGATCGAGAAGGGCGACTTCGTCCTCATGGATTACGGCGCGGGCTACTGCGATTATCGTTCCGACATGACGCGCACCGTCGTGATGGGCGAGCCCACCCAGGAGCAGCTCGACTTGTACGCGCTCGTACGCCGCACCCACGAGGAGTGCGTCGCCGCTATCCATCCGGGCGTCGAGGGCAACGACATTTTCAAGCTTTCCAAGAAGATCATCGGCGATGCCGGCTATGGCGATTACTACAACCATGGTCTGGGCCACGGCGTCGGTATCGACATCCACGAGCTGCCCAACTTCAACCGCAGCAAGATTATCATCGAGGTCGGCTCGGTTATCACCATGGAGCCCGGCGTCTACCTGCCCGGCGTGGGCGGCGTGCGTCTGGAGGACTACGGCGTGGTCACCGAGAACGGCTACGAGCCCTTCACCAAGACGCCGCATGACCTTCACGTCATCGATTGCTAGCTCATTTCGATAGATTTTTGGGGCGGGACGTCCGGATCGATTCGGACGCCCCGCGTTCTCTTTTTATGCGCTCGCTGCAGGCGCCGTCTGCAAGTGTATAATTTCGGTCGTATGTAATTTGGACGCCTGTGCGTTCTGCCCATAAGAAGAAAGGTCGCTATGCCTACCATTTCTACCGCCGACTTCAAGAACGGCCTCGGTCTCCGTATTAAGGACAAGGTTTATACCATCGTCGAGTTCCAGCACGTCAAGCCGGGCAAGGGTGGTGCTTTTGTGCGCTACAAGACTCGCGATATCAAGAGCGGTCGTGTCGTTGAGAACACCTGCAACGCCGGCACCAAGTTCGAGAGCGTCATGCTCACCACCCGTGAGTTCCAGTACCTCTACAACGACGGCACCGACTACATCTTCATGGACAACGAGTCCTACGAGCAGGTTCCCGTTCCCGAGGACATGGTGGGCGAGAACTCCAAGTGGCTGCGTGAGAACGACATCTGCCAGCTGCTCTTCGCCGACGACGAGCTAATGGGCGTGACCCCGCCGATGTTCATCGAGACCACCATCGTCCAGACCGACCCGGGCTTTAAGGGCGACACCGTCCAGGGTTCCACCAAGCCGGCCACGATCGACACCGGCGCTGTCATCCAGGTCCCCATGTACCTCAACGAGGGCGAGGTCATTAAGGTTGACACCCGCGACGGCAAGTTCGTCTCCCGCGTCTAGCAACCAACTCTTCTAGGAGGACTCATGCCCCAGGAAATCAAGATTGACGGCATCGGCATTTCACCCGATGTTCTGACCGCCATCGTCTCGCGCGCCGTGTCGGATGTCGAGGGCATCGCCTCCGTTGGCGTCAAGGACCTTGCCACCAACCTTGTCTCCATGATGCTCTCGTCCAAGGCCCCGGCTTCCGAGCCGGCGGTCGAGGCCGAGGTCGTCGGCGGCAAGCTCGCACTCACCGTGCGTTTCGTGGTGTTCTTTGGCTATCCGTTCAAGAAACTCGCCGAGGCCGTTCGCGTCGCCGTGGTCACCGCCATCGATGCCCAGGTGGGCGTTGAGGTCGAGCGCGTTGACGTTTGCATCGACGGCCTCGTTTTCCCCAAGGAGTAACCTTTGAGCCTTAAGGTTTATCGCGGGCGCACGCTTGCCCGCAGTCAGGCGCTGCAGCTGCTGTTCCAGGCCGAGGCCACGGACAGCCCGCTCGAGCGCGTCCTCGAGGGCGATTTCCTGATCTCGAAGGGTCCCCTCGACCCCTATGCGCTGGAGCTGTGCCGCGGTGCTTACGAGCATATCGACCGCATCGACTGCGCTCTGCGCGCCGTCGCCAAGAACTGGGATCTTATGCGCATGCCCGGCGCCGACCGCAATCTGCTGCGTATCGCCGTCTATGAGATGCGTTTCCTCACCGACGAGGAGGTCTCGGACGCCATCGTGATCAACGAGGCCGTCGAGCTCGCCAAGGCCTATGGCACTGACCAGTCCGCGTCGTTCGTCAACGGCGTGCTGGGCAAGATCGCTCGCAGCGAGGAGCTGCCGGGCGAGGACTTGTACCAAGAGCTGCTCGCCGAGGATCGCGCTCGCGAGGAGGCCCAGACTGCCGAGGCTGCCGCTAAAGTTGCGGTTGCCCAGGCTGAGGCTGGTGTGCTGGCCGAGGGCGCGGACGCCGCCGAGACTGATGTCGACTCCGTCGAGGAGTAGCCATGCCAGAGGGTTTCGTCCGCAACTTTGATGAGATTTCGGACCGTCTGGACCAGATCATCGCTACCGTTCGCTCCAAGGATACGTCCTTGGAGCGTTCACTCGATCTGTTTGACGAGGCGATTGAGCTGGGCTCCCGCGCGGTCGATATGGTCGACAAGTTTGAGCTGACGCCTCGTGAGGCCGATAAGCTCGAGCAGGAATACGATGAGGATGCGGCAAACGAATCCCAGGATAGCTAGGCCGCATCTCCGGATACGAATGGTTGATGGCATTCATGAAACGCATGCGTCTCGATGACGAACTGATTTCACAGGGCATCTGCGCCGATCGCGCGGATGCCCTTCGCACTCTTATGGCCGGCTTGGTCTCGAGTGGCGGCGAGCGTTTGACTTCGCCTGGCCTTAAGGTGACCCCGGGCTTGCCTCTGCACGTGAAGGGGCGCATTCCGTACGTTGGGCGCGGCGGCCTTAAGCTCGAGGGTGCGCTCGATGCGTTTTGTATCGACCCGACGGGCCTTGCCTGCCTGGACGTAGGCTGCTCTACCGGCGGCTTTACCGATTGCCTGCTCAAGCGCGGAGCTGCGACCGTTGTTTCGGTGGACGTGGGTCGCGCCCAGTTTGATTGGTCGTTGCGTCAGGACGATCGCGTGACGCTGCATGAGCGCACAAACGTGACGCAGCTGCCTGAGCTTGGCTATGCCGGTGCCATCGACCTGGCTGTATGTGATGTCTCGTTTACCAGCATCGCGAATATCATCGACGCCGTGCTGGCGTGCCTGAAGCCTTCGGGTTCGTTCTGCACGCTCGTAAAGCCCCAGTTTGAGGCGCCGGCTGCGCTGGTGGGCGACGGCGGTATCGTGACCGACTCCGCCGTCCGCCGCGATACGCTCGTGGCGGCGATTGAGCTTTTTGCCGCCAAGGGCCTGTTCCCGCTTGACGTGTGCGTGTCGCCCATCCATGGCGCTAAGGGCAACGTTGAGTTTTTCCTTTACGGCACAAGGTTTGCCCCCGGGGAGCGTGCCGAAGATGAGCTGCAATCCCAGGTATCGGTTTTGAGCGAGAAAGCTGCAATGCTATGAAGGTCTTTCTGGTTCCCAATTACTACAAGCAAGAGGCGGTCGAGAGCGGCCTGATGCTCGAGCTTTGGCTTTCGCGCCAGGGTTATGAGGTGGCATGGGCTGCCGATCAGCGCTCCAAGATCCAAAGCGCGCCCGATGTTGACGATGCCGACCTGGTCATTACGCTCGGCGGCGACGGCACGCTGCTGCGCGCTGCCCGCATCCTCAACTATCGCGAGATTCCCATTTTGGGTCTTTCCTATGGTCATTTGGGCTTTTTGACGGCCGCGAGTCCCGAGGAGCGCGACATTTTGCAGGTTGTGAGCGATGCCCTGTCCGGCGAGCTCCACGTGAGCCGCCGCGCCACCATCGCCGCCGATATCGTTTCGGTGCGCGAAGACGGCACGAAGGATGTTGTGCGCACGTTTGCCCTCAACGATATGGCACTTACGCGCGGTCCCCTGTCCGATATGGTTGAGTTTGACATCACGGTGTCGGGCCACCATATCGATCGACTGCGTGGCGACGGCGTGGTCGTGTCCACGGCGACTGGTTCTACGGGGTACGCGCTCAGTGCAGGTGGCCCCATCGTGAGCCCCGACTATACGGGTATGGTCTGCGTACCCATTGCGCCGCACACCATTCAGGCCCGTGCTTTTTTGACCTCGCCGAGTGATGTCGTTGAGATCTTTATGTCTGATGATCGCCCGAGCGTGCCGGCGATTGCCATCGACGGACAGTTTATTACCTGCGATGGCACGGTCGAGAGCGTGGCCGTGCGCCGCGGGCCCGGAGATGTTCTGCTGCTGGATTACGGCCCCGAGAGCTTCTATAACTCGGTGAGCCGCGTATTCTATGGAGTCCGTCATGATCGATGAGCTGCAGGTTTCTAACATTGCACTCATTCGCGAGGCGACGCTGGTGCCGAGTACGGGCCTAACGGTTTTGACCGGCGAGACTGGCGCCGGTAAGACCGCGCTGCTTTCGGCGCTCAAGCTCATTTTGGGCGAGCGTGCAGATTCGTCGACCGTGCGCGAGGGAGAGGCGCTGGCGAGCGTCGAGGCGCGCTTGTTCGACGGCCCGCACGACACGGAGGGCTTTACCGTGCAGCGCAGCCTTTCTGCCGAGGGTCGCAGCCGCGTCAAGATTGACGGCCGCATCGCCAGCGTGCGCGAGCTTTCCGAGCGCGTCGGCGTGATGATGGATCTGTGCGGCCAGCATGAACATCAGCGTCTGCTCGATCCGGCGCATCATGTTGCCATGGTTGATGCCTGGGCTGGTCGCTCTGCGCTCGAGGCGCTCGACCGTTACCGTGCCTGCTTCAAGGCGTCGCGTGCGGCTGCCAAGGAGGTCCGTCGCGTAGAGGAGGCGTCGCGTGCGCAGGGGAGTCGCGTCGAGGAGGCGCGCTTCGCCCTGGAGCGTATCGCCGAGGTCGACCCCAAGCCGGGTGAGTATGAGGAACTCGAGGAACTGCTGCCGCGCTCCGAACATGCCGAGGTACTGGTTGCCACAGCTAACGATGCCCATGCATCGCTTGCCGCCGAAGGTGGAGCGCTCGATGCCGTGAACAGCGCCGTGGCAGAGCTTTCCCGTATGGCTACCGTCGATCGCAAACTGGGCGACATTGCCGATGCGCTTTCGGATGCCTGCATCTCCCTTGAGGATAGCGCGAACGAGCTTCGTGCCTATCGCGATGGCGTCGCCTTCGACCCGCGCGAGCTGGCTCGTATGCGCGAGCGCTATTCCGATCTCAAGGGTCTGCTGCGTCAGTGGGGTCCCACCATGGACGACGTGTTTGCCATGCGCGATCGCTCGCAAGAGCTGTTGTCGCTGGTAGACGATGGTGATGAGCAGATCAAGAAGGCGCGCGAAGCGCTTGGCGCGGCGGAGCGCGAACTTTTCGCCGCTGCCAAGGCGCTTAAGCGTGCACGCAATACGGCAGCCCCGCGTTTTTGTCACGAGGCGGGTCGTCAGATGGCACGCCTGGAGATGGGCGGTGCTGAGCTGGTCTGGGAGTCCCGCGATCTTCCTCGCGCTGAGTGGACACCCGCGGGTCCTTCGAGCTATGAGCTGCTATATCGCAGCGGCGCGGGTCTCACACCGCGTCCTTTGCGCCGCATTGCCTCGGGCGGCGAGCTCAGCCGCGTTATGCTGGCGAGCAAGGTTGTTTTGGGTAATGCCGATGGTGTCGATACGCTGGTGTTTGACGAGGTCGATGCTGGTGTCGGCGGCTCTACGGCTCGTGCTCTTGCTAGTGTGCTGGCCGATCTTGCCGCCACGCATCAGGTCATCGTCGTGACGCACCTGGCGCAGGTTGCGGTCATGGCTGACAAACATTACGTGGTCATTAAAGAGCCCGGCGATGTTCCCCAGACGCACTTGGACGAGGTGACCGGCGATGCCCGTACCGCCGAGATCGCCCGCATGTTGAGCGGCGATCAGTCCGAGGCAAGCTTGGCCCACGCAAAGCAGATGCTCGAAGAAGTTCGAGGCTAGGTCGTATCAGCGGTGTTGGTGGGACAAAATAGACTGAAATTTTTTGTCCCACTACGCGTTTTACTCAACGACCTTGTCCGGCTGGATGAGCTCCTCGTAGTAGCTGATATGTTCGCGAGCGTCTTCAATCTCGGGCAGCAGGAAGTTGTAGATAACTTCGATGATCATCGTGGCGCTGATCTTGGAGAACGCAAAGTCACCCGTCGTCAGCAGCGCCTCGTGGTTGACGGTATTAAAAGTGTAGTCTGCCAGGCGCGCGAGTGGAGACTTGCTGTCGCTGCTGATGACGACTACGGTGGCACCGCAGTCGCGAGCCGCTTTTGCCATGCGATTCAGTCGGCGCGACTTGCCGGAGTTTGAGATGAGCACGATGACGTCACCCGGGCGCAACGTGAGCGCAAAGCCGATTGATGTCTCGCTAATGGTGCTCGCCATGCAGCGCAGGCCCAGCTGCGAAAACTTAAACGTCGCATCGAGCGCGACCGCGTTCGTATTGCCCACAGCCGCAAACTCAATAACCCCTGCATGCTTAAGGGCATGCACAACAGCCGCCAACGTATCGTGGTCGATCCCGTCGATGGTCGCATTAAGCTCGCTCACCTTGGCAGCCAGGATGTTCTTAAGGCTCTGCTCCATATTGTCGAGCGAGACTTCGTCAGTCAGGCCCTCGTTGCGCTGGCTTTCCAAATCCCTCGCCAACGAAAACTGAAAGCTGCGGAAGCTGCCAAAGCCAAGCTTGCGGCAGAAGCGCGAAACGGTCGCCTCGGACGTGGCGGCGGCGCGCGAGAGCTGAGCCGCCGTGAGGCGTGGCGCCTCGGACTGGTGCTCCAATATATAGTCGACAATACGCTGCTCGGACTCGCTGTATCCCTGATGGGTACTAATGAGGGAAAGTGCGCTCTTGCTACTATCGGTCATGGATGGCTCCTGGTTGGCATGAAAATCGGACTCGTTTTGTAATGTCATAGTATAGGGGGATTTTCAATTACAAGATACACCTTGCCGTTTCAAGTGTTGATGGTAAACTTTCACCTACCGTTTACGGTTATGAAAGAACCTTTCACCGGAGAATTGCGCCTTGTCTCTTCTCACGCGGACGGTAGGTTGGTATCTTTCAGTTGTGGAAAAGCGCGCAAGGACGCGCGTGTAGGGGAGCGCCTGCGGGCGCAAAACTTAAAAAGGAGGGACACATGGCTAAGTTTGACATCATCGCCGCCACCGGTTGCCCGACCGGTATCGCGCATACCTTCATGGCGAAGGAGGCGCTGGAGAAGGCAGCTGCCGAGCGAGGTCTGACCATTAAGGTCGAGACCCATGGCCAGGTCGGTGTCGAGAACGAGCTCACCAAGAGCGAGATCGCCGGTGCCAAGGCCGTCGTCGTCGCAGCCGATAAGGATGTCCAGGCTGAGCGTTTCGCCGGTAAGCCCATGGTTTCCGTCGGCGTTTCCAAGGCCCTGTCCGTCGAGGCCGCCGGAAAGCTGATTGACCGCGCGCTCGCCGCCAAGGGCGACGATACGGTTGCCGCTGCCGCCGATGTCGAGGACGAGGTCGAGGAGAAGGAGTCCATCGGCCACGTCATCTACAAGCACCTCATGAATGGCGTCAGCCACATGCTGGTCTTCGTCGTCGCCGGTGGTGTTCTGACCGCCGTTTCGTTCCTGTGGGGCATCACGTCTTTCGATTCGACGGCTGCCGACTACAACAGCTTCGCCGCTATGCTCAAGATTATCGGCGGCATCGCCATGAACCTCATGGTTCCGGTGCTTTCCGCCTACATCGCCGAGTCCATCGGCAAGCGCCCGGCGCTCGTCCCTGGCTTTGTTGCCGGCATGATCGCCATCCAGGGTCTGCCCGTTAACGCCGATACCGGCATGATCGACGCCGGTGGCGCCGGTGTGGGCTTCGGCTTCCTGGGCGGCATCGTCGGCGGCTTCCTCGCCGGCTACGTCATCCTGGCCCTCGAGAAGGTGTTCGCCAAGCTTCCGGCCAACCTCAACGGCCTCAAGGCGATCTTCCTGTATCCGCTGTTCTCCACGCTTATCGTCGGCCTCGTGATGCTTGGCATCTCCGGCCCCATGGTCGCCATCAACAACGGCATGATGGACTTCCTGCGCGGCCTGCAGCACGCCGGCGCCATCCCGCTGGGCATCGCCATCGGCTGCATGTGCGCGGTTGACATGGGCGGCCCGGTCAACAAGGCAGCCTACGTCACCGGCACCATGCTCCTCGGCGCTGGCCTCGAGGCCGGTGTGGGCACCGCCGCCTACGCCGACGGCACCGCCTTCATGGCCGCTGTCTCCGCCGCGTGCATCGTTCCGCCGCTGGTCACGAGCTTCGCCGTCATCGCCGGCAAGAAGTACTTCTCCCAGGAGGACCACGACGCCGGCATCGTCAACATCATTCTCGGCTGCACGCACATCACCGAGGGCGCCATCCCGTTCATGACCAAGAACATCTGGCCCGTCATGCCCATCATGATGCTTTCCTCCGCGATCGCCTCCGTGCTCACCCTGCTGCTGGGCGTCCACGTGCCCGCTCCTCACGGTGGCTTCCTGGTTCTCCCCGTCGTCGACGGCGGTATCCAGTGGGTGCTCGCCATTCTTGCCGGCACTGTCGTGGGTGGCGTCCTGTTCACCGCCTTCAAGAAGCACGAGTGGACCAAGGAGCAGAAGGCCTCTGAGGTCGAGGTAAAGAAGGAGGCCGCGGTCGCCACCAGCGCGGTCGCCATCGAGGAGGGCTTCGTCAAGGCTTCTGACGTCCTGCTCCAGGATGCCGCCGATCGCGACGCCGCCCTGCAGGCGATCACCGCCCATGCGCTCGCAGCCGGCATCGCCAGCGACGCCGACGCCCTTACCGCCGCGTTCCTCAAGCGCGAGTCCGAGGGCACCACGGGCATGGTCGATGGCTTTGCGATTCCGCACGCCAAGACCGATGCAGTCAAGCGCCCCGCGGTCGTCGTCCTCAAGGCCAACGAGGGCATCGCCTCGTGGGAGACCATGGACAATGCGCCCGTGACCTGCGTTATCGCGCTGCTCGTCCCGGAGTCCATGGCGGGCACCGAGCACCTGCAGATTCTTTCCAAGGTTGCGACTGCCTTGACCGATGACGCGTTCCGCGCCGCGTTCAAGGCCGAGGGCGACGCCTCTGAGCTCGCCGCCCTCATCAACGAGCGCCTGGTGTAAGGCGCATCTGGTGGCCGGCGATGCGAGATGCGCGTCGCCGGCCGCACGAAAGGGAATCCCATGATCTTCACCCTCACTCCCAACCCCGCCATCGACTACAACATTTCCTGCGATGGCCTGCAGCCTAACACGGTGACGCGCACGCGTGACGCCGTGTACACGCCCAACGGCAAGGGCTTGAACGTCTCGTTCACGCTCGACCACTACGGTGTCCCCACGACAATCCTCGGCTTTTTCGCCGGGTTCTCCGGCCGCTACATTGTCGAGGGCGCTCGCGAGCTCGGCGTCGACGTCAAGCCCGTGTGGACCGATGGCATCACGCGCGTCAACGTGTTCCTCAACGCCGGCCCCGACACCGAATACAACATGGTGAATGCCGGCGCCGCGATCACGCCGGCCGACGAGCAGTCGATGTTCGAGCTCATCGACAGCCTCGAGGACCTCGATTGCCTGGCGATTTCGGGCTCGCTGCCCCCGAACGCGTCCGAGGGCTTCCTGCGCGGCGCCATCGAGCGCGCCCAAGCGCGCGGAGCCGAGTTCGTGCTCGATATCTCCAGCCTGCAGCTCGCCG
>URQD01000043.1:0-16761 GCA_900549905.1 uncultured Collinsella sp. | reverse complement strand
AGACGGGCCCGGGCTGACAATTTCGACTGTAATGGACGTTCTTGTTTGACTGGTCGTTTAAGAACGTCCCCAATGACTACCCTGTTGGCCTTTTCCAGGCCCTGTGGGCAAAAAATGGCAAATATGAGTACTGTTGCTATCGTAGTGTCATATTGCCGGCATAAGATAATAGACATAACAGAAAATATGTTCATTAACCTTAACACATATAAGCCCGCTATAGAACTATTTGAGTAATTTAGGGGCGCTTGCAAGCCGTGCGGGCAGCATATGGGGCTGTTTTGGCTGTTACTAAAAAGGTAACAGTACTCATATTTGCCATTTTTTGCCCACAGGGGCTGGAAAGGACCGTCAATTCGGCTCCAGGGGAGGCGGTTCGAGGGCCGCAGAACAAAAAACGGGGGCGCAGGCTGTCCTGCGCCCCCGTTCTCGGGCGTTATTCGTTCCCTGCGGCAGAATTTACGCCGCTTCGTCGAACTGCGAATTGTACAGGTCGGCGTAGAAGCCGCCTTGGGCGAGCAGCTCGTCGTGCGTGCCCTTCTCGACGATGTCGCCGTCGCGAATCACCAAGATCACGTCGGCGTTGCGGATCGTGGACAGGCGATGCGCGATGACAAAGCTCGTGCGGCCCTGCATCAGCGCATCCATGGCGCGCTGAATAAGCTCCTCGGTACGGGTATCGACGTTGGAAGTCGCCTCGTCCAAAATCAGCGCCGGACGGTCGGCCAAAATGGCGCGGGCGATGGTCACGAGTTGGCGCTGGCCCTGTGAGAGGTTGGTGCCCTCCTCATTGATCATAAAGTCGTAGCCGCCGGCGAGCGTATGGATAAAGTGGTCGCAGCGTGCGGCGCGTGCGGCGGCCTCGACCTCGGCGTCGGTCGCATCGGGGCGTCCGTAGCGGATGTTCTCGCGGATGGTGCCGTTAAACAGCCAGGTGTCCTGCAGCACCATGGCAAACTCGCCGCGCAGCGCCGCGCGGTCCCAGTCGCGCACGTCGACGCCTTCGACGCGCAGCGAACCGCCGTCCACGTCGTAAAAGCGCTGCAGCAGCTTAATGAGCGTGGTCTTGCCGGCGCCGGTGGGGCCGACGATGGCAATGGTTTGGCCGGGCTGCGCCTCGCAGCTAAAGTCGTGGATGATGGTCTTGTCGGGCGTGTAGCCAAACTTGACATGGTCGAACTCCACGTGGCCGGGGCGCTTCTCGGGAATCTGCGCGTCGGCCTTCTGCTCCTCCTCGGGCGCGGCCAGGAACTCAAACACGCGCTCGGTAGCGGCGGCCATCGACTGCATCGTGTTGCTCACGTTGCCCAGCTGCTGCACCGGCTGCGTAAAGTTGCGAACGTACTGGATAAAGCTCTGGATGTCGCCGGGCGTGGCATTGCCGGTCAGCGCGAGCTGCGCGCCTACCACGACGACGCCCACGTAGCCCATGTTGCCCACCAGACTCATAAGCGGCATCATCAGGCCCGACAGGAACTGCGAGCGCCAGCCGCTAATAAAGAGGCGGTCGTTTTGACGGTCGAACTCCTCGATTGAGGCCTCGGCGCGGTCGAACACCTGAATAACGTTCTGGCCGGCAAAGTCCTCCTCGATAATGCCGTTGACGGTGCCCAGGACTTGCTGCTGCTCGCGGAAGTACGGCTGCGAGAAGTGAATCATCACGGTCAGGATAATCGCGGCGGCCGGCAGTGTGAGCACGGTGACACCGGTGAGCGGCAGGCTGATCGACAGCATCATGACGAGCACGCCGATAATCTGCGTGACAGACGTGATGAGCTGCGTCACGCTCTGGTTGAGCGACTGGCCGAGCGTATCGACGTCGTTGGTGATGCGACTGAGTACGTCGCCCTTGCTGTGGCCGTTGAAGTAACTCATCGGAACGACGGCGATCTTGGCGGCGATCTCCTTGCGCATGCGATAACAAATCTTTTGCGTGACGCCGGTCATGAGCCAGCCTTGGATCAGGCTGCAGGCAGAGCTCGCCAGATACAGACAGAGCAAAAAGCCGAGCGTCTTGGCGATCCAGGCAAAGTCGACATCGCCGGTGCCGTTGACCTTGGCAACCAAGCCCTCGAACAGCTTAGTCGTAACCTGGCCGAGCACCTTGGGCCCCACAATGTTAAAGATGACCGAGCACACGGCAAAGGCGACGGCGGCAAACACGGCAATCTTGTGCTGGCCGATATAGCCGAGCAGCTGCCTCATGGTGCCCTTAAAGTCCTTGGCCTTTTCGCCACGGCGCATGCCACCCATGCGGCCCATGGGACCACGCTGGCGGGTGGGCTTGGGAATCTGAGTCTTGGTCTCGTCTGCCATTAGCGCTCGCCTCCTTCCATGACGGCTGCAATTTCTTCTTGGGTAAGCCCCAGCTCCTCGGCGGAAAGCTGCGACTGTGCAATCTCCAGGTACGCCGGGCAGCCGTGCAGCAGCTCCTCGTGCGTGCCGGTGCCCACTACGTGACCGTCGTCGAGCACGATGATCTGGTCGGCGTGCATGATGGTCGCGATGCGCTGGGCCACGACCACGAGTGCGGCGTCGGTGACGTTTTTGGCCAGCTCCTCGCGCAGGCGCGCGTCGGTCTTGTAGTCGAGGGCGCTAAACGAGTCATCGAACACCACGACCTCGGGCTTTTTGGCCAACGCGCGGGCAATGGCCAGGCGTTGGCGCTGACCACCCGAAATATTGGAGCCGCCCTGGCTGATGGGGGAGTCGTAGCCGCCCTCGCGCTCGGCGATAAAGTCCTCGGCCTGGGCGATGCGTGCCGCCTGGCGCATATCATCATCGCTCACCATGTCGCCGGCAAACTTGAGGTTGCTCTCGACGGTGCCCGAGAACAGGCGACCCTGCTGCGGGATGTAACCAATGCGGTGGCGCAGCTCGGAAAGGGTCATGTCGCGCACGTCGATGCCGTCGAGCGAAATGCTGCCGCCCGTGACGTCGTACAGGCGCGGAATCAGCTGCACGAGCGTGGACTTGCCCGAACCCGTTGAGCCAATGATGCCGAGCATCTGGCCGGCATGTGTGGTGAAGTTCACGCCGCTGATGACATCGGCGCGGGCATCGGGGTACTGGAAGCTCACGTCGCGGAAGGTGAGCTCACCGCGCGGCGCGCTGGCTGCGGGCAGTTTGGGCGAGGCAGGGTCGTTGATGCTCGTGGGGCAGGTGATGACCTCTTCCACGCGCTCTGCTGCGACCTCGGCGCGGGGCAGGATAACCGAAACCATGGTGAGGATCATAAACGCCATGACGATCTGCATGGTGTAGGAGATGAACGCCATCATGTTGCCGACCTGCATCACGCCGTCGGACACGCCCTGCGCGCCAAACCAGACGATAAGCACGGTGATGCAGTTCATGACGAGCATCATGAGCGGCATCATAAAGCTCATGGCGCGGTTGGTGTAGAGCTGCGTGGTCATCAGGTCGAGGGACGCCTGGTCAAAGCGCTCGAGCTCATGCTCCTCGCGGTTAAACGAGCGGATGGGCATAAGGCCGTCGAGCAGCTCGCGGGCGGTAAGGTTCACGCGGTCCACAAAGCTCTGCATCTTTTTGAACTTGGGCATGGTGAGGCCCATAAGCACGCCGACGACGGCCGAGACCGCGATGATGGCCACGGCGATGGTCCACTCCAGGCCGGTGTGGTTGGCCAGGACGCGCATGACGGCGACGATGCCCATGACGGGCGCCATGAGGCACATGCGGATAAACAGGGTTGCGGCCATCTGAATCTGCTGAATGTCGTTGGTGCAGCGAGTGATGAGCGAGGCCTGGCTAAACTTGCCCACCTCGGCTGGCGAGAAGTGCATGACCTTGTTGAAGGTCTCGCGGCGCAGGTCGCGTGCGATGGAACAGGCGGTGCGCGAGGCCACGGCGCCGGTTAGGATGGTGGCGACCAGTGAGATCAGGCACAGACCAAACATCGTGGTCGCCATGCGGCCCAGGTAGGCGTTCTGCACGTCGGCGGGGTCGATACCCTGCGCCTTGTACTCGTCCTGCACATAGCTCACGGCGCGTTGGGTCACGATGGAGCCCGACATGGAGCCCATTTTGTCCGCCATGTCGTTGGCGCCCTCGACGAGCTTGCCCTGGTCGATGAGGCCACCTTCAACGCCTAGACGCAGACTCTTCATGGTGATCTTGCCGCCGTCGGCATCAATCTGCTTTTGCATGTTCTGCGCCGCCGCGGCCTTCTGTTGCATCTCGGCGAGCTGCTCGGGCGTCATCGCTGCCATCTGCTCGGGGGTGGGCATGGCCTGAGCGGCACCGCCATCGCTTGCCTCGGTGGATGCGCCGGTCATGTCTCCCATGGAGTCGGCGTCGATGCCCTGGTTGAACGAAAGGACGACAGTCTCGGGCAGGCTCATGATATCAGCGAGCTTGCTGCCGTCGGCGCGCTCATCCTCGGTTCCCTTGTACGTGCGAATACCGTTTTTGTCTGCCCTGCCAAACGCAGCTTCTACCGTCTTGGCGTCCTTGGCGCTCATAAAGAGTTCGAGGTCGTCGAGCGATTCGGTGCGAATGGTGTCGGGCACGGGCGAGGCGATGCCGCCTTGCTGCACGCCCACGTCGACGATGTCGCTCATGTAGGTAGGCAGTGCCAGATCGGCGTTGCAGCTGATTACGATGAGTACGATAGCTGTAAACAGTGCCAGGATATGCTTTTTAAAGAGCTTGAGAATCCTCACTTGGCATCTCTCCTTTCTTGATTGCGATCGATAATTTCGTTGGCACGCCTAAGAAGGCGCACCATCTCTTGGGTATCTGTTTCGCCGAGCTGCTCGAGGAAAGCTGCGGTGCGGTCCTCGAATTCCCGACGTTTGATTTCGAGAACCTGGAATCCCTTGTCGGTCACTGTGACGTGTACGCGACGACGGTCAGTCTTTGAGTGCTCGCGCTCAATCCAACCCTTGGCCTCGAGGGCGCGCAAGATATTGGCGATGCGGGCGCTCGAGACCCAGGCGCGATTTGCGAGTTCGCTCGGCGTGAGCGAACCGCCAGCGAGCATGAGGGCGCGCATGACAGCCATCTCGCCGCCGAGAGCTTTGTCCGCAGAGCGTGAAATGCGATGATGCATGCTGCCAAACTCAGTTAAGAGCTGACGCCCAAGCTCATGGAAATCGGTATCTTCCACCGAAAACCCCTAACACTAGAAACTATTTTCGGTGAAAGATGATACCCGCATATTCGGGCCTCATGCAGTGGGCAATATAAAGAGCGCATAAAGAGTTAAAAAATTCAATTGCTGAAGCGTTTCAAAGAACTATTATGCCCGCGGTTAGGCGAGGGGTTGTCACCACCATGACGACTGGGACTCATTTATCGCCACGTGCGATGCTCCAACTTCCCGCAAGGAGACACCTTATATAAAGGGGGATGGAGTCATGGCATTTGACTTCACGGGCAAGACCGCGATTGTCACGGGTGGCACTCAGGGCATTGGCCTCGAGATCGCCAAGGGCATCGTCGCGGGCGGCGGACACGTCGCGCTCATCGCAAGGAACGCTGCCAAGGGCGAGGCCGCTGTGGCCGAGCTTGGCGAGGGCAACAAGTTCTATCAGCTCGATGTTGCCGATGCGCCTAAGGCGCGTGAGACCGTCGAGCAGATTTTTACGGACCTGCCGCAAACCAACATCCTGATCAACTGCGCTGGCGTCATCAGCACCAAGAAATTCGACGAGATTGATGACACCGAGTGGCGTCGCACCATCGACATCAACCTCAACGGTACCTTCACTATGATGAACGCCGTGTATCCGCACTTTAAGGCGGCCCATGCCGGCACTATCGTCAACGTGAGTTCCGTTGCGGGCAAGATCGGTGGCGGCCTGCTCGGCACCGCGGCTTACGCGAGCTCCAAGGCCGGTGTTAACGGTCTAACCAAGGCAGTCGCCAAGGAAGGCGGCAAGTTTGGCGTCCGCTGCAACGCCGTGTGCCCGTCACTTACCCTTACCGATATGACCTCGATTCTCTCTGACGAGAACTCTCAGCGCATCATCAACGGTATTCCTCTGGGCCGCGCCGCCCAGGCCAGCGAGCCTGCGCAGATGGTGCTGTTCTTCGCTTCCGACCTCGCCAGCTTCGTGAACGGCGAGATCGGCGACTGCGACGGCGGCATCGTCCTGGACGGGTAATACCCCACGACGATTATTCGGCGACGGTTCCTGCGACTCGGGACCGTCGCCTTCTTTCTGACATAGGCGCGTGCGGCTACGATTCGCATGCATCCAAAGGAGATATATATGAGTGAATCGACTGCGGTGGAGGCGCCGGCGGCAAAGGAGCCGTTCTTTAAGATGTCCTCCATCCCGGGTGCCAATATTTTGGTGCCGCTTTTGTTGGGCTGCCTGCTCAACACGCTGTTCCCCGACCTGTTCAAAACGCTCGGCAGCTTTACGCTCGGCATGACCCAGCAGGGCGCAGGCCCGCTTGTTGGCGCTTTTTTGCTCATCGTCGGTACGACGATTTCGTTTAAGAGCGCTCCTGCCGCCGCTGCCCGCGGCGCCATCATCATCGCCGTCAAGCAGATCGTGGTCGTTGCCGTGTCGCTGCTCATCCTTTATGTATTCAACGACAACCTGTTTGGCATCTCTGCCATGGTGATGCTGGCCGCTTGCACCGGCGCCAACAACGCTATGTACGCTGGTCTGATGGGCACCATGGGCAATGAGGCCGAGCGTGGTGCCGTCGCAATCACCACGCTGGTTGTCGGCCCTCCGGTCACGATGATCGTGCTCGGCGCTGCCGGTCAGGCTCCGATCGGTTGGTCGCTCGTGGGCGCCATCCTGCCGATCGTCGTCGGCATTATTCTGGGTAACCTCTTCCCGAGCTTTAAGAAGATGATGGCACCGGCACTTTCCGCCATCATCGTGCTCGTCTTCTTTGCCATGGGCTCGACCATGACCTTTGGCCAGCTTATCAACGGTGGTCTTCCCGGCATCCTGCTCGGCGTGATCTGCTCGGTAGTCTTTGCAATTCCCGTCATCGCGGTCGATAAGCTCACGGGCGGTACGGGTGTCGCAGGTGCGGCCATTTCGAGCTGCGCCGGAGCCAATGTGGCCACGCCTGCTGCCATGGCAAGCGTCAACGAGGCCATGTACGGCGGCGCGGTGCTCGCGACGGCTACGGCGCAGGTTGCAGCATGTGCTATCGTGACGGCCATTTTGACCCCGCTGGTCACCAGCTGGTGCTACAAGCATTTTGAGGGTCAGGGCCACAGCAAGGCAACGACCGACAAGGCCGCCGCAGCCGCCTAATGCCAAGCGGCAATCAAAGCTAAATAACTAACCATGCCACAGGGCGGTCCCGGGGGAAATCCCGTGGCCGCCCTGCAGTTTCTGCGGGGTCTCTGGGGCACTTTACCCTGCTAAAACTGGCATAACAGCTAGAGTGAACGTCGTACAAAGGCAAGGAAATATACCAAACAAATCGGTGAACGGTAGTTGCTCGCGCTCGCATTTCCTGCGGATTTGTTAAAAACGCCCTAATGGTATAAAAAAAGAAACATATAACAGCCCTGATGAAGGGGGTGGCTATGTTATCCTTCTCAAACGGGTGAAATCTTGGGTTTTGGGTTGCAGTTCCAAGGTGGACAAACGTTTTTCCCTGTACCAATGTGTGGTGAAGAACGGAAGAAGCCGGTAGTGCAAGCCGATAATTCAAGAATTCAATAAGCAGCGGTGTGAGAGAGCGCCGCATTACACGTAACTAGGAGCGTGGTTACACAATGCAGGAGGCATGGGAAGGCTTCAAGGAAGGCATCTGGACGGGAGAGGTTGACGTCCGAGACTTCATCCAGAAGAACTACACCCCCTACGAGGGCGACGAGTCGTTCCTCGCCGGCCCGACCGAGCGTACCAAGGAGCTGTGGGGCGAGGTTCTCGACCTGCTGCTCAAGGAGCGCGAGCAGGGCGGCGTCCTCGATATGGACACCAAGACCGTCACGGGTATCGTGAGCCACCCCGCTGGCTACATCGATAACGCCCATCGCGACAAGGAGACCATCGTCGGCCTCCAGACCGACAAGCCGCTCAAGCGCGCGCTGCACGTCAACGGCGGTATCCGCATCGCTTGCCAGGCTGCCAGCCAGCACGGCTACAAGATCGACGAGAACGTTGTCGAGCGCTACACCTTCGAGCGCAAGACTCACAACGCCGGCGTCTTCGATGTCTACACCCCCGAGATGCGCGCCTGCCGCTCGGCCCACATCATCACCGGTCTGCCCGATGGCTATGGCCGCGGCCGCATCATCGGCGACTACCGTCGTGTCGCCCTGTACGGTGTCGACTACCTGATCAAGGACAAGGAGGCCCAGAAGGCTTCCACCCCGACGGTCATGACCGCCGACAACATCCGCGATCGTGAGGAGCTGCAGGAGCAGATCCGCGCCCTCGGCGAGCTCAAGATGATGGCCGAGACCTATGGTTTCGACATTTCCAACCCTGCTACCAACACGCAGGAGGCCATCCAGTGGATGTACTTCGCCTACCTCGCTTCCGTCAAGGAGCAGAACGGCGCCGCTATGTCCATCGGCCGTACCTCCACGTTCATCGACATCTACGCTGAGCGCGACCTTGCCAACGGTACCTTCACCGAGGAGCAGATCCAGGAGTTCGTGGATCACTTCATCATGAAGCTCCGCATGGTCAAGTTTGCCCGTACCCCCGAGTACCAGGCCCTGTTTACCGGCGATCCGCAGTGGGTCACCGAGTCCATCGGCGGCATGGGTGTTGACGGCCGTACGCTCGTTACCAAGATGAGCTACCGCTACCTGCACACGCTCGAGAACATGGGCACCAGCCCCGAGCCCAACATGACCGTTCTGTGGTCGACCCGTCTGCCCGAGAACTTCAAGAAGTTCTGCGCTAAGACTTCCGTCGCCAGCTCTTCGATTCAGTACGAGAACGACGACCTCATGCGCGTCTATCACGGCGACGACTACGGCATTGCCTGCTGCGTGTCCTCCATGCGCATCGGCAAGGAGATGCAGTTCTTCGGCGCCCGCGCCAACCTGGCCAAGTGCCTGCTGTACGCACTCAACGGCGGTGTTGACGAGGTCTCCAAGAAGCAGGTCGGCCCCAAGTACCGCGCCGTCGAGGGCGACACGCTCGATTACGACGACGTCGTGGCAAAGTACAACGACATGATGAAGTGGCTCGCTGGCGTGTACGTCAACTCGCTGAACATCATTCACTACATGCACGACAAGTATTGCTACGAGCGCATCCAGATGGCTCTGCACGACAAGCACGTGCATCGCTGGTTCGCTACGGGCATCGCTGGCCTTTCCGTCGTGGCCGACTCCCTGTCCGCCATCAAGTACGCCAAGGTCCACCCCGTCCGTGACGAGAACGGCATCATCGTCGACTTCGAGACCGAGGGCGAGTTCCCCAAGTACGGTAATGACGACGACCGCGTCGACCAGATCGCTCACGACGTTGTGCACCAGTTCATGGAGTACATCCGCATGAACGACACCTACCGCAACTCCGTGCCCACGACCTCGGTTCTGACCATCACCTCCAACGTCGTGTACGGCAAGAAGACCGGTTCTACGCCTGATGGCCGCAAGGCTGGCCAGCCCTTCGCCCCGGGTGCTAACCCCATGCACAAGCGCGATAGCCACGGCGCCATCGCTTCGCTGTCTTCGGTTTCCAAGCTCCCGTTCCGCGATGCTCAGGACGGCATCTCCAACACCTTCTCCATCATCCCGGGTGCGCTCGGCAAGGAGGACCAGGTGTTCTTTGGTGATATCGACCTTGATCAGCTGGGCGAGTAACTATTGTTAGTGCTATACTAACAATAACGATTACTGATTAGTGCGCTGGTTTCGGCCGGCGCCTATCGATCGAAGGAGACACATTATGAAGGTTTCTGAAGTTTCCGAGACTCAGGCCGATAACCTGGTCCACATGCTCGACGCTTACGCCGAGAAGGGTGGCCACCACCTGAACATCAACGTCTTCAACCGTGAGACGCTGCTCGACGCTCAGGCTCACCCCGAGAAGTACCCGCAACTGACCATCCGTGTTTCCGGCTATGCCGTGAACTTCCACACGCTCACCAAGGAGCAGCAGGACGAGGTCATTTCGCGTACCTTCCACAACAAGTTCTAAAGGGATTTAACTCCCGCAGGATCGCCGGGGCTGTTTGGGCTACCTCCCAAAACGTCCTCGGACATGCAAGAAGCCCTCACTGCGCACTTCGCGCGGCGAGGGCTTCTTGCGTCCTGCGGAAAGTTTTGGGAGGTAGCCCAAACGGCCCCGGCGGGGTCCTGTGTAGTCACCCTTTAGGCGGAACTCTCCTAATGGGTTGAGCGTTCTGGATTCTTGCTTGCTACCGTTTATCGCGTATAGCTACCGTTTGCGGAATAAGTAACACTCCTTAATAAACCGTGTAGAATCTCAGATAAGCACGGAGTTTTCCAGGGAGACGCTGTCCTTTGTTGTGTGCAAGGGGCGGCGTCTCTTTGGCGCTTGGAGCCGTTGTGCAACGGTGCGGCGGCGCGTGCCATGTATTGAAAAGTCAACGTCGAGATGGGTCGTGATGATAATGGGCAAGTACGTAATCGTGGTTGAGTCTGGGTCGGATGTGACGCCGGAGCTCTGCGAGCGCTATGGCATCGTGCGCGTGCCCATGCATGTCACGATTGGTGACGAGACCGTCGATGACGGTTCCATCGATCCGCTCGAGATTTATTCGCGCTGCAACGAGTTTGGCGTCATGCCCAAGACGAGCGGCTGCGCGCCGGCAGATTTTTCTCGCGTGTATGATCGCATTCATGCTGAGCAGCCCGACGCGACCATTTTGCACCTTGCGTATTCCGAGGTTACGACCTGCTCGCATCAGTCGTCGAAGATTGCGGCAAAGGGCCGCGATTACGTCTTCTCCATGGATACGCGCTTTGTCTCGGTGGGCCAGTCGCTTATTGCCGTCGAGACCGCCAAATATATCGAGGCTCACCCCGATGCCACCGTCGACGAGATATTCGCATTCACCAATTCCGTCATGGACCGCGTGCTGCTGGGCTTTGTTCCTACCGATCTTGCCTTCCTTAAGGCAGGCGGTCGCTTGTCCAACGTCGCATTCCTCGGTGCCCATCTGCTCAAGATTAAGCCCTGCATTGAGGTGACGGGCGGCAAGTTCGTGGCGACTAAGAAGTTCCGCGGCTCTATGCTCAAGTGCGCCCGTGCCTTTATTGATCACATGGTTTCCAAGGGCGATATTGATTACTCGCACATTGGCCTGGCGTATTCGGTAGGCCTTTCCGAGGAGCTGCGCGACGACATGGAAGTCTATGCGCACGACCTGGGCTTTAAGGACGTCACCTGGACTCAGGTCGGCGGCGTCATCTCGAGCCATTGCGGCCCGACTGCCTTTGGTGCGGTGCTTACGCTTAAGGCGTAAGGCCTGGCGTCTATCGATATCTATTGCCTCGGCGGCGGGCGGGTTGTGACAACCTTCCCGCCGCTCTTGCGTGGGGCCAAATAGGACAACCCAATTGGCCGCCAAACCGTTTCACCATCATGCGTATGGGCTAGAATGGCTCTGGCATTTTAATTGGCAATAACCAAAGAGAGGCAAGGTTGCGGGAATGGCTGAGATGACGCTTGAGGGTGTGGATGCTCGTCCCGAGGACTCTGCGTTTACCCTGGGCCGCGTACATTCGATTGAAACGATGGGAACGGTCGACGGACCCGGCATCCGCTTTGTGGTGTTTGTTCAGGGCTGCCCCATGCGTTGTGCGTATTGCCACAACCCCGATACCTGGTCGGTTAACGGCGGCACCATGGTGACCGTCGAGCACCTGATGGACGAGTTCCAGAGTAACCATGAGTTTTACCGCAGTGGTGGTATTACGGTGTCCGGCGGCGAGCCGCTCCTGCAGCCCGAGTTTTTGGCCGACCTGTTCTGTGCAATGCACAACAACCCCGATGGCCGCGTGCATACCTGCCTTGACAGCTGCGGATATGCGTTTGACCCCAACCATCCCGAGAAGTTCGATGCTGTGCTCAACGAGACCGACATGGTGCTGCTCGATATTAAACATGCCGATCCCGTCGAGCATAAAAAGCTGACCGGTTGCGACCCCGCACGCATTCTGGCGTTTGGTGATGAACTCGCGCGTCGCAAGATTAAAGTCGTTATCCGCCACGTGGTGGTGCCGGGCATTACCGACACGGTGGAGGAGTGCGAGAAGCTCGGTCGCCTCATCGCTCCATGGCACAACGTGGTGGGTCTGGAAATGCTGCCGTATCACACGATGGGTGTCGTCAAGTACGAGCAGCTGGGTATTCCCTATAAGCTCGAGGGCGTGCCCCAGATGGATACCGCGCGCATGCCCGAGCTGCGCAACGCCGTCATGGCCGGCATGAAAAAGCGCCGTGCGGAGCTCAGGTCGGCCATTGGCTAACAAGCCCGTCCCAAATTGACTACCCTTTAAGATGTGCAACAAGGTGGGTTGGGTCAGCGAGGATGGTTACTATTCGACATGCGATGCGGGCCTTATCGACATCGATGGCCGTACCTATGTCATGAGCGTCATGACATCGATGCCGTGGAGCGACCGCTCGAGCGAGGTTACGGCCGCGATTGCAAAGGCTCTGTTTGATACGCGAGCTGCACTGGCTTAGCGTGTTCGTTTGGCGAGGTCAAACAAAATGCTGGTACCATACCGTGGTTGAGAATTTCGTATAGGTTTGGGGAATGGTATGGCTACCATCGCGATTATCGGTGCGCTCGAAAAAGAGATCATGCAGATTAAGGAAGAGCTGAGCGACGTTTGCGAGGCGCGGGAGGCAGGCTTGACCGTTGTGAGCGGTGAGCTCGACGGTCTGACAGTTGTCGCCACAACGGCGGGCATGGGCACGGTGAACGCCGCCGCTGCAACACAGCACCTCATTAGCAAGTATGCTCCGCAGGCTGTTGTGTTTTCGGGCATTGCGGGCGGTTTGAACCCCAAGCTCCATATCGACGACGTGGTCATTGGCAAACGCCTACGCTATCTGGATACCGATACCGCGCTTATCGCCGAGTCCGCACCGGGGCTCGAGGAGTTTGGCTCGACACCCGCGCTGGTCGATATTGCCGTCGACGTGCTTGCTGAGCGTGGGTTTGTTGATGCTTCGACAAATGCAGCCGCTTCGAACGAGGGAGCCAAACAATTCCTGGTCGGCACGATTGCCACGGGTAACCGCTTTGTGACGGGCACCGCCATGCGCAACGACGCTATCGAGGCGACGCATGCCGATTGTGTCGGCATGGAGGGCGCGGCAATTGCCCATGTCGCAACCAAAAATGGTGTCGATTGCCTGGTGTTGCGCGCTATCAGCGATAATTGTGACGAGGCGTACGATGCAATTTGCGACCGAGAGTTCGATCTGTTCGAGTACGCGCGTGTCGCAAGTGACATCACGCTCGATATCGTCCGCCGCATTGCTGCTGCGCAATAGCGCGCTCTTTTGTAAGAACCTACGACCAAGGAGTGTCCATGGCCGATTCCATTAACTACCAGCTTGCCAAGTTCGTCGCCAGCTACGGCAAGGTTTCGCAGATTCCCGAGTCCACCTGCCCCGAGGTGAGCTTTGTCGGCCGCTCCAACGTGGGCAAGTCGTCGATTATGAACAAGCTCTTTGGCCGCAAGAACCTGGTCAAGGTTTCTAGTACGCCGGGCAAGACGAGCAACATCAACTTCTTCGAGGCCGACGACGTGCACTTCGTCGACCTGCCGGGCTATGGTTTCGCCCGTCGTTCTAAGGCCGAGCGCGACCGCTGGGCCGAGCTTATCGGCGACTTTTTCGACTCCGAGCGCAGCTTTAACTTGGTCGTCTCGCTGGTGGACATTCGTCACGACCCCAGCAAGCTCGATCATGACATGATCGACTACCTGCAGGGCAACGAGTTCAACTTTATCGTCTGCCTCACCAAAGCCGACAAGCTCAGCCGCACCCAGCAGGCCCGTCAGGCAGCAGCCATCAAAAAGCAGCTCAACGTCCCGGCCGAAAACGTGATCATCACGAGCTCCCAGACCGGCACCGGTATCGACGAACTCAAGCGCCGCATCGCCGAGGCCTGCCTCTAATCGAGCTACAACCCCTCAAAAGCTCTTATCTATATCACCACAGTGATAATTATTGGTAAACTATCACTGTGGTGATATTTTTTAGGAGGCCGATATGGAGCTGTGGCACGGGTCGGAGGTTGTTGTCGAGCATCCGTCGCTGGATAGATGTAAGCAGTTCAACGACTATGGACGTGGGTTTTATTGCACGCCACATGAGGAAATGGCGATGGAATGGGCATGCCGGACCGAGTCCGATGGTATCGCGAATCGATATGAGCTCGATATGGATGGTCTCGCGGTCTTGGATTTGGAGTCCGGGGAGTTTTCAATTCTTAATTGGCTTGCGATTTTGGCCGACAACCGGGAGTTTAATGTCTCGACGCCGCTGGCACGCGAAGGACTTCGCTATCTGCTGGATAACTGCTTGATTGATATTTCTCCCTTTGATGTTATTCGAGGCTATCGCGCCGACGATTCCTACTTTTCGTTTGCAAGACAGTTCGTTAACGGCATGATCTCGCTCAGGCAACTGCAACTCATTATGCGCTTGGGCGATTTGGGCATCCAATACGCTCTTATGAGTGAGCGCGCGTTCTCGGCGATCAGGTTCCGCGATTGGAAGCAGGCCTCGGGAGCTGAGTTTTATCCCAAACGATTTGAGCGAGAACAGAACGCTCGACGTAAGTACCTGGATACGGTAAACGGATTTGACACCGAGGGTGTCGACATTAGGGATTTGATGTCAGGGAGGGTTGATTTAAATGATCCAAGAGTTAACGGATCGTGGGCCGAGTAGGACATATCCCGTCTATTACCTTGAGGACGCAATGAACAACCTCGGGGATTGCTTCGACTATGCCGTTAACGATTACGGAGCAGAAGGATCGGAAGTTGCTGAACTCTTTTGCCTGAGCGGCGTAGCTCGCGAGTTCGAACGCGGCAACGCATGGGTAGTGTCGGGAAAATCGGGCGTTGAGCTGTTCGCGCTTATCGCCGAAAGGTCGGGCTATCAAAACGGGCCTATACCGGACTGCGCCTATCGATTTGAGAAGACGCCGGAATATTGGGCGGGCTGGATACTGGCATACCTGCAGTGGCGCCTAGGAGAGTCTTTCGAAGATTTGCTGCATGTCGTTCCATTCGATGTGCTACGCAGTCTGTACTACCCCTGGCACGAAGCCTCGGAGGAACGCGTGGCTCGCCTCGTCTGCGATATGGCGAAAAAAGCGTCCAGGCAAACCAAACTTGCGTTAGCGAGAAAGAAGCTTAAGAAAACCCAACAAGACCTAGCGTACGAATCGGGTGTGTCACTCCGCTCAATCCAAATGTACGAGCAGCGCCAGAGAAACATCAATGAAGCTTCGGTAACAAGCGTAAGAGCCATAGCAAAAGCCCTCCACTGCAACATCGAAGACCTCCTAGAACCAGTCTTTGAATTCAAAGAATCCAGCGCCGCCTAAACCAAGCACACAGCCGATGCCCGCCTCTAGGAAGTGCTCCAGCCTAGTAAGAGCCCCTATCAATAAAAAGCCAAACTATCAGCCCGGCGCTTTTACAGAGCGAAGGTCCCTGTAGCCGCCGCCAGCGAAGTTAACGTAGGGAGGCCAGGGGCTTTGCCCCCAAATCTTTCCGCAGGACGGCAGGACCCCCGCCGCACGAAGTGCGCAGCGGGGGTCCTGTCATGTCCGAGGACGATTTGGGGGCAAAGCCCCTGGCCTCCCCGGCGGGTATACGGGACGGCGATTACAGGTATTCGATCTGAGCGCCCTCGGTGTCGCACGTCAGAATATGCGTATCGCACTTGGGGAACTGCTCGCGCAGCTTGACCTGCAGGAACTTCGCCACGATGGTGTCGTCGGTTACAGCCATGAGGGTCGAGCCCGAACCGCTGATCCAGATGGTCTTGGCGCCGCCGTTAAGGCAGGTGTCGCGCACGGCGTTGTAGTCGGGGATGAGGCGGCGGCGATAGGGCTCCTGGATGCGGTCGTCGTTGGCGGCGGCAATCAGGTCAAGGTCGCCGGTCTCCAGGCCGCGCGTCATGCCGGCGATGCGGCCCATTTGCCATACGGCGGTGGAGAGCGGAATCTCCTGCGGCACGACCTTGCGCGCCTCGCTCGTATGTACCTCGTAGGGCGGAATCACAGTAATAAAACGAAGCTTGTCGCTCACCTCGTAGCGCAGGCACTGGGGGAGCGAATCGGTCGGCGTAAAGGAGCAGACGGCGCCGCCCAGGATAGCAGGGGCGACGTTATCGGGATGGCCCTCGACCTCGGTGGCAATGCGGACGAGTTCGGCGCGGTCGACGGTGTGGCCCGTCAGCGCAGCGGCGGCCATGATGCCAGCGACGACGCAGGTGGAGCTGGATCCCAGGCCGCGAGCGACGGGTACATCGGTTTGAATGTCGATAGCGACGGGGAAGGCCGGCTCGTCCCAGGCGGCCAGAGCATCGACAAAGCTCACATAGACCAGGTTGTTCTCGTTTTGGAACTCCTCGGGGCAGCCCGTGATGGTGAGCATGTCGGCGCGCTCGAAGGTGAAGTGCGAGTAGAGGCTGACGGCCATGCCGAGGGTGTCGTAGCCAATGCCCAAGTTGGCGCTCGTCGCTGGGACGGTGATTTTGATCATGTGAGTCCTCCTGGCGTGCCTGGCTGTTTAGTTCGCTGCTCGGGCAGTCCTGCGCAAGACGGAAAGCACATTAAGTG
>URQD01000042.1:0-16957 GCA_900549905.1 uncultured Collinsella sp. | reverse complement strand
CTGCGCAAGACGGAAAGCACATTAAGTGCTTTCCTTTGCGTGCGGAACTCGCGACGAACTAAACAGCCAGGCACGCTGTGCGCGTTCGTCATCATCCCGGGGGCTATCTGATAAAAGAAGGTGCGCCGGCTTTCGCCGGCGCTTAATAAGGGGTTTAGTTGGTGCTCATTCGTTTTGCTGCGGACTCGACGTAGCTTGCCATCTCATCGACGTCGCAGACGTCTTCGAAGCGGACGGGCTTGGATTCGAGTTCGGCGAGCTGGGTCGGGGCGACCGTGTTGGTGGCCTGCTCGAGTACACGCATAGCCTCAAAATCATCCTCGGGAACGTTGAGGCCCAGGGCGTCGCAGCAGGCGCGCGGGAACTTGTAGGGGCTGGCGGTCGAAAGCAGCACGCGGGCCTTGGCGCCCTCGGCGGGGGCGACCTGCTCAAAGACGTGATAGCCGCAAGCGGTGTGCGGGTCGATCACGTAGCCGTTCGCATCCCAGCAGCTCTTGATGGCGGCGCGGACCTCGTCCTCGCTGGCCCAGCCGCAGCCAAACACGCTCTGGATCTTGGCCAGCAGGTCGGCGGGAACCTCGTAGCGACCCGTCTGGGCAAGCTGCTCCATAAGCCCGGCAACGAGCTCGCAGTCGCCGTCGGACAGGAAGTAGAGCATGCGCTCCAGGTTGGAGCTAATAAGGATGTCCATCGACGGTGAAATGGTCGTGAAGAACGGGCGGTTACGGTCGTAAACGCCGGTGGTCAGGAAGTCGGCAAGCACGTTGTTCTTGTCGCTCGCCACGACGAGCTTGGCGACGGGCAGACCCATGCGCTTGGCGTAGTAGCCGGCCAAGATATCGCCAAAGTTGCCGGTGGGCACACAGAACTCTACGGCGTCGCCGGCCTCGATAGCGCCGGCGCGCAGCAGCTGCGCATAGGCGGCAAAGTAGTAGACGACCTGCGGCACCAGACGGCCGACGTTGATGGAGTTGGCGCTCGAAAGCACCGTGCCGGCTGCCTCTAGACGCTCGGCAAGCTCCTTATCGGCAAAGATGCGCTTGACGGCGCTCTGAGCGTCGTCAAAGTTGCCGCGGATGCCGCAGACGGCGACGTTGTCGCCCTCCTGCGTGGACATCTGCAGATTCTGGACGCGGCTGACCTTGCCCTCGGGATAAAAGACGGTGATGCCCGTGCCCGGAGCGTCGGCAAAACCGGCGAGCGCGGCCTTGCCGGTGTCTCCCGACGTGGCGGTGACGATCATGATGCGCTCGGCGCCGCCGTCCTTGGCAGAGGTGCGGGCCATAAGGCGGGGGAGCATCTGCAAGGCGACGTCCTTAAAGGCGCTCGTGGGGCCGCCAAAGAGCTCCATCACATAGGTCTGAGGGGCGTCGGCGCCCGGTGCGGCGTCGAGTTTGACGAGCGGCGTGACCTCTTCGCTCGCAAACGTGCCGCGGTATGCCTCATTCACACAGGCCGAAATTTCTTCGTCTGTGTAATCATTCAGTAACATTCCCAACACATCTTGAGCGATTTCAAAGTACGATTTATCTGCAAGCGAGCTGATGTCGAGTTGCTGGGTGCCCAGCTCGTCCGAGACAAACAAACCCCCGTCGGGAGCGATGCCGGTACGGATTGCCACCTTACTTGAGCACGATAAAGTGCGTCCTCGTGTACTATGATAAGTTCCCATATAACACTGCTCCTCGGATGCCTTGGTCCCAATCGGTGAAACCATGGTATCAGAGCGCGCAAAATAGGTTCGCAGAGGCTTTTTAGAAAGGTAACCTCCAGCCCATGATTAAGATTGCCAAGTTTGGCGGCTCGTCGGTCGCCGACGCCGAACACTTTAAGAAGATCAAGGCCATTGTCGATGCCGACCCGGCCCGCCGTTTTGTGGTGGTTTCTGCCTGCGGTCGCCGCTTTAAGGGCGACACCAAGGTGACCGACCTGCTCTACCTGGTTAACGCGCACGTTAAGTACCACGTGTCGTGCGAGGAGCTGCTCGAGGACATTGGGCAGCGCTATTTTGATATCGCTGACGAGCTGGAGCTCACCTATCCCATCCGCGAGGAGTTCGCGGCCTTTGCCGAGCGCGCCCGCTCGGGCGGCTACTCCACCGAGGAGCTCGTGAGCCGCGGCGAGTACTTCACCGCTCGCCTGATGGCCGAGTACCTGGGCCTGCCGTTCCTGGATGCCGCGACGGTCGTGGCGTTCCATCACGACGGTACGCTCAGCATGAATCGTACCTGCGAGCTGGTGCAGGAGTACGGTCAGCAGGGCGGCTTTGTTATGCCCGGCTTCTATGGCGCGACGCGTGAGGGTCAGATTAAGCTACTCGATCGTGGCGGCGGCGATATTTCCGGCTCGATCCTGGCCAAATGCCTTGGTGCCGACCTGTATGAGAACTGGACCGACGTTTCGGGCTTCTATTCCGCCGATCCGCGTATTGTTCCCGAGGCTCAGCCCATTGCCCGCGTTACCTACGAGGAGCTGCGCGAGCTTTCGTACATGGGTGCAAGCGTCCTGCACGAGGAGGCTGTGTTCCCCGTGCGCGAGGCTGGTATTCCGCTGGTCATCAAGAACACCAACGCGCCGCAGGATCCCGGTACCATCATTAGCGAGACGGCCGACGAGGGCGAGGCGGAGCCCATCATTACCGGCGTGACCGGCAAGCGCGGCTTTGTCGCCATCAACGTTGCCCGCGACCGTACCAAGCCTCGTGTCGGCTTTATGCGCCGCGCGCTTTCGGTATTCGAGCGCTATGACGTTTCCGTTGAGCACATGCCCACCGGCGTCGACCGCTTTGGCGCCGTGGTGCAGGAGCAGGACGTTCACGATTCGCTGTACTCGCTTGTGGGCGACATTCAGCAGGAGGTCGAGCCGCTCGAGATTGAGGTTGTCGAGGGCTTGGCGCTCATTGCGACCGTCGGCCGTAACCTGCGCGGCCGCGCGGGTATCTCGGGCCATCTGTTTGGCATGCTTGGCCAGGCCGGCGTGAGCGTGCGCATGATTTCGCAGAGCTGCGACGAGATCAACATCATTATCGGTGTCGAGGAGAAGGACTTCGACCTGGCGATTCGGACCATTTACCGCGCCTTCTCCGACGAGAACGGCATTGTGAAGGTCTCTGACCTGGAGGCTCCCGCCCCGGCCGCGCTCAAAAAGTAGCGACTGCTCGGTAGATTTTTGGTCATGTCTCAAAAATCTACGGCGGGGCGTTTCGTTTCGGTTTCGTTTCGACGGGGCGGGTTTCGTGCCCGCCCCGTTCTTGTATACACTGGCAACAATAATCGGCCTGCTCGGCGTGCGGGCAAAAGCCAAAACCTTTAAAGGGGGAAGCATGAAACAGTACACGGTTGCTATTTTGGGCGCGACGGGAGCTGTGGGCACCCAGATGCTCGAGTGCCTCAACGAGCAGGAGTTTCCGGTCGGTAAGCTCAAGCTGCTGGCGAGCGCGCGCTCTGCGGGCAAGACCGTTGAGTTCCGCGGCGAGCAGATCGTGATTGAGGAAGCTTGCCCCGAGGCTTTTGAGGGCTGCGACATCGTGCTCGGCGCTGCCGGCGACGATATCGCCAAGGAGCTGCTGCCCGAGGCCGTCAAGCGCGGCGCCGTCGTGGTCGACAACAGTCACGCCTTCCGCATGGATCCCGAAGTGCCGCTGGTTGTGCCTGAGATCAATGCCGACGATATCAAGTGGCATCACGGCCTTATCGCCAATCCCAACTGCGCGACCATCATCGGCCTGGTTCCTACGTGGCCGCTGCATCAGCTCGCCGGCGTGAAGCGCATGATCGTCTCGACGTATCAGGCTGCTTCGGGTGCCGGCGCTCCCGGCATGGCCGAGCTCGAGGCTCAGCTGGCCGCCCTGGGCCGTGGCGAGGAGATTCCCGAGCCGCGCGCATTTGCCGCCCAGCTCGCGAGCAACCTGATTCCGCAGATTGGCGGCGTCAAGGAGGAGGGCTTTACCTCCGAGGAGATGAAGCTGCAAAACGAGGGTCGCAAGATTATGCATCTGCCCGAGCTGCGCGTGAACTGCACCTGCGTGCGCGTGCCCGTGCTGCGCTCGCACTCCGAGAGCATTACGCTTGAGTTTGAGCGCGACATTACGGTTGAGGAGGCCCGTGCTGCGCTGGCTGCCTCTCCCGGCGTCAAGCTGGTTGACGATATGGCTGCCGAGGATGCACACGACCGCTTCCCCATGCCGATGGACACCTCCGACCAGGACCTGATTTGGGTCGGTCGCGTGCGTCGCGACATCTCGAACCCCGAGGCCGCGCGTGGCATCACCTTCTGGTGCTGCGGCGACCAAATCCGTAAAGGCGCGGCAACCAACGCCGTCCAGATTGCTAAGCTGCTCTGCGAGTAGCGCGACCTGTCCGGCGGGGGCCGGGCTTAGTTTTCAGAACGTCCTCGACCATGTGCGGCGCCTTGTCCTGCTCCTTCGGAGCTGCGGACAAGGCGCCGCACTGGTCTGCGGAGTGTTCTGAAAACCAAGCCCGGCCCCCGCCTGCGGTGACGTTGTTGCGAGCGGCCTGCGATGGGGCCGTTGTTGGTTGGGGCCGCTGGGCTGATGTGGGGGCACGTGGCTGTTGCGGGCCCTGGTCCCGGCGGCGGCCTCGGCGCTTTGCGCCTGCCGCCTTGGGGGACTTTGGGGCGCGGCCGGCAGCTGCGGCGCGTTGCGCCTGCTGCCTGCGGGGACTTTGGGGTCGTGCGGCAGCTGCGGCGCTGTCGCGCTTGCTGCCTTGGGTGACTTTGGGGTCGATTGGGGTTGTCTGCACAATTCGCGGTATTATGTTGCGGAGTTTTGAAAGGAGCCGCTGGTGGTCACGACGACATTTGCCTCGCCTTTGGGCGAAATCTTGCTTGCCGCTGATGGCCGCGGTCTGACGGGGCTTTGGTTTGAGGGGCAGGAGCACTTTGGTTCCACGCTTCTCCGGGAAGACTCCGAACATGTTGAAGGCGCCGACGCGGTTTCCGGTACCGGTGGAATATCTTTGGTGAATCCCGCAAATGGTGCGGCCTCCTCGGTGCTCGAGCGTTCTTGGGCTTGGTTGAATGCTTATTTTGCAGGGCAGGAGCCTCGGTATACGCCGCCGTTGCATTTGATTGGCACGGCGTTTCAGCGTGAAGTCTGGTACGAGCTGCTTTCTATCCCGCGTGGCGAGGTCGCTACGTATGGCGAGATCGCCCAGCGTGTTGCCGCCCGCCATCGGGTGCCGGGGAACGAGGCACCCGTTGTATCTCCCCGTGCTGTGGGGGCTGCGGTCGCGCGTAATCCCATTTCGATTATCGTGCCGTGCCATCGCGTAGTTGCCGCCGATGGTTCGCTCAACGGATATGCCGGCGGGCTTGACCGCAAGGAGTGGCTGCTTCGGCTTGAGGGCGCGTACGAGGAGTAACGCTCGAGCACTTTGCATAACTAGGACGCCGTGAAAGGACGAGTCACTGTTCCTTCGCGCCCGGCATGCGTCAAAGCGCTCGACACGTGCGCCTTAAGTTTGGCTAAGCCACATCCTGCGTATTTAAAAACGCGCAGGTTGAGCAGCTAAGGCTGCGCTAAGGCGGTTGACGGTACGCTATCATCGGCAGTATCGAAACCTGTAGAGCCATGCGCCAAAGGAGCAACTATGAAGCTGATGCTTGCCGAGGACGAACCTGGTCTCTCCCGCGCCCTCACCGCGATTCTTCAACATAGCGACTACGAGGTTGACACCGCCCTCGACGGCTTGACGGCGCTCGAGAATCTACTCACCAACGATTACGACGCCGCAATCCTGGACATCATGATGCCCGGCATGGACGGCATCGAGGTGCTCAAGCGTACACGCGCCGCCGGAAAGCGACTGCCCATCATCATGCTCACGGCAAAAAGCGAGGTGTCCGATAAGGTCGAGGGCCTGGATGCCGGTGCCAACGATTACCTGACCAAGCCGTTTGCCGCCAAGGAACTGCTTGCGCGTATTCGTGCCATGACGCGTGCCGCGACGGCAATTGACGCCACGACGCTCAGCGTGGGTAACGTGCGCCTCGACACGGCGGCTTGCACGCTTGTGGGACCCTTGGGCGAGGAGCACCTGGCCAATCGCGAGTTTCAGCTTATGGAACTCTTTATGCGCAACGCCGGCACGCGCATGCCCACTGAACGTCTGATGCTCGAGGTTTGGGGTGAGGACGCGCCCGAAGGCGCCAACGTGGTGTGGGTCTATATCTCGTACCTGCGCAAAAAGCTGACGGCGCTTGGTGCCAACGTTGCCATTCGCGCGTCGCGTAACCAGGGCTATTCGCTCGAGGTTGTCGAGGAAGGCGAATAAGCGTGAGCGCGAGCGCGTGGTGCAAGCGCATGACGGAGTGGTTTCACGCCGCCTCGAGTAGTAAGGGGCGGGCTAATTCTGTTGACGCATTGGGCCGCCGTCTGCGTCGCAAGTTTATCCTCGTTGCCATGGGCGCCGTGACCGTGGTGCTCACGCTCATCATCGCCGGCATCAACATCGTCAATTATTCGCATGTCTGCAAGATGGCCGACGCTCGCCTGGACTATATTCTGGCGGGCAAGGACGGTATCGATTGGGGGGACGAGTCTAAAGCCGAGCCCGCTAATGGCAAGGATGCCGGCGATAGCCAAGCGGGCGTTCGCATCAGACACTTCGAAGGCATGACGGCGGAGTCTCCCTTCGACACGCGCTACTTTACGGTGACGATTGACGCCGGACAGGTTGCCGATGTCAATACGGCCCGCATTGCCGCGGTTGGTGCCAAGCGCGCCGCCAGTATTGCCGCAAGGCTGCATGCCAAGGGCTGGACCTCGGGCTTCTCTGGCAATTATCGTTATACGACCGACGTCCAGGACGACGAGATCACCTATGTGTTCGTGGACTGCTCGCGCGAGCTTGCAAGCTTTCATTCGTTTTTGAGCGCGAGCGTGGCGATCAGTTGCATTGGCTGGCTGGCGGTGCTGGCAATTGTAACGGTCGCGTCGGGTGCCGTGATTCGACCGATGGTCGAGAGCTACAGCAAGCAAAAGCGATTTATTACCGATGCAAGCCACGAGATCAAGACGCCGCTCGCTGTGATCGATGCCGCCAACGAGGTACAGGAGATTGAGAGCGGCGAGAGTGAGTGGACGCAGAGCATTCACGAGCAGGTGGCGCGACTGACGGCACTTACGGAGCGTCTGGTATTTTTGGCGCGCATGGACGAGGGCTCGGCGGGCTTTACCATGGCGTCGATCGATCTCTCGGAGGCAGTTGACAAGGCAGCCGCGCCGTTTGAATCGGTGGCGGTCTCGCGCGGCAAGCGCCTGTCGATGTCGGTCGCGACCGGCGTGCGCGCTCATGCCGATGCTGCGGCGGTGACGCAGGTGGTTGAGTTGCTGCTGGACAATGCCACGCGCTATGCGAGCGAGGGCAGCGTGATCGAGTTGAGTCTGCGCGCCGTTTCGCGCGGTGCGGGCAAAGGCTCGGCAGAGCTTGTCGTATCGAACGCTGTAGACGAGCTGCCCGAAGGCGACCTGGACCGATTGTTCGACCGCTTCTATCGTGCGGACGTGTCGCGCAGCTCCAAGACAGGCGGCTCGGGTGTGGGCCTATCCGTGGTGCGTGCCATCGCCGAAGCCCATGGCGGGAGCGCTTCTGTCTGCGGCCACGGTAACCAGATCACCTTCACCGTCCGCCTCTAAGACCTGCCAAAAAAGGGACAGGTTTATTTTGGCAGGTTTTATCTGTGCAGACGGCAGCGGAGGCTGGCGGTGATCGGCGCCATGAACGCCACCGACCCAAATAAACGCACCTCTAACTGCTAAAATATGGACATCGTTGTTCGGCTCCCGAAGGAAAGGAGACGGTCATGCAGTACGAGATCGGCGGAGGGGCTTTCCCGGTTGTTACGTGCAACCTTAGCGACGGCGAATCCATGATCACCGAAAGCGGTGCCATGGTCTGGATGACCCCCAACATGGAGATGTCCACCTCGGGCGGTGGCATAGGCAAGATGTTCTCTAAGGCTTTTTCGGGTGAGGCGTTGTTCCAAAACATTTGGACCGCGCACGGCGATGGCATGATTGCGTTTGGCTCTTGCTTCCCCGGCCGCATTATACCGATCGAGATTGGCCCTGGTAAGAGCTGGATTTTGCAGAAGCGTTCGTTCCTTGCCGCGGAAAGTGGTGTTGAGCTGAGCATCCACTTTAACAAGAAGGCAAAGACCGGCGTCTTTGGCGGCGAGGGTTTTATCATGCAAAAGCTCACGGGCTCGGGTATTGCCTTTGCCGAGATCGACGGCGACCTAGTTGAGTATGAGCTTGCTGCTGGCCAGCAAATGATTGTAGATACCGGCAACGTGGCCGGCTTTGAGGAGACGGTGAGCATCGACGCGCAGATGGTCAAGGGCGTCAAAAACATCATGTTTGGCGGTGAAGGCGTGTTTAACACTGTGCTCACCGGTCCGGGGCGCATCTGGCTGCAGACAATGCCCATTTCCAATCTTGCGGCAGCAGTGGCTTCGATGACCAACAACAATAACTAATCGCGTATAGGATGACGCGCGCGGCGGGCCCGGCCTGTCGTGCGCGTTTTTTGGTGGCAAACGCCCTGTTTATCGGGTGCGGCTGTGCTCCTGCAGCGCATAGATCGACTTATCCATGTTGAACAGGTAGGCCACGACGCAGACAATAAAGAACGTCGGCAGACTGCTAAAGCCAAAGACCTCGCAGCCAATAAAGATGGGCGCGAGCAGCGTATTGGTGGCGCTGCCAAAGACGGCGGCGTATCCCAGCGCGGCGCAGAGCTCGACGGGCATGCCGAGAATCCCGGCGAGTACGACACCCAGGCTGGCTCCGATGGAGAACAGCGGCGTCACCTCGCCACCCTGATATCCTGCGGCAAGCGTGGCGATGGTGAGTACGAATTTGAGCGCCCAGTCCCAAGGCATGATCGACGCCTCACCGTTGTCACCCAGTGCCGCGGATATCAGGTTGGTGCCAAGGCCGCAGTATCGCCCCTGCCACAGCGCGAACAGAATCGCCGACAGCGCAAGGCCCATAACGGCAACGCGTATGTAAGGGCTGGGGAGCAGCCGCGCTGCAAGGGTCTTGGCATGGGCAAGGCACCAGGCAAAAGCTCCACCTACCATACCAAACGCGATACCCAACAACGCCAGTCGTCCAAGACCGGGGAGGTCGAGCGCATACGAGGCGGTAACGGCGACCTCAAACTTCTCGAGCCCCAGAGCGCCGGAGGTCATGCTTGCGGCGAGCGAGGCTGTAAGCGCGGGAAACAGCGCGCGGTATTCCATGCGTCCGGCGACCAGCACCTCGACCGCAAAGACCGTGGCGGCGAGGGGCGTTCGGAAGAGTCCGGCAAAGCCGGCGGCCATGCCGATAAGCAAAAACGTGTTGCCGGGTTCTCGGAAAGGTAGACGTCGGCCGATCCAATGTGAGACGGTTGCGCCGATCTGCACGGCTACGCCTTCGCGTCCCGCGCTGCCGCCAAAGAGATGCGTGGCCCACGTGCTCAGCATAATGAGCGGCACCAGACGCGGGGAGATGGCGTCCTCGCGTCCGTGACCTACGTCGAATACTAAGCTCATGCCCCGATCGGTGCCTTTGCCCCAGGTGCGGTAGGCAAATACGATGGCCAAGCCCATGAGGGCGAGGAAGGGAAGGAGCAGTACGATATGCTCGTCACGGAAGGCGCCAATTGCCAGGAGCACACGACCAAAAAGGGCACAGATGGCGCCAACGATAACGCCGATAGGGATTCCGACGGCGCCCATTAGCACGAGACCGCTATAGGTGTTGACCAGGCGTTTGATTCTGCTCGAAGCGCTGCTTTCTGACATTTTGCTTTCCGACACTTGCTCTCTTGATAGAAAAAGAGCTGGAGTTGCGCATCGTTGAGAGGCTTTCCAGCTTTAGCAAAACAAACTTATAAGATGCGACGGGCCGCGTCAAGATAATTACCGGACGGCCTAGGAGGCGGCTGGTTGGCTGGCTTAAAACCTAGCGCGTGAAATGACGCCCCACGCTATTCAGCGCGCTTGATAGGATGACGAACCACGGTCTTAAGTTTCTCCGGTGCGCATTTGCGTGGATCGGAGAGATAGATTTCGTGATGTAAACGGGTGTCTGAGAAGTCGGGAACATAGCCCAGCTCGGTCGTGTATTCATGCATAGCGTCTACGGTCGCCGGTTCGTTGTCGTAGGGCCCGGTGTGCATGCATTGAACGCAGAGACCCTCGTCAACTTTAAGCAGTTCGACGGCGGAAAAGTCCAGTTTCTTTTTGGTCGTGGCTTCCGCGACTGCCCAGTCAAAGTCATCTCGGGTGACGAAATCAGGCAGGCGGATGCACGAGATAAAGTTGAAATTGTCCTTGTGTACATAATCGATGTCGCCGCTCGGGGACTCTTGCCACCAGAAACCCTCGAGCGGCGGTACCACAAAGTCGAAATAGCCCTCGATACTCCTTGAGCCTTTCTTCGACATCTTGACGGTATAGGCGATGCCGTAAAGTAGCGGCAGGGCGTTTTGATACTCGCCACCTTCGGTATTTGGGTCGCCCTTTCCGCGAACGGCAACGTAGCTCATAGGCGGGACTGTTACGATACTCGGCTTGCTTGCAGGTTTGTAGAGCTCCTTGCATTCCTTCTTAAAGTCGAACGCCATGTTGGCCGCCTTTCTGCGTATTGGCCTGCTTAGATAGTTGAATCATATCATAGAAACGAACAGCTGTTCGAATTATTTGGCTGACAGATTGAGATGCGTGCGTTGTGTTTGGCGGTCGGCCTGACCCCGTCGATGATTTCTCGGCCTCCCCGGCGCCTCATCTATAGCTGCCGTTTCCCCATATAAAACATGCCAAAATAAACCTGTCCCTTTTTGGTCGGTGCGAAATGGGTAATACTAAAGAGTTATCCGACCAGATGGGAATTAATCGATGGCCTATATCGAATTCAAAGACGTTATCAAGGCATACGGCGAGGGCGACGCCCGCATCCACGCGCTCGACGGCGCGAGCTTTACGGTCGAGCGCGGCGAGCTCGCCATCATTCTGGGTGCTTCGGGCGCCGGCAAGACCACGGCCCTCAACATTCTGGGCGGCATGGACACGGCAACTTCTGGCACCGTGACGGTGGACGGGCGTGACGTGAGCTCTGCCAACGAGGCTCAGCTTGTGGAATACCGTCGCGCTGACGTCGGCTTTGTCTTTCAGTTCTACAATCTGGTCCCTAACCTGACGGCGCTTGAGAACGTCGAACTCGCGGCGCAGATCTGCCCCGATTCGCTCGATGCCGAGCAAACGCTTCGCCAGGTTGGCCTGGGCGACCGCCTCGCTAACTTTCCGGCGCAGCTTTCGGGCGGCGAGCAGCAGCGCGTATCCATCGCCCGCGCGCTGGCTAAGAACCCCAAGCTGCTTTTGTGCGACGAGCCTACGGGTGCACTCGACTACAAAACCGGCAAGCAGATCTTGCAGCTGCTACAGGACACTTGCCGCAAGCAAGGCATTACGGTCATCATCATCACCCACAACTCTGCGCTGGCGCCCATGGCCGATCGCCTGATCCGCTTTAAGAGCGGCCGCGTGGAGAGCGAGACGGTCCAGCAAAATCCTGTGCCTATCGAGACGATCGAGTGGTAGCGCCCATGAATCAGGACCGCCAAAACAGCCAACGCCGCGACGCGCAGAACACGGAGCGCGAGCAGGATTTTACGACCTACCGTACCGCCCAAAGCTCAAACGATATGGTGCCGACGGTTTTTCGCCGTGGCATCTACCGCACGATTCGCGGCAGCCTCAAACGCTTCTTGTCTATCGTCGTGATCACCGCGCTTGGCGTGAGCGTGATGTGCGGCCTTAAGGCGGGCTGCGAGGACCTGTGTGATTCGGTCGACGCCTATTTTGACCAGCAGAATGTCTATGACATCAACGTGCAGTCGACCTATGGTCTGACCGATGACGATCTTGCCGCGATCCAAGAGGTCGATGGCGTCGAGACGGCCGAGGGCATCTATACCGAGACCGCCTATACCGCCGTGGGTACGACGCGCGAGCGTGTCGTCGTACAGAGCCTCTCCAAAGAGAATATTGACCAACCGGTGCTAGTACGCGGCGAGCTGCCCGAGACTTCGGGCGAAGTGGCAGTGACCTCACGTTTTTTGAAGGCTTCGGGCAAGAAAATCGGCGATACGGTGAGCTTTGCCGCCAACGATGCGAGCTCGTCGAACCAAAGCGCCAAGGACCAGTTTGCCGATGGGGACTACACCATCACGGCCGAGGTTCTCGATCCCACTGATGTGAGCTCCGACTCGACGGTCAACGCCTTTCGCGCTGCTTCGACTGCGGACTACAAGTTCTACGTGAGCGAGGATGCCGCGACATCTTCTTCCTACTCCGCTGTCCACGTGGTCGTCGAGGGAGCCAAGAGCCTCAACTCCTATTCGGATGCCTACTCGGCAAAGATCAATGAGGTCAAGGGCAATATCGAGAAGATCCGCGAGGAGCGTGAGAAGGCGCGCGCCCAGGAGCTGACGGTCGACACACCGGCGAGCTTGGACGCGGCTGAGCGTCAGGCGAATATGGTCTTTGGGATCGAGCAGGACAACATCAATCGCGTGGCCGAGGGCAGCGAGGAGCGTGCGCAGGCTCAGGTCGACCTGGACCAGCGCCGTGCCGCCGCCAACCAGCAATTCGCCGATGCCCGCGCCGAGCTCTCCGACCTGGGCGAATGCACCTGGTACATCCAGGACCGCGGCAATATCGCAAGCTACTCGAGCGTCGAGAGCGATAGTTCTTCGATCGAGGCCATCGCCACGGTGTTCCCGTTCATCTTCTTTATCGTCGCCGTGCTTATCAGTCTCACCACCGCCACCCGCATGGTCGAGGAGGAGCGCACGCTTATTGGCCTGTACAAGGCGCTCGGCTATTCACGCGGGCGTATCCTGTCCAAATATGTGGACTACTCGCTGTGGGCGTGTCTGATCGGTGGCGTGCTCGGCAATATCATCGGATTTGTGGGTCTGCCGCTGTTCTTGTTTACGGTGTTCGACGACATGTACTCGCTGCCCCAGATGCTGCTTTCGTACGACATCGTGTCCTCAATCGTTTCGGTGGCGCTGTTTGCCGTGGGCGTGGTGGGCGCCACGATTATCGCCTGCCGCCACGAGATGGCCGAGACCCCAGCCTCGCTCATGCGCCCCAAGGCTCCGCGCGCCGGCTCGCGCATCTTGCTCGAGCGCATCGGCTTTATCTGGCGCCGCATGGGCTTTTTGAACAAGGTCGCTGCACGCAACTTATTCCGCTACAAAAAGCGCGCCTTCATGACCATCTTTGGCATTGCGGGCTGCACGGCGCTTGTGATTTGCGGTATGGGCATCCGTGATACGTCGGTCGCGTTGTCGCCCAAGCAGTACGGGCATATCACGCGCTATGACCTGCTGGCGGTTGCCAATCCCGATGATTTTTCGCAGACGTGCGCGGCACTGGATGAGCGCAGTGCAGCCAATGATTCCAACGTGACTGTGACTTCGACGCTGCCGATTATGACCGACAACGTCACCTTTACGTTTGGCGGAAAGAGCGAGACCGTGCAGCTGATCGTGGTGCCCGATGACCGCACGAACGACCTGGATGACTACGTGCGCCTAGAGGACGAGTCCAAAGAACCGCTCGCCCTGCGTGACGGGGATGTGTATTTGAGCAAGAGCTCTCAGCTGGTGCTGGGGATCAAGCCGGGCGATACGGCACACGTCCAGGATTCGTCGCTCAATGTTGCCAAGGTCAAAGTCAGCGACATCTCGCTCAACTATCTGGGCAACACGCTTTACATGACGCAGGGCACCTATGAGCGCGCGTTCGGTCGAAGTGCACGCCTTAACGGCGTCTTTGTGCTGCTTAAGGGTTCGTCGGCCGACCAGATTGCGTTTAGCAAGAAGCTTAAGAGTGACGGTTGGCTCACAATTTCGAGTACGGCCGAGCATTGGGAAAACTATGAGGCGAACTTTACGATTATCAATTCGGTCGTGGTGCTCGTGACCTTTATGGCGGCGTGCCTGTCGTTTGTGGTGGTGTTTACGCTGTCCAACACGAATATCTCCGAGCGCGAGCGCGAGCTGGCGACCATTAAGGTGCTGGGCTTCCGCCGTGGCGAGGTGCACCACTACGTCAACAAGGAGACGTTGATCCTCACGGCGATTGGTGCCGCGCTGGGCGTACCGCTGGGTGGTGCGCTGGCCGAGAGCTTTACGTACATCTTGCAGATGCCGTCATTGTACTTTGACGTCGAAGTCGAGCCGCTGAGCTACGTGCTTGCCGTGGTGCTTTCCTTCGGCTTTACGATCATCGTCAACCTCGCTACCAATCGCACCCTCAATAAGATCGACATGGTCGGCGCCCTCAAGAGCGCCGAGTAGCCTGCCAAAAAGGGACAGGTTTATTTTGGCAGGTTTTATCGGGGCAAACGCCGGACAACCATTAGGTGGCCCGGCGTTTGCCCCGTCAAACGGGCTTTCCATTTGCCTTTCATTCTATTTGGTTTTCGCTCGCAGGCGTGGATGAGAGGCTCTCTTTGGCCTTCGAGATTGGGCTTGTATGGGTCGTATGCCACAAAATGGGCCTATCTACTACGTTTGCTACCACACCCTCGACCGTGACAAAGATTATGAAATTAAAACCGCAGGTAGATGGCTTGCCAGTTTTCGGAAAAGGCGGGTATGGTCGGCCCTCTCGAGTTAAACGTAGTAAATAGGCCCTTTTCTTGGCGCGCGGTCAGCTCAATGCTAATCTCCGTGCCGGAACTGACCCAGTTGTTTGTAAGTTGCGGTGATATACGGACTGTTTGGCGCTTTGGAGCTTCAAAACAGTCCCTATCTCACCGCAACTTAGGAGAAGGGCGGGGGCGGTTGGGTGCTGGTGGGTCGGAGCGTGTTAGGCCTGTTTGCGGTGCTTCCATTGTTTGCGGCACCAGCGCATGAGCGCCTTTATGACGGGAATCGTGATGAGGATGATCCATGCAGGATGGGGCTGTCCCAAACAGAGCCACATGTAGAGGAACCAAGCGATGGCGGCTGCCGGGTAGATGGCCTCGATCAGCTTAGACAGGTGGCGCCGATCGATGAAGTCACCAATCGCGTAGTAGACGGGAACCAGAAAGACGAGGAAAAGCCCCATGCCCCATGTGCCGTAGACAATGCCGAGCACCAGATAGGCGAGAGTGACAAGTGCGGGGAAGGGGAATTTGTTCCATGCACGTCCGACCTTGGTGTGGAAATGCTTGCCATGATGGTCGAGCTTGTCGTGTGCTTCCTTCCAGCTGGAAAACGTCTCGCCGTCGATGGTGACGGTGCCGTCGTCATTGGTGCGTACGCTATGTCCATCGTCCTCAAGCGTATCGATATGCACGCCGTCCGGCCCCACATGCACCTCTTCGCCCTTGCGCTCGTTGGTCACATGGATGCCGCTCCAACCAACATGGACTTCCTCGCCTTTATTGGGATCAATGACGTGGATACCGCGCGCGAGGGAAATATCGACAAGTGGTTTGTCGCCGCAATCGGCGTGCTCGGCAGAATCCTCGGCCTCGTCAGCCACATCCGCCGTCTCGGTGTCGGCGCTACCGTCCTCCAGGTCGTCGGCATCGTTGGCCGCCTCCCCATATAACAGCTCGTCCAACGACACGCCATACAGCGCGGCGAGCGCAATAAGGTTATCGGTATCGGGCGAGGATTCGCTGCGCTCCCATTTACTGACAGCCTGACGACTCACACCCAGCTGGGCGGCAAGCGCCTCCTGAGAAAGCCCGGCAGCCTTGCGGCGATCGACGAGGCGCTGTGCCATCGCAAGATCCATGGTGGTTCCTTTCGTTTGATGGTCGAATCGAATGAGCCGAGTATGCCGAGAACAACCGGTAGCGACCACCATTTCTAGTTAGAATCTGCCCCAACCCTACCGCAACTACCGGTAGCAATCCCTAACGACCAGCCATTTCAGGACAAATGTCAGTGCTACTCTCAGCTAAGAGCCTGCAACATCCCAAAATCTCAGCCCACGCACTTGCAGCAAGAAGACGAATAGCCTCGGCCTCCCTAGTTACCGCAGGAGGCCCCAGGGCTTTCCTCCCAAATCTTTCCGCAGGACGGAAGGACCCCGCCGCGCGAAGCGCGCAGCGGGGTCCTGACATGTCCGAGGACGATTTGGGAGGAAAGCCCTGGGGCCTCCGATGAGAGCAGTTCCAGCCGAGGCTATTCGTCGCCGAAGCTGGTGCCCAACGCCTTGGCCTCGCGCACCAGGTCGCTCTGGGGGTCGACATATTTGAGCTTGCCGGCGACCTCCTCGAGCGGCATGTGGCACATCTTGCCGTCACACAGGGCAATCATGTAGCCAAACTCGCCGCGTAGGCAGCCGAGCGCTGCCTCGACGCCGCACTGGGTCGCAAAGATGCGGTCTTGGGCGTCGGGCTGGCCGCCGCGCTGCGTGTGGCCGGGGATGGCGACGCGGGTCTCGCGACCGGTCTTGGCCTCGATCTCCTTGGCGATGTCGTAGACGATCGACGGGCTCGTGCGCTCGGCAAGCTTCTTCTTGTACTCCTTCTTGGACAGCGCCGCGTCCTCCTTGGAGATAGCGCCCTCGGCGACGGCCACGATGGTAAAACGGCTGCCGGTCTCCATGCGATGCTCGATGGTCTTGATGACGTTATCCATGTCGTAGGGGATCTCGGGAATCAGGATGACGTCCGCGCCGCCCGCGACGCCGGCATACAGCGGAATCCAACCGACCTTGTGGCCCATGATCTCGATGACAAACACGCGGCCGTGACTCGAGGCAGTGGTGTGGATGTCGTCGATGCACTTGGTGGCGACGTCGATGGCGCTCGTAAAGCCAAACGTCAACTCGGTGCCCCAGGTGTCGTTGTCGATGGTCTTGGGCAGGGCGATAACGTTGAGGCCCTCTTCGCGCAGGCGGTTGGCGGTCTTGGTGGAGCCGTTGCCGC
>URQD01000041.1:0-16970 GCA_900549905.1 uncultured Collinsella sp. | reverse complement strand
AGGCCCGATTTTGCCTCTTGACAATGTCCTGCTCATATTAAAAGGAACGTCCCTAAGTGCCGGCCGCAGCTACAGTAGCCCAAAGTGCTTGGCGGCGTTGTAAATGCCGTCGTCGTCTACGGCGGTCGTAACGTAGGTCGCCGCGGCCTTCACGGTATCCTGCGCGTTGCCCATTGCCACACTTGTGCCCACGGCCGAGAACATCGACAGGTCGTTCTCGCCGTCGCCAAAGGCAATCGCCTCGCTCGCGTCGACACCCAGGCGTTCCAGCGTCGCCGCGACACCCAGGTCCTTACCGCCGTTGGCAGGGATAATGTCGCAGAACAAATCACACCAGCGCGTAGTGAGAGAATGCGACACCGCGTCGGTCACGATATGTTCGTCGGCAGGGTCCACAAAGGCGCAGAACTGGTAGACCGGCGCATCGAAGGCACGCTCAAACGGTTCCTCGTGGTAGACAATCCCCGCGTTGCTGCCGGCCGTCACCACGCGCTCGGACAGGCGGTTCACAAACGAGTTCTCGCCCTGCATACACAGCGAGTCATAGCGCCCCTCGGCCACCTGGTCCACAATCACCGCAACGTCGTCCGGATCGATCGGGCAGCTGCGGTAAACCCCCTCGGCATCAAAGCAGTGCTGGCCCGAAAGCGTAATGTACGCATCCCAACCAAGATCGAACAGCCAATCGGGCATCTGATAGGTCGGGCGACCCGTGGCGATCACGCACGCAATCCCCTGCTCATGAAAGCTGTCGAGCACCTGCTGTGCCGACGCCGGAATCCGGTGGGTCTTAAAGCTCAGCAGCGTGCCGTCGATATCGAAAAACGCGGCTTTGATCATCCTCGCCTACTCCTCGCCCTCGAGCTTTTCGCTCGCCTCGAGCCACGCCATCTCCAGCTCGTCCATGGCAGCGTGAGCCTCGTCGATCTTTGCCTGTTGCTCGCCGAGCGCCGTGTAGTTGGTGGGATCGACCTGGGCCATTGCTGCCTCGGCCTCCTCAACGCGGACGCGCTGCGTCTCCATCTTGCGCTCGAGCGAGCTCACCTCGCGGCGAAGCTTCTGACGCTCGGCGTTGGACAGGCCATTGGGCTGACCGCTCGCCTTGGGCTTATCGGCCGTCGCAGCCGCGGCACCGGTGTCGAACGTGCCGGTCTTGGCACTCGGCGCGCCCACGGGCTCGCCCTCGGCGGTAGCGTTGCACAGGCGCAGGTACTGGTCCACGCCGCCGGGCATATGCGTCAGGTGGCCGTCGAGCAGCGCCCACTGCTGGTCGGTCACGCGCTCCATGAGGAAACGGTCGTGCGTCACCAGGATCAGCGTGCCCGGCCAGCCGTCGAGCAGGTCCTCGACAATCGCCAGCATATCGGTATCCAGGTCGTTGCCGGGCTCGTCCAGGATAAGCACGTTGGGCTCGTCCAGGATCGTCAGCAGCAGCGACAGGCGACGGCGCTGGCCGCCCGAAAGATCGCCGATGCGACTCCAGAGCTGCTGTGTCGTAAAGCCCAGGCGCTCGCAGAGCTTCTCGGGCGAAGTCTCCTTGCCGTCGATGACGTAGTACTTCTTATAGTTGCCGAGCACCTCGCGGATCGTGTCACCCATGTAGGGCTCGAGTTCCTCGAGCTGCTGCGACAGAACGCCAAAGCGCACCGTCTGGCCAATCTTCACACGGCCGCGCGTGGGCTCAATCTTGCCCTGGATCACGTCGAGCAAGGTCGACTTGCCGGCGCCGTTCTCGCCCAACAGGCCATAGCGGTCGCCCGCGCCGATGAGCCAGGTCACATCGGTGAGCACCTGCTTGGGCGCACCATCGGTATCCGCATAGCCGGCATCCACGTCGATGACATCGATGACCTGCTTGCCTAGGCGGCTCACGGCAAGGCGCTTGAGCTCCAGCTCGTCACGCACGGGCGGTACGTCGGCGATCAGCTCGCGAGCAGCCTCAACGCGAAACTTGGGCTTGGTGGAACGCGCCTGGGCGCCGCGGCTTAGCCACGCGAGCTCCTTGCGCGCCATGTTGCGACGGCGCTCCTCGGTAACGGCGGCCATGCGGTCGCGCTCCACGCGCTGCAGGATATATGCCGAGTAGCCGCCCTCGAAGGGATCTACCTGGCCGTCGTGGACCTCCCACATGCTGGTGCAGACCTCGTCCAAGAACCAGCGGTCGTGCGTGACCACGAGCATGGCGCCCTGGCCGCGCTGCCAGCGGGCCTTTAAGTGACGCGCAAGCCAGTTGATGGTGCGCATGTCCAGGTGGTTGGTGGGCTCGTCGAGCATGAGCACATCGTAGTCGCCAATCAGCAGGCGCGCGAGGTCCACGCGACGGCGCTGACCGCCCGAGAGCTCGCCCACCATGCCCTCCCAGGGCACATCGCTAATAAGACCGGCCAGAATCTGGCGCGTACGCGGGCTCGACGCCCACTCGTACTCAGGCGTGTCGCCCACAACGGCATGATGCACGGTATCGGTGTCGACAAGCTGGTCCTTTTGGCCGAGCAATCCGATCGTCGTGCCGCGGCGGTGCGTCACGCGGCCGTCGTCGGGTTCCAGCGTGCCGGCGAGTACACTCAGCAGCGTCGACTTGCCGTCGCCGTTTTTACCGACGATACCAATGCGGTCGCCCTCGCCCACGCCGAGCGTCACGCTATCGAAAATATGCTTGGTGGGAAACTCTAGGCTGATGGAATCGCATCCCAAAAGAATCGCCATATGCCCTGCTCCTTCGTAGAAATTCAACGTTGTCCATGATAGCAGCGAGCCCCACCCCAAACCACCACGAAGGTGCCTGTCCCCTTTGTGGTGGTCGTTTCGGTCGCAGAGCAAAAAGGCGGGCCATCTCGCAAAAGAGATGACCCGCCTCTCCAATCAGTCCCGCGGCAACCGTGGCCGCCGCGGGCCTCAAGCATGTCCCGGACTAGGAGAACATGCCGGTGAGGTAATCATTCAGCCGCTTATCCTTGGGCCGTTGGAAAATCTCGTCGGTCTCGTCGTACTCGACCATATCGCCCATGTAGAAAAACGCCGTGCGGTTGGACACGCGCGACGCCTGCTCCATGTTGTGCGTCACGATGACGATGGCGCGGTCGGCCACGATCGACGACATGAGGTCCTCGATCGCCAGCGTCGAGATGGGGTCGAGCGCCGAGCAGGGCTCGTCAAACAGGATTACGTCGGGGTTGAGCGCCAGCGTGCGCGCAATGCACAGACGCTGCTGCTGACCGCCCGAAAGCGCGTAGGCGCTCTTGTCGAGCTTGTCTTTGACCTCGTCCCACAGCGCGGCACCGCGCAGACTCTCCTCGACTATGCGATCGAGCTCATCACGATCGGTGATGCCGTGGCGCTTGGGCGCAAACGCGATGTTGTCGCGAATAGACTTGCGGAAGGGGTTGGGCTGCTGGAACACCATGCCGATGGAGCGACGCAGCTCGTACGTGTTCTCGGTCTTGGTGTTCACGTTGCGCCCGCGGTAGTTGATCTCGCCCTCCACGCGACAGCGGCGAATCTCGCGATTCATCAGGTTGAGGCTACGCAAGAAGGTCGACTTGCCGCAGCCCGAAGGCCCGATGAGCGCCGTGATCTCACCCTTGTGGAAGTCGAGCGACGTATTGTGCAGCGCATGGTGGTCGCCATAGTACACGTTGACGTCCTTGGCGGAGAGCACGACCTCGTCGCTCACGGCCTTGCCGCTCACGCGCACGCGCCTCTCGCTCTCCCCCACGCTCGACAGAAAGTCCTGGGGGGTGTCGGACGTGGCCGCCTCGGTTGCGGGCGTTGCATTCATATCGCTCATTCGGCCGTCATCTTCCTTGCCAGTTGCTTGCCCACGATACGGGCGACTACGTTAAACAGCAGCACGCAAATCATCAGCAGTGCCGCGGTGCCCCAGACGATCTGCTGGGCCTCGGGGCTGCCCTCGCCATAGATCTTGTAGATGTGCACGGCCAGCGACTCGCCGGGACGGAACACGTTCCAGGCGCAGGTGGGGCTCGACAGGTTAAAGCTCAAGAAGTTGAGGCGGACCGGCGAGCTCATGCCCGAGGTAAAGAGCAGCGCCGCGGCCTCGCCAAACACGCGGCCGGCCGAAAGCACGATGCCGGTCACGATGGCGGGCATGGCCTCGGGAATCAGGATGTGCAGTGTGGCCTCCCAGCGAGTGAGGCCCATGGCCAGGCACGCATCGCGCTGGGCCTGCGGCACGTCCTCGAGCGCCTGCTGAATCACGCGCACCAGGATGGGGATGTTGAACATGGTGAGCGCGACGGCGCCGGAGATGATGGAGTACTTCCAGCCCAGCTGCACCGAGAACACCAGAAAGCCGAACATGCCGACGACGATGGAGGGCAGCGAAGACAACGTCTCGATGGCGGTCGAGGCGATGTCGCGAATGGGACCGTCGGGCGCGTATTCAACTAGGAAGACCGCGCCGCCCAGGCTGATGGGCACCGAGATGATCAGGGTAATCAGCAGCAGATAGAACGAGTCGAACAGCTGGTAGAGCACGCCGCCCTGCGTTCCGTTGGCGCGTGCGGGCTGCGTGAGAAAGCCCGGCTGGAACAGCGTCGAGATACCCTCGAACAGGATGTAGGCCACCATGGAGACGACGATAAGCATGACGATGGCGACAATCGCCGTCAGCACGCCCGTGGCGATACGGTCTTGCCTTTGGACACGCCCGAGTCTCGCCTCGTCGATATGGATGCGCGTGCTAGCCACGAGCCTTCGCCCCCTTGCGGCCAATGAGATGGATGATCAGGATAAAGATGAGGCTCATGCCCATCAGCAGCAGGCCGAGCGCCCACAGGATGTCGTCCTGGGCCGAGCCCTCGGCATAGACCGCCATGGACGTGGTGAGCGTGGTGGTGATGGTAGACGCCGGCGACAGCAGCGACGTCGGCATGGCCTCGATGCCGCCAATGACCATGCGCACGGCGAGCGTCTCGCCAAAGGCGCGGGTCATGCCAAGGATGACTGCGGTCATGAGCGAGGGCATGGCGGACTTGAGCACCACGTGCCAGATGGTCTGCCAGCGGGTGTAGCCCAGCGCGAGCGAACCCTGGCGGTAGCTATCGGGCACGGCGCGCAGGCCATCGACCGAAAGCGTGGTCATCGTCGGCAGAATCATGACTGCCAGCACGATAGCGCCGGGCAAGATACCCAGACCCGTGCTCACGTGGAAAACGCTCTTCATAAGGCCGACGACCACGTGAAAACCGATCAGGCCAAAGACGACCGAGGGAATACCGGTCAAAAGCTCAATGAGCGGCTGAAAAACCTTGGAACCAAACTTAGGCTGAATCTCGACCGCAAAGATGGCAGAGCCGATGGCGATGGGCAGTGCGATGAGCGTGGAGAGCACCATGACCGCAAACGAGGTGACGATCAGGGGCAGGGCGCCAGTGTAGGGCAGGCCGTTTTCGGCCGTGTTGGCCAGGTCCCACTTGGTACCGATAAAAAACTCGACGATCGAGACGCCGTCCTTGAAAAAAGCCGAGAGGCCCTTTTGGGCGACCATAAAGATGAGCGCGGCAACGACAAGCGTCACGAGCGCTACGCACGCACCCGTGACGCCCAGGCCCACGTTCTCAAGCTCGCGCTTTGGCAGCTGTTTTGCCATTGCAAACCTTTCCGGGGGCGATTACTTATTTAGCGGAGACCTTGCCACTGGCGTCCTTGACGACCTTCATGGCAGAAACGGGAATAAAGCCCTGCTCCTCGACGAGCTTGCCCTGGACGTCGTCGGAAAGCATGAACTCGAGGAAGGCCTTGGTGGCCTCGTCGGCGTCCTTAGCACAGTACATGTGCTCGGTCGCCCAGATCTTGAAGGAGTCGTCGGTGACGTTTGTGCTCTTGGGCTCGACGCCCTCGACCATGATGGCGTTGAACTTGGAGTCATCGAAGTGCGAGAAGTCAAGGTAGGAGATGGCGTTGTCGGTGCTGCCCATCTGAGTCTGGACATCGCCGGACTTGTCGAGCTCGGCGTCGCCCTTAAAGTCGACGGCCTCGTCGCCAAAGACGGCGGCCTCGAAGGTGGCGCGGGTGCCGGAGCCGGCCTTGCGGTTGAGAACGACGATCTTGGCGTCGTCGCCGCCGACCTCCTTCCAGTTGGTGATCTGGCCGGAGAAGATGCCCTTGAGCTGCTCGAGGGTCAGGTCGTCGACTGTCACGTTCTTGGAGACGACGGGGCCCATGCCCACGACGGCGACCTCGTGATCGACGAGGTTCTTGACCTGATCGGCCTCGAGCTTGGTCTCGGCGAAGACATCGGAATTACCGATGGTGACGGTGCCGGCGGCGACAGCGGTCAGGCCCTTGCCCGAACCGTTGCCCGAACCGGAGACGGAGACGTCGGGGTTGGCATCCATAAACTTCTCGGCAGCAGCCTCGACGAGAGCCTGGAACGAGGAGGCGCCGTCGTAGGTTACCTCGCCCGAGACGGACTCGGCAGCAGCGGCGCTACCCTTGTCGGCGGCGTCGGTTGCGCCTGCGCCGCCGCAACCAACGAGACCGAGGCCGACGATGCTGGCAAGACCACCAGCGAGGCCGAGGAACTGACGACGAGAATAAGCCTGATCGAGCATGATCTTCCTTTCATACAAGCGACTCGCGGGCACCCTGCCCGCTTTGCTGTTTGGAAAGATACGATCTCGATCGGGCAGCGCCCGCGTCAGCTGCGCTTTATTACGGGCATCTGATAGACCCTTACCGCAAGCGCGGCTCGGCTTTACAAACGAATAACAAACCCGCCACCAAGCATGACCCGCCTTTTACACCAATAAAAACAAAGTTGCGGTGAAATAATTCCTGCTTGGCCATCAAATGGCCCATTCTAGGAACTATTCCACCGCAACTTAAAAAGCCCGGACGAAAGGGGTGCTAAGTTGTTAAAACGCCGCAGCCTTAAAGCTCAAGCTCGTTCAAACGTAAGATCGCCACGATATAAATCTTGAGCGCCTGCTTGAGCTGTTCCTCGTTGGCGCACTCGTTGGGACCGTGCATCTGGCCGCCCCACTCGGGCAGCTCTAGACCGGTCTCCTCGGGGCCAAACGAGACGGCGCGGGCAAAGTTGCGCGCGTACGTGCCGCCGCCCATGGCAAAGGGCTCAGCATGCTTGCCCGTAAACTCGTTATAGGTATCAATAAGCGCCTTCACGGCCGGATCGTCGGCAGAGACCGAGAACGGCACCTTCGCACGACCCACACGGCACGTCACGCCAAAACGGCCCACGAGCGGATCGAGCTGCTCGCGGATGGTATCGGCACTCGTGCTGTCGGGGAAGCGCACGTCGATGACCTGCTCAATATGGCCATCCGCCACGCGGATGACGCCAGCGTTGCAGGTAAGCGGGCCAAACGCCGGACTCGTCGCATCGATACCCAGGCCGCGACCATAGGCGTCCGCATGCACAAAGGCCAGGAACTTGACGAACTCGTGCTCGGCAGGCGTCAGCAGGCGCTCGTCGCGTGCACCAAACGCGTCCTCGGCCTCGCGCAGATACGCCACGATCAGCCCGACGGCGTTGATCGTTCCCTCTGGCATCGAGGCATGACCGCCAATGCCGTGGGCGAAAATCTGCGCATGCCCGTTATCGAGCGCCGTGATCTCCAGGCGGTCGCCGTTCTCGACCGGCGCCGGCAGCTCATCGGCGGCAATCGCGAGCTCGCAGATGGACTGCGACGGAATGGCATTGCTCGCCTCGGCGCCGCTCCACGACACGATGCGCCCGCCGTCGATCTTGGGGCTCACGAACGTCGCCCCAAACTGGCCCTTCTCGGCATTGCAGACCGGAAACTCGGCATCGGGCGTAAACAGAAAGTCGGGGTCTGCGTGATTCTCCAGATAATGGTGAACGTCGGACATGCCCACTTCCTCATCGCAGCCCAGCAGCGCGCGGAAGGTATAGCGCGGCACAATGCCGTGTTTGAGCAGATAAGCGCCAGCGTAGAGCGACAGCACCGCCGGGCCCTTGTCGTCGATCACGCCGCGGCCGAGCAGCCAGCCCTCGCGACGCTCCATCGCAAATGGGTCGGTATTCCAGCCGGGGCCGGCAGGCACCACGTCCACGTGGCAGATGGTCGCGAGCTGCTTGTCGCCGCGGCCAGGGATATCGGCAATGCCCACATAGCCCTCGTCATCGCTCGTCTGGTAGCCGAGCTTCTGCGCGATGCCGAGCGCACAGTCGAGCGCGTCACGGACCGGGCGGCCAAACGGCGCGCCGGGCTCTGCATCGGCAGAAACTGCCACGGACGGATAGCTCACCAGCTGCTCGATATCGGCGACGACATCTTCCCAGACCTCGTCGACATACTCAGCGACGCTCTGCTCCACCTGATTCATAGACTGCCTCCTTACCAATGAGCAGCAAGCGTACCCGCCCCTCACATTTAGTTCCTAGATAGAGAAAAGTTTAGCAAGCTCGGCCACCGAGTGCACCACTGCATCGGCACCCGCCGCCTCATGCTCACCCGGCGCCGCCGCGCCCGAATAGATGCCGATGCACGGCACGCCCATCGCGTGCGCGCCCTCGACGTCGTTAAAGCGATCGCCGATCATCACGGCATCGCCCGCCGTCGCACCGAGCTCTGCCAGGGCATCGCGGACCGAATCGGCCTTGGTCTCGCGTCCCAGCGGCGGATTCATGCCAACCACGGCTTCGAACTGGCAAAGCCCCAGCTCATGCACCATATCGATGCACTTCGCTTCCATGCGCGACGTCGCGACGGCCATACGCTTGCCCTGGGCGGCAAGGCCGTCGAGCAACTCGGCGATTCCATCAAACACGGGATACTCTTCCGGTTCTAGCTCATCAAAAAAGGCACGATACTCGTCGGCCACCACGAGCGACTCCTCGCGGGAAAAGCCATAAAAGTCGTGGAAGCTCTTCCACAGCGGAGGCCCGATCATGCGGCGCAGGTCACCCATCTGCGCTTCCGAAAACCCGCGCGCGGCGAGCGTCTTGCGTGTCGAGGTCATCACTGCCCGACCCGTATCGGCCACCGTGCCGTCAAAATCAAACAGCACGACCGGCCGCCTGCATATCTCCAGTGCCTCCATCGGCATCCCTCTTCCCCGGTTGATGATTTCCACACTGACACTTCAAACTGTTGACTATTCAACAATTGAACTTAGCAATGTAGGGCAACTCCACTATACTTGTCGCACTTTGCTCTCAGAAGGCGGCGCGCAGGCGCCCCAACGAAAGGTGCAATTATGTCTTTTGCCATCATAACCGACTCCACGTCGGACATCTCCCCCGCCCGTGCTCAAGAGCTTGGCATTTACGTCATTCCGCTGCATGTGATTATCGAGGGCGAGGACCTGCTCGACCAGGTGCAGATTACCGCCGAGGAATACGTCGCCCGCATGGCCGGCTCCGAGCAGCTGCCACACACCTCGCAGCCGAGCGCCGGCGAGTTCAAGGCACTCTTTGACCGCGTGCGCGCCGACGGCCACGATAGCGCCATCTTTATCTCGCTGTGCAGCGAGTGGTCCGCCTGCTATGCCAACGCATGCCTGGTCGCCGAGACCCACGAGCTCGACGTGCGCTGCATCGATTCGCGCACCGGCTCGGGCGCCGAGGGCTTGCTGGTGGAGTACGCGCTGGCCATGCGCGAGGACGGCCGCAGCTTGGACGAGACCGAGGCGCAGATCCGCGCGACGCTGCCCGACGCCCACCTGCTGCTGATTCCCCGCACGCTCGAGAACCTAGTCAAAAACGGCCGCGCCCCCAAGCTCGCCGGCCAGCTGACGCAGATGCTCAACATTCGCCTGGCCGTTTCGCCGGAGTGGCAGTCGGGCGAGATCAAGGCCATCAAAAAGGGCCGCGGCGCCAAGCGCATCGTTGCCAACACCATGGCAGACTGCCTCACGTTTTTGGACGAGCACCCGGGCTCAAGCGTGCGCGTGCTCGCGACCGGCGCCGCCGAGGAGCAGGAACTTGTCAACGAGGCGCTCGCGGGCCAGGACTACGTAGACGCCGGCACCGGCCCCATCGGCTGCACCATCGCCACCCATGTAGGCGTCGATGCCATCGCCATCAGCTACTGCCCCCGCTACCAACCTGCCAATTAGGGACAGGTTTATTTTGGCAGGTTTTATCTGGGCAAACGTTAAACGGTAACAAGGCTTGCCTGGCAAGATCGGACATGCCAAAGCCGTCGAACAACCGAAGTACACCCAGCCACAACAAAGCCATCACGCCGACGCGCCGCAACTCAAGGCGCGCCGGCGTCTTTTTAGGAGTCGCGGCGGAAAAGGGGCCGTTTTAGCCAAAAGGCCGCGAAACGCTTCCCATTACGCCGCAACTTCATTGCCGCCCAACCAGCCAATCGAGAAATTGGCGGCGATCGATGCTTTGTCCAACCCCCTTGCGATACCCTCTGGGCAAAAAAATGGCAAATATGAGTACTGTTACCAGTTTAGTAACAGCGCAATCTGGCTGAATTTGCCATCTTCTGTCAATTCCGAGCGTCATAAAGTCCCGAATCGTCATATTTAGAGGGTTGATTCTATCCAATCCGAATCGATTGGTCTTAAATACTTTCCAGATGATATGTTACTGCTCAAACCACAGTACTCATATTTACCATTTTTTGCCCACAGGGTCTATTCGAGGATAGTTTCCTGCGCCTCCAGCCCACCTCATGGCCGCCAAAACCCATTCAGCAACAGCTACCGCACATTTTGACACCAGCCAAACACCACTCACGGAGGTGTACTCCGCTATCGCCGAACCAAAATCAGAGTCGAGTCCCTTAAAAATCAAAATAACGTACCCTCATTTCAATGAACTCCGACAAGAACGGCATTTACATGAGCACCGTCACGCATCAATACGCCCTCATCGGGGGCACGCTATTCCAATTCAAGAAAACCGTCGCCCATGTATCGGAGCCGCACAGCCAAATCGTCATCTGCGGCAACGGTCCAGACATCCGTTACGCAACACTGGAAGAATGGGAGAAAGCTGGCGAATCTTTCGATAGACGGGCACAGGTCGAGGGAATCGTCACCAGTGCGAGCACAGCGCGCGACAAATTGGAACTCTTTCGCAATCTCTTTACTGGCCGCAAAGATGTTTACGCTCATGGGTACCGCAGAAAAGACGGGGGAATCGGCTATACACCAGCCTGCGCAAATGAGTGGAAGGCAGGCATTTGCCCCAAACTAAATCGTCAGAAAACCAAATGCGCGGAATGCGGCAACCGCATCTTCCCCGAGCTGAGCGATGCCACGATCATCGCCCATTTCAAAGGCAACGACGACAGGCTCCGAGACGTCATAGGTCAATACGTTCTCGATAGTGACAGCAACACAAAAGTCCTGGTCATCGACTTTGACGGATCCGATTGGAAAGAAGCGACAAACGCCATTCGGCTTGTCGCAAAAAACCATGGAATCGATGCTGCAGTCGAGCGATCGAGATCAGGTAACGGCGCACATGTCTGGTTTTTCTTCCTAGAGCTCACCAGCGCAAAGATCGCACGAGAATTTGGAAGCAGCCTTATCACCGAAGCGGCGGCGCTCAACAAGACAATCACCTTTGAAGCTTTTGACCGGATGCTGCCCGCGCAGTCCACCATTCCTAAGGGCGGCTTCGGAAATCTCATAGCACTGCCTTTTCAAGGAAAAGCGCAGCGAAAAGGGAACAGTGTATTTGTTGACGAGCAATTTGAGCCCTTTCCCGATCAATGGCTTTACCTTTCGCAAATTCAGCTGATTCCACATGCAACGGTGCAAAATCTGATCGAAAGCATCGACAATAAACCGCATGGAATATCAGCTGCAGTGGCGGGAAACACTGCCGCGCCACATTCTCAGAGGCCGCGAAAGCGGCTTCCGCTCGCGCCGCAGGACTTCCCGTCATCGCTACCCGTCACGCAAGCCGATATGCTCTACATAACCGAAAAATCTCTGAGCCCGGCCGCCCAGATGGAGGTTCGCAGGCTTGCAACATTTGCCAACCCGGAATTCTTCCGTGCCCAATCAATGCACCAATCGGTATTCGGCAAACCGCGGTACATAGACCTCAGCGAACTTAGAGATGGCTGCGTTGCGATTCCCAGAGGCTGTAAAGCACAACTCGAGCGGCTGCTTCAAGAAGCCGGCGCTTCTGCTCACTATTCAGACAAGCGCATGTCGGGCAATCCAATTGTGATGACATTTAAAGGGGCTCTTCGCCCTGAACAGCAAATTGCCGCCGAACAGATGCTCAACTGTGAAGACGGGATCAAGTCCGCGCCGACGGGTTTCGGGAAAACCGTCATTGGAGCCTATCTTATTGCTGCCATCGGTCTTCCAACGCTTGTCATCGTTCCCAAGACTGCGCTCATTGCCCAATGGAAATCCCAGCTCGAACGGTTTATCGACATTACGGATAACAGAAAGCCAGTTCGAACCCCAAAAGGACGAATCAGTAAAAGGCAGCCTCCGCTCATTGGCCAAATCGGAGGAGGCAAAACCGCCATAAGCCATCTCATCGACATTGCTTCATTCCAGTCTTTGTCCAGCAAGGACCCCCAGACCGGAGAACCAATAGCCAAGGAGTTCGTTCGTGATTACGGCCTCATCATCTGTGATGAATGTCACCATGCAGCCGCACCACAGCTTGAGCTCGTCCTCAAGTCCGCTCCAGCCAAATATGTATACGGCCTTTCCGCGACGCCCGAACGCTCGGACGGACTCACGCGAGCACTCTCAATGCTCTGCGGCCCGCTTCGCCATGTCATTGATCCAAAAACGCAAGCAATCCAACAGGGAATTCAGCGCGTTGTTAGGCCGCGTTTTACCGGAGTTCGACTACCCGCCTACGAACCAGGGGCGTCCTTTAATCAAGTTCTCGATCTCCTGTGTGCGCACACAGCGAGAAACGAAGCGATTGTCGACGATGCCCTCGAGACCGCGTCAAACGGTCGACATCCGCTTGTGCTATCCAAAAGGAAAAAACATGCCGAAGAGCTATGTAGGCTGCTTCAAAGCCGCGGACACGAACCTATACTCTTAACCGGAGAAATCGACGCCAAAGAAAGAAAGGCAATACTGAACAGCCTTCCCGGCTTCGAGCATGAGCATCGAATTATCATCGCAACCGAAAGCCTTCTGAGCGAGGGTTTCGACCTGTCTTACCTTGACACTCTGCTCATTGCCACACCGATATCTTGGGACGGCAGCATAACGCAGCAGGCAGGCAGACTACATAGAAGTCACGAGGGCAAGCAGCGGGTTGAGATATTCGACTATGTTGATTTGTCGATACCCATGCTCGCGCGTATGTACCAGAAGAGACTCAAGACCTACGCAAAGCTAGGGTATGAAGTCTTTGCAGCAAATGACAACAAACGGGCCGATCAAAACATCCTCGTTAGGCCGGCAAGGGCCGTGGAGGCCTTAGCGGATGACATCGCGCGCGCAACGAAAAGCATTTTTATTGCCGCGCCCTACGCATCCGCTGCATGCCTCGCAAAGCTCGCTGCCGTACTCACAGGCGCCGCCGCCCGTGGGATTGCCCTTGAGATTTTAATTGCCTCGACTCCGCACAATGACGTGAAAGCGATTTTTACCGAGATAAACGTCGACTATTCCATCAAAGACGAAGGGCGCCTGTGCGCGTCAGTAATTGACGAGGAAACCGTCTGGTACGGAACCATTCCATTACTGGCCTTTCCTAAGAAAGAGGACTGCAGCATCCGTTTCAAAAGCAGCGAAGTTGCAGCCGAGCTTTTAAGCGAAATCCAGCGAAGAGGAGAACCGGAGGTCGCAGCCACGAATGGGACGTCTCCAACAGTTACGGTGGAATAGGGGCCGTTTTTGGCCAATCGGCCGCGAATCAATCCCTATCCCCTGCGAATCATAAGCGAGCAATCAGCCCTGCGGGCCCTGAAACAGCTCCTCATGCGAGCCCATTCTGACCAGTCGGATCACAGGATTAGTCTTATACGGCAAGTAGAGCACGACCACATCGACCAAGCCATCGGATAGATGGAAATCGATGTGGCCGTTGTAGTTTCCGTCCGGGTTTGAAAGCTCATGGGCGCCATATTCCGCGGGAAGCGAGCCGCGAGCTGCAAGCTCTGCGACCGCCGCCCTAAACTCGGTTTTTAACTGCGGATGCATGCGCATCGTTCGTTTGTAGTCCGCCTTAAATTGAGCCTCGACTTTAATCTCGAACATCGCTAGTCCTCATCGAGGAATGACATAAGCTCATCAGCGTTGTTGAATGACGGACTATCGTCCAGCAAAATCCCCAACTCATGAGCCTCGGCAATCACCATGGAACGCCTCGTTGCCTCATTGGGAACTTCGGATCGACCAACAATCTCAAAAGGAATCTTTCGCTGATTTACAAGCTGACGAACAGCAAGGTTGAGATACGAATTGAGACTCAGGCCAACCGAATCCAAGAACTCAGTCGCCTGTTCCTTGAGCCCCTCTTCGATGCGAACCGTCGTAGGCTTAACTGTTGCTGCAGGCATTTGCGACCTCCTCGCTCTCGTCTTTTGCATCAGTATACCCAATATGCATGGCAATGTGATGTTAGATAGCATCAGATTGCCATGCATATTCATGTCGCGTGGACACGAATGCTCTACATCAGTCCGCTCAGGGCGATGTCGACGGCCTCGTTGAGGTCGTCGGTGATGTGGACGAGGTCTGGATCGAGTGGGCTGATCATGCCGGCATCCATCACCGGACCGTTGAGCCAGTCGAACAGGCCCTGCCAGTACTCGCTGCCCACCAACACGAGCGGCATGCGCTTGACCTTGTGCGTTTGCACCAGCGTGAGAACCTCGAACATCTCGTCGAGCGTGCCAAAGCCGCCGGGAAATACGATTGCGCCCGAGCTGTACTTAACGAACATGGTTTTGCGCACAAAGAAGTAGCGGAAGTCCATGCCGAGGTTCACGTATTTGTTGAGCCCGTGCTCGTGCGGCAATTCAATGCCTAGGCCAACTGACTTGCCGTTGACACTCGCTGCTCCCCTGTTGGCCGCTTCCATGATGCCGGGGCCGCCACCGGTGATGACCGCCACGCCACGTTGCGCGATCTTGCGCCCGACGGTGCGCGCCGCCTTGTAGAGCGGATCGGTCTTGGGCGTGCGGGCGCTACCGAAGATGGTCACCGCGGGGCCCAGCTCGGCAAGTGCGCCAAAGCCATCGACAAACTCTGCCTGAATTCGCAGCACGCGCCAGGGGTCGGCGTGCAGCCAGTCAGTCGACTCCTCGGGCGCCAGCAGGTTGGCGTAGGTGTTGTCCTTAGGAATCATGGGGCCGCGCATGACCACGGGGCCGCGGCGGTACGTCTCGTCGTAGGCAGGCTCGCCCTCGACGTTCTCATTCTTAATCATGGGTACTCCTATCGAGAAAAAGAAAAACGGGCGGGGTCGACGCTATGCGTCAAACACCCGCCCGAGCATCAACTATTCGGTATGGTACCCACGATGCATCAAGCACTTGCAAGCTATCGGTCAGCGGTCGCGCAGCCGGTGTCAACGAATGTGACGACCGGCTGGCGCCCGACCATTGCCGTTGCCCACGCTCTGCAAGCGTGTCTGTCGCCCTTAGTAATCCACCGCGGCAGGACTATTCATCCAATCGCTCACGAATGCGCCGTAGCGGCCCTCGATAATGGCCTGGCGGGCACGCTGCATAAGGTTGAGCAGGTAGTAGATATTGTGCATCGAAAGCAAAATGCCGCCGAGCATCTCCTTCTGCGTGACCATGTGGCGAATGAGCGCGCGGCTGTAGCCGCCCGTGCACACCGGGCAGGTGCAGGTGGGGTCGATGGGGCCGTCGTCGTGCGCAAAGCGCGCGTTACGGAAGTTAAGGCGACCTTCACTGGAGAACGCCGTACCCATGCGACCGGTGCGCGTCGGCAGCACACAGTCGAACATGTCGATGCCCACGCCCACGCCGCGTACGAGCGTGGTGGGGTTGCCGACACCCATCAGGTAGCGCGGCTTATGCTTGGGCATGTACTCGCTCACGAGCGGCGCCAGGGTCTCGAACATGGTCTCGTGATCCTCGCCCACCGAATAGCCACCGATACCATAGCCCGGGAAGTCGCCGCACTCCTCCAGATGGCGCAGCGAACGCAGGCGCAGATCCAGGTGCATGCCGCCCTGAACGATGCCAAAGAGCGCCTGGTCATCGCGGGTATGCGCCTTATAGCAGCGCTCGGCCCACATGCTCGACAGCTCAACGGCGCGCTCAACGTAGGCGCGCGTGGCGGGATAGCCCGGGCACTGGTCGAGCTGCATGCAGATATCGGAGCCGAGTTTCATGGCGATTTCCATGTTGTCCTCGGGCGTCCAAAACACGTGGCGGCCGTCGTAATCGTTGACAATAAAGCGCACGCCCTCATCGGTGAGCTTGACGGCATCGTTGTGGCTGAAGACCTGGAAACCGCCCGAGTCGGTGAGGATGGGGCCGTGCCAGTTCATGAACTTGTGCAGGCCGCCCAGCTCGGCGATGGTGTCCTCGCCGGGACGCATGGACAGATGATAGGTATTGGCGAGCACGATCTGGGCGCCGAGCTTCTTGACAGTCTCGGTAGGAATGCCCTTGACGTTTGCCTTGGTGCCCACGGGCATAAAGATCGGCGTCTCGATGTCACCGTGCGGGGTGTGCAGCACGCCGGCACGCGCGTGCGTCGTAGGGTCCTCGGCGATCAGGTCGAATTTAAACAGGTTTTGATCCATAAACTGGAACTCCTTGGTTGCGGCTCATACGCAAACCATTATACGAGCAACCCGCAAGAAGCACCGACTCGACAGAAACTGGTGCATTAAACGACTAGTCGTCGGAGACGTTCTTAAACGACTAGTCGTCGGGGACAATCTTCAGCGCCATCTTGCAAAGAAGTGTCCCAATCTGCCGGCACTTAGGGACCGTCCCCAGGTGCCGGCAAGAGCGTCCCTTTCGACTAGTCATTTAAGAACGTCCATTACAGTCGAAATTGTCAGCCCGGGCCCGTCTCGG
>URQD01000040.1:0-17021 GCA_900549905.1 uncultured Collinsella sp. | reverse complement strand
ACTGGTGACCTCTTCGTTACCAACGAAGTGCTCTACCGACTGAGCTATACAGGCACTTGACGGGTGGGAGCTATAGGATTCGAACCTATGTAGGCAGAGCCAACGGGTTTACAGCCCGTCCCCATTAACCACTCGGGCAAACTCCCAATCGTTCAAGTATCCGCAGGTTCTTTGGTCTTTTGGACCGCCGCCCCCGCGAACGAAAAAGATAATACGATGCAACCTTGGGGGCTGTCAACGAAAACCTCTAGATACACGGTGCCGGGCGTATCTATATACCTTTGACCTGCGGTTTTGCTGAGTTTAGATATGACGGACGGTGAATTTGCATGTAGCGGTGACATTTCCCGAGGGAACACTTTGTCATAGTAGAGTACGCTGGCTGGAACGAACTTCGATAACGACCCTCTTGCACTATTACATAGGTTGCAATCGGGCTTCCACGGCACGATCGAGCGTGGAAAATCCTCGCTCGATCAAGCAGACCATGGGCTTCACCGTTTTCATCTCGATCTGTAACAATAAGGAGGGTCTTCAGCCCACTCGTGTTACGGATCGAGACAAACCTGAAGCCTGGTGGGAGTCAAACCCGCTGACATGTCAACATAAATAGAAACGGGCCCTGTCCCACAAGGAACAGAGCCCGAAACTCTCATGGAGCCAGTGACAGGAATCGAACCTGCAACCCACTGATTACAAATCAGTTGCGCTACCGTTGCGCCACACTGGCACACTTGGCGCTTTCGCGCGAAGCCTGTTAAGGATAAAGGAATTACGGACGAGGCGCAACAGACCCTTCGACCGACCACATCTTAAAACTATTCGTCAAAACGAATAGTTTTAATTACAATGGAATAGATAAAACTGTTCGTTCTAACGAAGGGTTTCGCGATGCTTACTACCAAGGAAGCTGCCGAACTGCTCGGCATCACTCCGCGCAGGGTGCAGGAGCTCATAAAAAACGGAGCACTTGAGGCCCGGAAAGCTTCTGGCGTGTGGCTTATCGACAAAGACAGCGTAGACACGCGACTCCGCTCCGTGACCAAAACGGGGGGACGTCCCCGCCGCGGCCACGGTAAAAGCGAGATCGCATTCACCCTCATGAACCGCACGCACGAAGTCGCCCAGCTGGTCTACAGCACATCGCGAAAAGACTTTACCCACATCGGCGCCGACGTCGATCGTGCCCACGCCCCTATTGGAGTATTTGGCCCTAATAGCCCCATATCGCTCGACTCCTTCCGCATCTGGTGGCGCGGCCGCGGTATCCCGCTCGCACGCATTGGGCTAGCCTCCCTGCTTGCAGAAGCCGCAGTCGATGTTCCCGATGAACTCGTACAGCGAAATCTTGGCCTCTCCTTATCCGACCAGTATTGGATTAGGCCCCAAGGCTCCGGTCTCGCGTGGGAAGATATCAATTTCTTCAATAATGCTTTTGACGACGTCTCTCTCAGCATTGCGCCCTTCGCCCCAGAGGGAAAAGCGGCTGCCGCAAAGCCCGACAACACCTCGGACGGCAATCTTCAAAAGTACTGGACATGCGAGGGTGACCGTCGAATCCTCCACAAGGCAGGTGCGCATCTAAACCAGGAACCCTATAACGAGATGGTGGCGACTGCACTTCACCGTCGCATCCTAAACACTTGCGATTACGTACCCTATTCGCTCGAAGGCGCGGGTACTTCTGCCTTGAGCACATGCAATGTCTTCTTAACTGACGAAGAAGAATATGTCCCTGCGTTCTATGTAAACCAGCATGCAAATGCAGACGAGCGACTAACCGGTTACGAACGGTATGTAGCAAACTGCGAGGAGCTTGGAGCGACAGATATAAAAGACGCCCTTGACCGCATGATTGTATGCGATGACATCATTGCCAACTATGACCGTCATTGGCGTAACTTTGGCCTTGTGCGAAACGTCAACACGCTAGCCTGCAGACCTGCCCCCATCTTCGATTCGGGCTCATCGCTCTGGTGCAACGTTTCTCTAGAGGAGCTTAAGGCAGGAGAGCACAGTTTTACCAGCGCGCAGTTTCATTCAAGCCCCGCGAAACAAATGCTGCTTGTTGAGGATATGAGCTGGTTTGACGGCGACAAACTCGAAGGCTTCGTTGACGAGGCAATCGAGATTCTGTCCAGAAACGACGCGCTCACGGCAAGGCTGCCATATCTAAAAGAGGCGCTTACATGGCGCCTCCGTAGAATGATCGACATCGCTGAATGGAGTTAGCGAGACAGCGCCGCGCCGGCAGCTCCCCTACCTCCCGCGAAGGGCCTTGAGCTTGGCCAGGGCATCGGGGCTCAGGCGACTGCCCAGAGTCATCTTGATCTGCGGAGCTTCCTCTGCCTCGTGAACGTCGTTGTCGATCTGTTTGATCTCGTCCACCAGCATGCGGCTCGAGATGCGCGTAACGCCCTTACCCATGACGACGGCCTGGATCGTGCCGTCGCTCGACACCACGGAGCACGCGCGGCCTTCCTCGCGCGCCTCGATGCAGAGCTTCTGCACCACGGTATCGGCGGAGACGCCCGTCGGCGAAAACTCGATGCGCACGCCGCGGGCCGGCAGGTTGGGGCGCTCGCTGGAGATATTGCCCGCGCCGTCAAACACGATTACGGCCTCGTAGCGGCCCTGGGCAAACGCGGCAACATCGTTGATGAGTGCCGTGCGCGCCATATCGTGAACGTCGCTGGAATACGGATCGTCGGAATGGTCGTAGACGAGCTTTTCGTAGCGCGGCGTGCAGTGGATCACGTTGTAGCCGTCGACCACCAGCAGCTCGGGCTTATTGGAGTGCACCGTCGAGACCGGGTCGGCGATGGCCTGCGCAAACGCATTGCCGCCCACGCCATAGGTCGCGGCCGAAACAATCGGCTTGGCCGAGCCTTCGCCAAAGCGCTTGGCCTTGGACTTGGCGCGGTTCTTCTTGGACATGCGCTACTCCTCCCCCATGAGCTCGCCGGCGTTGCGGCGCAGCCACTCAAAGCACAGCGCGGTAGTCGCCTGTGCCACGTTGAGGCTCTCGGTCATGCCGCGCTGGGGAAGCTTGGTCAAAAAGTCACATTTCTCGAGCACCAGACGCGAGATGCCGTCGCCCTCGGAACCCATGACGAGCGCAACGCGGCCCTCGAAGGGGGCGTCCCAGCAACTGCCTTCGGCGTGCTCGGAAGCGCCGCCCACCCAAAAGCCAGCGGCTTTGAGGTCGTCGAGTGCTCGGGCAATGTTGGGAACCTGCGCGATGGGCAGGTGCATGACGGCGCCGGCGGAGGTCTTGTAGCTGCCCACGGTCACGCCGGCGGCACGCTTGTTGGCGATGATGACGCCCGCTGCGCCCACAACCTCGGCAGAGCGCACGATGGCGCCAAAGTTACCGTCGTCGGTCACATGGTCGAGCACGATGACGAGCGCAGGCCCGTCACCCGCGCGGTCGAGAATATCGGCAACATCGGCATAGGGGAAATTTCCCACCTCGAGCGCAATGCCCTGGTGAGCGCCATGGCTCGACAGCGCATCGAGCTGCGCGCGCGACACATACTTAATGCGGACGCCCGCGGCGTTGAGGTCATCGACCAGACGCGACAAGGCGGCATCGCGCTCCCCGCCCTCGGCAATGAGCGCGCACTTGATGGGAAAACCGGTGCGCAGCGCCTCGGCGGCAGCACGGCGACCTTCGATAAACTCGCCCTTGGGAACCTGGACGTTATCGCGGCTACGCTCGCGCCGCGGGCGAGCAGCCTGTGAGCGCTCGCGCTGGCCCTTGGGAGCGGCAGCGCGATCGTTGCGGCGAATCGGACGCGAGCCAGAAGCAGTCTGCTTGCCGCCACGAGGCGCACGCTTGCGATTGTCGGCCATAAAACGGCCTCCTTTAAAAAATTTTCAAACAGGACAAAAGAAGCGACCGCTTAAGACGAATAGCTCAAGCGGTCGGTACGGGTTTTCCAAGTGCCCGAGATTGCCGTGAAAGAGGAGCGACGCGTACTTGAGTACGCGAGCGACGGTTTGAACGGCAAGGTCGGGTGCTTGGGAAACCCGAGGGGATTAGAGAGATTTGATACGAGTGCCCGCGGCAGTATCCTCAATGGTGAGGCCCAGGTCCTTGAGCTGGTCGCGGATGGCGTCGGCCAGATCCCAGTTCTTGGCAGCGCGGGCCTCGGCGCGGGCCTCGAGAATCTTGGCAGCGGCCTCGTCCACGTCGTCGCCCGTGTAGGCGACCAGGCCGGCGGCAACACCCAGCAGACCCAGCGGCAGCTCGACCTTGGGCTCGGGGAGCTCAACGCCAAACGTATCGAGCAGCTCGACCAGCGTATCGGCGGCGGCAAGCGCGGCGGCCTTGTCGGCAGCGTCGCCCGCCTGCTCCAGGTACTGGTTGCACTCGGTCACAAAGCCAAAGACGGCACCCATGGCACCGGCGGTGTTAAAGTCGTCGTCCATGCACTCCTTAAAGGTGGCACGGGTCTCGGCGGCCTTGGCGGCAAACGCCTCGGATGCTGTCTCATCGGCATCGGCCGTCGCATGGTTCGCGGCCCAGCGCAGGTTCTCGACCGTACCGGCGATACGCGTGAGCGAGTTCTCGGCACCCTCCAAGCGCTCCCAAGAAAAGTCGAGCGGCGAGCGATAGCTCGTCTGCAGCATCAGCAGGCGCAGGGCGGCAGCGGAATGCTGCTCGAGGACCTCGGCCAGCGTAAAGAAGTTGCCGAGCGACTTGGACATTTTCTCGCCGTCTACCAGCAGCATGCCCGTGTGCATCCAGGTGTTGGAGAAGCCCTGGTGCCAGGCGCAGGTGGCCTGGGCGCACTCGTTCTCGTGATGCGGGAAGGCAAGGTCGGAGCCGCCGCCGTGGATGTCGATCGGGGTGCCCAGGTAGCGATGCACCATGGCGGCGCACTCGGTGTGCCAACCGGGACGGCCCTCGCCCCAGGGGCTCGGCCAGCTGGGCTCGCCGGGCTTGGCAGCCTTCCACAGCGCAAAGTCGAGCGGGTCGTTCTTGTCCTCGTTCTCCTCGATGCGCGCGCCAACCATAAGGTCGTCGATGTTGCGGCCCGAGACCTGACCATAGTTGGGATCGCTGCGCACGGCAAAGTACACATCGCCGTTATCGGCAGCATAGGCATGGCCCTGCTCGATGAGCGTCTTGATCATGGCGATCATGGGGCCGATCTCCTTGGTGGCGCGGGGGCGCACATCGGGATCGAGCACGTTGGCGGCGCGCATGACGCCGATGAACTTGTCAGAGAACTCCGTCGCGACCTCGGCGGCAGTTCGGCCTTGCTCGTTGGCGCGCTTGATGATCTTGTCATCGACATCGGTGAGGTTCTGGGCGAACGTGACCTCGTAGCCGCTCGCGATGAGCCAGCGACGAATCACGTCAAAGCTGATGAACGTACGGGCGTTGCCGATGTGGATGTTGTCGTAGACCGTGGGGCCGCACACGTACATGCGGACCTTACCGGACTCGATGGGCTGGAACTCTTCCTTTTTATGGGTAGCGCTGTTGTAGATACGCATTCGTTACTCCTTAACGGTTTTCTGTAGCAGGCAGACGGCCCAGGCGCCAATTCCCTCGCCTTGGCCTTCCCAGCCAAGCTTTTCGGTCGTGGTGGCGGCGACGCCCACGTTTTCGACATCAACGCTCAGGGCATGGGCGAGGTTGGCGCGCATGGCATCGCGGTGCGGGGTGATCTTGGGCTGCTGGCAGGCAATGGTGCAATCGGCATCGACAAACTCAAAGCCCAGCTCGCGCGCATAGTCCATCACGCGAGCGAGCAGCACCATCGAGTCGGCGCCCTCATAGGCAGGATCGGTGTCGGGGAACAGTTTTCCGATGTCTCCCCCGCGGCAGGCGCCCAAAATGGCGTCGGCCAAGGCGTGCGCGAGCACATCGGCATCCGAGTGGCCCAGCAGGCCGCGCTCGTAGGGAATGTCAACCCCGCCGATGATGCATCGACGCCCCTCCACCAGACGGTGAACGTCGTAGCCGTGGCCAATGCGCAGGTTACTGAACATGGGGAAGGTCCTCTCCCTCGGCCATGCGGCCAAGCAGAATCGCGGTTACGGGACGCAAGTCCTCGGGCACCGTCACCTTAAGGTTATCGCGCGGGCTCTGGACGCAGCGGACGCGCCCACCCATGCGCTCGACCAGCGACGAATCATCGGTGCCGATAAAGCCCTCGGCAATTGCCTCGGAATGAGCGCGCTTCATAGCATCGACGCTAAAGATCTGCGGCGTCTGCGCGGCCCAATACAGCTCGCGCGGCGGCGTCTCGACGATGTTGTCGCCATCGACAATCTTGAGCGTGTCGATCGCGGGCTGGCCGCACACGACACCATCGAGGGCACGGTCGCTCACGAGCACGTCGATAGCGTGGTCGATGGCCTCGGTCGTAATGAGCGGACGAGCGCCATCGTGAATGGCGACGTATTCAAAGCCCGCCGGCACCGCGTGCACGCCGGCGCGAGTGGAATCCTGGCGGGTATCGCCGGCATCGGCAAAGCTGATGGGCGTGTCATAGTCAAACGGGTCGATAGCCAGGCGGCGCATCTCGGCACGCCGCTCGACAGGGCAAACCACGACGATGTGGCCGACCTTATCGCTACGATCAAATGCGCGGATGGACCAGCTCATAAGCGGACGGCCCGCTACATTGACGAGCTGCTTGCCACCGGGGTTACCAAAGCGCTGGCCGCTGCCACCGGCAACGACCACGGCGCATACGGGCGCCATTATGCGTTCCCCTGTTTGGTGCCCTTCATGCGGTACAAGGAGTCCGCAAGAATGGCAGGGTTGTTGACGCCAAAGTCGCCCAGGCGCTCCGGATCCTCGCTGATGTCGTCCATGAGCTCCTGCAGCGAGCCATACTCGTCGACGATCTTCTCGGCCACGCCGTCGCGCACGACAGACACGCGCGAAAGCGTACGCAGGCCCAGAGGCGTCATGACAGAGTCCTCGTCCAGGTCGTCGTAACCCAGAACCGCCGCCACATGCTGCGGGTCGGACAGGTCCTTAGGTGTCATACGGCTTAGGTTGGCGCGAATCTTCTCGGCATTAGCCTCGGAAGAATCACTTGCGTAGTCGCGGATCATCAGGTCATACTCGGTATCCATGCTGGAGCCCGCGAGCTGCTCGAGCTGCATCTGCACGAGCTTGCCCTGGTTGCCCAACTTGACGATGCAATCCTTAAGCTCGGTCTTTGCCTGCTGCATGATCTCGAAGCTCGAGAAAATACCGGTAATGTCGGCGAGCGTAACGTAGTCGTCGAGCTCGAGGGCCGTCAGGCGCAGCAAGGAGCGGTCGAGCGACTGACGGGTAGTCTGGAGCGTGGCGACGAGCTGGTTGACCGAGCTCATGATGGTGGTGACGGGCTGGATCTCGTAGCTCTTGCCATGAACGTACACGTTGACGACGGCACGACGGGCCGAGACCGAGATCACAATGGCATCGGTGAGCACCGACATGCGAGCGGCGGTGCGATGACGCATGCCCGTCTCGCTCGTGGCAAGCGAGGGATCGGGATTGAGATGGAAGTTGGCGCGCAGGATCTGGGTGAGGTCGCCGTCGATGACGATGGCGCCGTCCATCTTGGAGAGCTCGAACAGACGGTTCGAGGTGAACGAAATGTTGAGCGGGAAGCCGTCGTTACCGGCAGCGAGCACGTTTTCGGTGTCGCCAACGCAGATAAGGGCGCCCAGGTGACCGGCGATGATCATGTCGAGGGCAGTGCGAATCGGCTGACCAGGTGCCGTCAGACGGATGGCCTGTTCCATACGCTTTTGCAGCTCGTTCTTATCCAAGGCATCGCTCCCATCGCATACGCTCCATAAACGCTAAATAGTTTCTCACGGTTTGTCCCCGCGGCGCTCGCGAAATCCGATGCTTACAGAATGAGCGAACACCGCTAAGATAGCTAATTTGGGACGGGCTCTTTTGACTACCCACTCAACCATGTGCTAAGGATAGTCTTTATGTTGCTCCCCCAAGAGGTACACGCGGGCCCGCCCGCAGAGAGAGAGCCAGACTATGGGACTCGCAGAGCTCGTGCTGCTCGCCGTTGGCCTTTCGATGGACGCCTTTGCCGTATCCATCTGCAAGGGCCTTGGCATGAAGAAGATCAACCTTAAGGTCGCCGTAGTGCTCGGCCTGTTCTCTGGCGGCTTCCAGGCCGGCATGCCCGTGATCGGATGGGCGCTTGGCAGCCAGTTTATGGGCATCATCGGCCCCATCGACCACTGGATCGCCTTTATCCTGCTCGCCTTCATTGGCGGCAAAATGCTGTGGGAGGCCTTTACCGAGGACGAGGACGAGGATGAGGGCGACGGCGAGGATGCCGAAAAGATTGACCTGGGCGAGTACATGATCCTCGCCATCGCCACCTCAATCGACGCCCTAGCCGTAGGCATCTCATTTGCCGCGCTCTCGGTCGACATCATGCCCGCCGTGTCGCTCATCGGCATCACGACCTTTATCTTCTCCGTCGCCGGCGTAGCGATCGGCCACACCTTTGGCGCGCGCTACGAAAAGCCTGCCACCATCGTGGGTGGCGTCGTGCTCATCTTCATCGGGCTTAAGATCTTGCTTGAGCATCTGGGGATTCTCGCGATATAAAAAACGCCTCTCATAAGCTCAACGTCAATGTAGAGGTCTCATGCAGAGTTTTGCATAATGCCTTTTCGTGCAGACTTTTGCATGTCATACTGATATGCAAAAATCTGCACGTTAGGAGATCGCCGTGGATACCCTTCCCATCACCACACCGCGCCAAGCTGGCATCTACGTGCGTCAGGCACGCGAGGCTCAGGGTCTCACCCGTGCAACCCTCGCTAAAAAAGCCGGTGTTTCGGAGCGCTTGCTCGCATCGCTCGAGCTAGGAGACGCCACCGGCATTCGACTCGACAAGTTGCTGACGATTTTCAATGCTCTTGGACTGGCACTCGCCGCTCAAGGGGATATCGGCGAAGCGAAAAACGAGCGACCAGTCGACGCCCCGCATGCTAATCCGCTGCCTCGCAGCATCCCCAGGCGCCATCACGCTCAACGTCCCTCTCATCGCAACCGTCGTAGTACCGCCATTCCGGCTCTTGCAGATGCCCCCTTTACATCCGCACTCTACGACGAGGTCTTCGCCGATTTCGCCATGTCCAATCTCGGAGTCTCGATTGCCGCAAACGCATCTAACCAAACCAAGCCCGAAGGGAAATAGCCAATGGCCAGAACATCACTTCGGACCATTATTTGCGGTGTACCTGCGGGAACGCTCACGCAAGATGAGAACGGTCTTATCAGCTTTACCTACGATCATGACTATGACGGGCCAGCCCTATCGACCAACATACCCGTATCGAATCGCACATACGGACAACAGGTCATGAATCCGTACCTGTTTGGCCTTCTACCCGACAGCGAGGACCAACGAAAAGCGATTGCCACCGAATTCGACGTTAGGCCCAACAACCCCGTTGCGTTGCTCAGCCATATCGGACTCGACTGTCCGGGCGGAGTGCAGTTTTGTGCCGAAGAAGATGCCGACGCCGTCCTGCATCGCGCCGGCGAATACCGCCCTATAGACGACCACGAAATTGCTCTCCGTCTCAAGTCGATCAGAGATGACCGCGATGCATCGTGGATGGGTCTAGATGAAAGTTGGTCACTTGGAGGCAACCAGGGCAAGTTCGCGCTCGCGTTCATAAACGGCCGCTGGTGCGAATGCATGGGCTCCTCGCCCACGACGCATATTTTCAAAAATGGCGTTATCGGATTTAAACTCGAGGCTCTCAATGAGTTTGTCTGCATGAAAAGCGCCCAGCGCGCCGGTATCGCAACGGCAAACGTCGAATATCGTATGTTTGAGGACGAACCTGCCCTCATTGTTGAGCGCTATGACCGCGTGAAAGTCGAAGACGGAACGATCAAGCGCCTACATCAAGAAGACCTCTGTCAGGCACTTGGGGTGATGCCCGCCCAAAAGTACACGGTAGACGGCGGCCCGACCACCCGCGATATTCAAGAGCTCCTCGTAAATACGAGCCACCATCAACTTAACCTGTATCTGTTTACGCAGATACTGTCCTTCAACGCCATTATCGGCGCACCGGATGCGCATGCGAAAAACTATTCCCTGCTCCTTGGAAACGACGGCGCAGCCATGATGGCTCGAATGTACGATGTCGCTTCGGGGCTGGCATACGAGCGCATGCGCCGCCGGGCGCGCCTTGCCATGAGCGTTGGCGGCGAAAATCGTGTGGGGCGCATCGGTCCAGGCGCTATCCGCCGATACCACGGTATGGGCGACCCCGCGCTGGAGGCGGCGCTCACCGATGCCGGGCTATCCGAGAAGTTTTGCTTTGCAACCATGATGGACCTCGCCTACGAGGTGCCCATTTGCATGGAAGAGGTCATGGACGAATACGCCGACCTGCCCGGCATGACGGACCTGCGCGAGCATATGCTCGGCCCTGTCCGCGAAAACTGCCAGCGCACCCTCGACCTCATCAGGGCAGAAATGGACTAGGTGGCCGTAATTTCGCAATTATCAAACAAAAGAGAGGGGGCACCCGTCGCAAAAGCTCGGGTGCCCCCTCTCGTAATGTCATTTGCAATCCGCTAGCACGTGGCTCGGACTGCTGCTAGCGCGACCTTTACGCAGCGAGGCGCTTGAGGACATCGATGAGCAGCTCGTAGAAGCGCTCGGCAGAAGCGAGCTCCATGCTCTCGTCCGGGGTGTGGACATCGGAGAGCGTCGGGCCCACGGCGATGGCGTCCAGGCCGTGCAGGGCCTCGGCAAACAGGCCGCACTCAAGGCCGGCGTGAATGGACTCGATGCGCAGCTCGGAGCCAAAGAGCTCGCGATAGCTCTCGACGAAGACGTCGCGGACCGGCGAATGCTCGGCATAGCTCCAGCCGGGATACTCGAACTCGAACTTGGCGTCGAAGCCCAGGACATCGGCCAGCGTCTGCAGGCGGTCCTTGAACTCGTTCTGCAGCGAGGTGATCGAGGAGCGCGGGGACAGCATGATCTTGACCTCGTCGTCAGAAGTGGCAACCACACCGATGTTGGAGGAGACCTCGACGGAGCCGTCGGTAGCGACGTTGCGGCGAATCACGCCGTTAGGGGCAAGACGCAGGGCGCGGATGAGGGCGAGCGCGGACTTCTGGTCCATGGCCTCGACCTCGGCGTCGTCGGCGATCTCAACCGTGCAGGTAAAGCCGGGGTCGAAGACCTCGAGCTCGGCAGTGACGTCGGCGATGATGCCCTTTGCGATCTGGGCCGCGGCATCGGCGGCAGCGTGGTCGGCGTAGACCAGAACAGCCTTGCACTCACGGTTGATGGCGTTGTCCTTGGTGCCGCCGTTAAAGCTAACGATGGCGGGCTCGCCAGCGACCATCAGACGGTCGATGATGCGGGCCATGATGAGGTTGCCGTTGCCGCGCTCCAGGTTGATATCGCTGCCGGAGTGACCGCCCAGCAGGCCGGAGATGTCGAGCGTGAGGGTGCTACCGGTCTTGTGCTCGCGCACGATGGGGCAGGTGTAGGTAACGACGACGCCGCCGGCGCAGCTGACGGTGGCAACGCCCTCCTCCTCGGAATCGAGGTTAATCATGGTGCGGGCGCTGATCTGGGACTTGTCGAGCGTCTCAGCGCCAACCAGGCCGGTCTCCTCGTCGGTGGTGAACACGCACTCGAGGGCCGGATGGGCAATCGAATCGTCGTTGAGCACGGTAAGCATCAGAGCGACAGCAATGCCGTTGTCGGCGCCCAGGGTGGTGCCGTTAGCGGTGAGGACGCCGTCCTTGACGACCAGGTCGATACCGTCGGTCGTAAAGTCGTGCTCGACGGAACCCAGTTTGTCGCACACCATGTCGATGTGGCCCTGCAGCATCACGGTCGGGGCATTCTCGGCGCCGGCAGATGCGGGCTTGCGAATGATGACGTTGTAGACCTCGTCCTGATACACATCAAAGCCGCGCTCCTTGGCAAACGCAACCAGGAAATCGCTGATGCCCTTCTCGTTGCCAGACCCACGGGGGATCGCGCTGACCTCCTCAAAGAAATGGAACAGCTGAGCGGGCTCGTAGCCGGTAATCTTGTAGTCCATGGTGCCTCCTTGGCGCAACTGGTTAGACAGTAAGATATGCGACTTGTATATTCCCAGACTTTGCGTGCATAAACCAGTCGAAAACGCCGAGCGCCCTTGCATCATCGGCTAACGGTGGACCGTATAGCGTAACGGTCACAACTTCCGCAGCTCTACAAATCGAGGCGCCCTTTCCGGAGCGCCTCGATTGCGCGTATCAAATTGTCGCCACGCCTTACAGCGCGCCGGAACCGGCTTGCATCATGCCGCCGGGGCCCGAGGTCACGCCGCCGCTCACGGGCGCGGCGTTGCCAGTGCGCGGTGCCGCCGGGGCGGTATCACCACCGAGCGTACCTGCCGGACGCGGTGCCGGGATCTCGCCCGTGCCGTGGCTAAAGACAAACTTGCCATCGGCCACGTCGCACAGGACGGTATCGCCCTCGCCCCACTCGCCGGCCAGCAGCTCCTCGGACAGCGGGTCCTCGATGAGCTTTTGAATAGCACGGCGCAGCGGACGCGCACCGTTGGTGAGGTCGGTGCCCTCGGCCACGATCTTGTCATAGGCCGCATCGGTGAGCTTGATGTTCATGCCGTTGGCAATCAGACGCTGGCGCAGGTCGTCCACCAGCAGGTGCGCGATCTTGGTGAGATTCTCGCCCGAGAGCTTCTGGAACACCACAATGTCGTCGATACGGTTGAGCAGCTCGGGGCGGAACAGGCGCTTGAGCTCGCCCATCGCGCGACCACGGATCTCACTCGACGTGAGACCCTGCTCGCCGGTGGTGCCAAAGCCCACGCTCGCATCCTGCGCAATCTCGCGGGCGCCCACATTGGACGTCATGATGATCACGGTGTTGCGGAAGTCGACCGTCTTGCCCTGGCTATCGGTCAGGCGGCCCTCCTCCAGCACCTGCAGCAAGATGTTGAAGATATCGGGGTGCGCCTTCTCGATCTCGTCGAACAGCACGACCGAGTACGGGTGGCGACGAACGGCCTTGGTGAGCTGGCCGCCCTCGTCGTGACCGACGTAGCCCGGAGGGCTACCGATGAGCTTGGAGACCTCGAACTCGCTACCGAACTCGGACATGTCGAAGCTGATGAGCGCGTCTTTGCTGCCAAAGAGATACTCGGCGAGCGTCTTGGCGAGCTCGGTCTTGCCCGTGCCGGTGGGACCCAGGAAGATAAAGCTGCCGCCGGGACGACGCGGGTCCTTGAGCGGCGAGCGGCTGCGGCGCACGGCCTTGGCGACGGCCTCGACGGCCTCGTCCTGGCCGATAATGCGGGTCTTGAGCACGCTTTCGGTCTGCAGCAGGCGACGGCTCTCGCTCTCGGTGAGCGAGGAAACCGGCACGCCAGAGGTCACGGACACGATGTCGGCAATCTGACTCACGTCGATGGTGAGCGGGCTGGCGTCGAGCTCGGCGGTCCAGGCAGCCTTGGCCTCGGCGAGTTCAATCTCGGCAGCCTTCTGCTGCTCGGTGATCTCGGCGGCCTTGTTCATGTCGTCGCTCTCGGTGGCCTCCTGCGCGGCGGCCTTGAGCTCCTCTATGCGATGCTCGGCCTCGCGCACCGGCTCGGGCGCGCGGTTGGCGGCGATGCGAGCGCGGGCACCGGCCTCGTCGATGAGGTCGATTGCCTTATCGGGCAGGAAGCGATCCTGGATGTAGCGGTTGGAGAGGTTCGCGGCGGCCTCGATGGCACCCTGTGTATAGCGCACGTGGTGGTGCTCCTCGTAGCGCGGCTTGAGCGCGGTCAAGATCTTGACTGTATCCTCGACGCTCGGCTCCTCGACATCGATGGTCTGGAAACGACGCTCGAAGGCCGGGTCCTTGGTGAGGTACTTGCGGAACTCCTCGGCCGTGGTGGCACCGATAATCTGGAAGGCGCCGCGCGCGAGCACCGGCTTGAGCATGGAGCTCGCGTCGATGGAGCCCTCGGCGGAACCGGCACCGATGATGGTGTGCATCTCGTCGATAAACAAGATGACGTCGTCGGCTTCGGTCGCCTCCTGGATCACGTTCTTGAGGCGCTCCTCAAACTCACCGCGATACTTGGCACCCGCGACAAGACCCGGCAGATCGAGCGTCCAGATATTCTGGTTCATAAGATTCTCGGGCACATTGCCAGCAGCAATCTGCTGCGCCAGGCCCTCGACGATAGCCGTCTTGCCCACGCCGGGATCGCCCAGGATAAGCGGATTGTTCTTGGTGCGGCGCGAAAGGATCTCCATCATGCGCTGGACTTCCTTTTCGCGGCCAATCACGGGATCGAGCTCGCCGTCGCGCGCCTTCTGCGTGAGGTTGGTGGCGAACTGCTTGAGCGTGTCGGTGCCGCCCCCCTTTTGCTGAGAGGCATCCGAGCCGCTAAAGAACGGCAAGCCCGCACCGGGGCGACCGGCGCCGGCTCCGGCGAGCGGACGCTTCTTGTCCTGATCCTTGGCGGTGAGTTTCTCGATAGCCTTTTTGATGGAGGCGGACGACACACCCAGGCGCATGAGGATGTCCATGGCCATGCCGTTGCCCTCTTCGACGATGCCGATCAGCAAGTGCTCGGTCGACACGTAGGTCTGGTTGTTCTCACGCGCCACGCGGAAGGAGCGCTCCATCACGCTAATGACGAGCGGCGTAAAGGCGAGCTTGGCCGCCTCGGTCTCCTCACTGGGCTCGGGAACCGTGGTCTGGACCTCTTTGAGAGTATCCATGATGTCATCGTAGGAGATGTCGAGCGAACGCAGTGCCTCGGCGGCAATGCCCTCGTCCTCCTTGGCAAGCGCGAGCAGCAGGTGCTCGGTACCCACCTTATTTGAGTGAAGATCGAGCGCTTCTTGCTTGGCCATGGACATGACCTTACGCGCGCGATCGGTAAAACGGTCTAACATGCTAGTTCCTCTTAGACGAGCTAGTTTTTCAAACGCAAAGCGCCACTCGTGGCGGCGCTTTGGTCTCTTTACCCATATGGAGTATATGTTAACCGCTGGGGCCTTTTCCGCATGCAGCCATACGACAACGTCTACAAAAAAGGAATTGCCAGGTGCGTCTGCATCGGCCCAACGAGCGTGGATTTTCGGACACCCATTCCACGAGCGTGGATAATCTCCCGTTTTGAACCCGTAAACAGGCCAAAAACGGGAGATTATCCACGTTCATGTTTTGCGGATCAGTTTCATTTGCACCAATTAGCTGGTGTGGCGCCAGCGAGGGTCGGTGAGCGTACGCGCCACGCCCAGGCCAACGGGCAAAAACGCCACGATGAGCACTGCACGCACAAACCAGCCGAGCATATTGACCGTGTCGAAGGTGCACATGTAATACATCGAGCGATACAGATACAAGCCCGGCACCATAATGACAATCGATGGCACCGTGAGGGCGATACGTGGGTAGGTGAGCCTGATTTCTGCCAGGCTTGCCAGCAAACCCGATACGAGCGCCCCGATAAATGCAGCCGCCTCGGGAGGCATTCCCGCGCTGAGGCCCAGGAAGGGAAACAGCGTCGGTGCATCGACGAGCGTAAGGCGCAAGGTATTAGACACGGCGCCGATGAGCCCTGCCGCCGCGGCCATCTTTATCGGACTGTTGAACATAACCGAGAAGCCAAATACTCCGACAAAGCTCATCACCACACGCAAGAGTGTAAGAGCCAACGGTGAGAGCCCGAGCGGGGCAAAGTCATCCGGCGCCAGCCCCACACACTCGGCAACCATCCAGCCTACGAGGGTCGCCATCACAATAATCGACACAGCATACGAAAGACGCTCAATGCCGCTTCGCATGTCGAGCTTAGCGATGTCGAGACCTGCCGTAATGAGAGGAAAGCCGGGGATCACAAAGAGCATGGCGCCGATATAGCCTTCTTGGTGCGACATTGCCCCCGGTATGACCTGGCCAAGACCGAGCAATGCCAGCAGATACGAGACGCAAGCGAGTGCAACGCCGATCGTCAGCGCGCTAAACTGGCCAAGGCCCTGCTTAAGAATATGGGAGCGAGCAAAGTTGCCGACACCAGCGCCCACAAATGCACAGGCCATCTCGATAGGGCCGCCGCCGAGCAAAAAGACGAAGGCGCCGCAAGCACAGGCCGCCGCAAGGCCCTGTTGCCAGGGAGAGTAATCGGGTTTTGAACTCTCAACGGTCTTGAGCATCTCGTGATACTCATGCACCGTAAAACGACGGCCATATGTCTCGATTTCCTTTAGGAAGCTCTCCATCATCCAAATGCGATGGGTATTGACGCCCGTTGTGGGCAAGCTGACAACCTCGTTAAAGCAGTGGCCATCTTCGATGCAGGTGCACTCAAACGACAGAAGACTTAAGTCAACGTGGACGGTGACACCGAGTACGGCGGCGACGCGATTCATGGTATCGCGTACACGCCAGGCACCCGTTCCGCTCGCGAGCATAAGCATACCGGTGCGGCAGATGATGGATGACTTATCGGTGAGCGGCGCATCGACGGCAAGCTCATCGCCTGCCGTCACGATCTGGTGCCAGTCTGTTTTCATATGGAGTGCGCCGGCACGAACACCGTGGTGCATGGGGGCTCTCGAAAGCAGCGAGTCAAGGCGCGAAGACTGTGGGGGCTCCGTTGATTCGTCCTCAACCTCATCAGTCTCTTCATCGACCAGATCAAATGAGTCAAGCGATGCCGGCTCGCGACGATCGATTAGCTCCTCATCCTCATCGTCAAAGTAATTGAACTGATCGAGCATGTCCTCTTCGATTGCACGCTCGCTCGCGTCGTCCATATAGACGCTCCCTTCCTACCGACTAACCCCCATCCTAGGCAGCAACGGCTAAAGGAAACATAAAAGAGACGGCTGCCATGCGAGCCATGTGCTCAATAGCCGTTGGGTAGTCGTTTAAGAACGTCCATTACAGTCGAAATTGTCAGCCCGGGACCGTCTCGGGCTACGATTGAGGCGCGCCCAGAACGGGCCGCCGACCGGGCGCCCG
>URQD01000039.1:0-17192 GCA_900549905.1 uncultured Collinsella sp. | reverse complement strand
TGTTAGGCGCGCCGCCAGCGTTCATCCTGAGCCAGGATCGAACTCTCCGTCCAAAATATTCTGGGCTTCGAGCCCGTCCGGTCCTCACAACTGTTACGCTGATCGGTTCCGTTCGATTCATATGGTTCTGTATAGGAAAAGGAATTTCTCGGGGCCGCCTCTCGGCGGCCTTGCGAAAAACAAATCCAAGTTAGACCATTTCAAATGGTTCGATGTCTGCCCGGATGCGACACTGAATGTGTCCATCCTCGCAGTATCCGGTTCTCAAGGTGCACGCCTGGCGGCTGATCCGGTCCGACCGGGCCGCGCGGCAAGGAGATATATTGCCAGACCGGAGGGGCGCCGGGGGCGGGAATCGCGCACTCCATATTTTGTTCACAAATGAATAGGTCCCTCAGTCACGTCACTGAGGTTATAACTGAAGCATCAGCTTCTGATATTGGCGGTGACCAGCTGGTTTATAGATGTTGAGGCATCGGTCATCTCTGGAGCGCCACTTTACTCCAAAAGCATCGGTTATTTGTTTCCCGTCGGTAAAAGGCAGGTTTTGTTCGCCAAGCGTTCCTATATATAGAAGTTCGGGTTCGAACCGTGCATCGGTAACAAAAAAGCGACCAGCCGGAGCCGATCGCTTTCTATTCTATGCTGGAGCATCCAGAGGGGTTCTTCCGAACTCATTTTCTCGCTGCCATTCATGCTTTCGAAGCATCTTTCTACAGCCCTCGTTGTCTATCCTCGTATCTCACAGGTCTTCCGGAAATTCACAAGCAGTCTTAGGGTCAATTTAGTTCTGCTTTCAGAGACTTGTTTGAGAGTTTTTAAAGACAGTTCAAAACAATAAGTGAGACACCATAAAGCAGAGCAAGATGAGCCGGATAGAAAATGTAGAAGAAATATTTGAGCTTCAGCCCTCGCTTGCCATTATAAAGATTGATAAGCAGCAACGAAACGACCGCGGCAGCAACATCAGGATTAAATATATTAGCTGTAGCAAACTCAAATCCGCCGCCAACTATATGGCATGACGAAAGGAGCACTGCGCATACTGCAGCAAAGAACATCTTGGCCTTGCTGTCGTGGAATAAATAGAATGCAGCCACAAGCAGAATGCCATACACACCGCCATCTAGTTTAGTGTATTCAGCTGCCAGTGCTGTCAAAACAATCAGAGCAGTTTCTGCGATGTACCTCTTCCATTTTGAAAGGCTTTGTATCTTTTCCAGAATTATCAAGAAGACCAAGCAAAGCAGGAGCTCACACATAACATTTTGTTGCCGAAGGTCAAATAGTTGCCCGGTTTGAACGAAATCGTATATGGGCTCCGCAATGATTGCGAAGACAAGCATATTTCGCAGGTACCTCTTTATGTCATGAGTATGCAAAAATCCCTCAACTATCAAAAAGCAAAATAAGGGAAATGCAATTCTGCCAAGAACATGAAGCACATCCGAAGCCTCGCTTAGAATCGCCCACTGTTCGTCTGATATCTGATTGTACGATGCGTGAGTCATGATTCCATTGGTCAGGACGATCCTGCTTACATGATCGAGAACCATCGAAATGGCCGCTATTATCTTTAATGTGCTGCCGCTAATTCCGTATCTATCTGTTTTCATTTCGTTTTCCTTTCTTTGGGTGGGCCGTCAGAGGTTCGGCCTGCTCTGCAGACGGCCGCTGCGGCGCTTCGCGCCTTGCGCGCTGCGCTGGCAAACGCTCACGCGTTTACTCAGCTCCGCGCCCTTTCGGGTTCGAACCCATGTCGCGGCAACAAAAAAGCGGCCGGCATCCGCCAGTCGCTTTTCTATTCTATGGTGGGCCGTCAGGGGTTCGAACCCTGGACCTTGGGATTAAAAGTCCCCTGCTCTGCCAGCTGAGCTAACGGCCCGCGGGTGGCATTGTACCACGGTCTGGGGCTATTCCCAACTCCATTGGCCGTTCTGGAAAATCACAACTTCACGTCCATCAGGCGTAATGCCCGTAATATCGATATCGTCCGTGCCGATCATAAAATCGACGTGCGTGCTCGAGACGTTAACGCCATGCTCCAGGAGCTCCTCCTTGGACATGTCATACCCACCCTCGATGCATTCGGGGAAACCGACACCCAGCGCGAGATGGCAGCTAGCGTTCTCATCATAGAGCGTGTCATAGAATAGAACGCCACTTTCACGGATCGGCGTGTTCTTGGAGATAAGCGCGACCTCACCCAGATGAGCGGCACCTTCATCGGTGTCAATAATGCTCGCAAGCGTCGCCTTACCCACGCGGGCATCGTAGTCCACTACGCGGCCCGCCTCGAACTTAATCCAAAAATCGTCAACCTTGTTACCGTGGTGAATGAGCGGCATAGCCGAATACACGATACCGTCGGCACGCATACGATCAGGCGAGGTGAAGACTTCCTCGGTGGGAATGTTGGGGAAGAAGGGGTGCCCATCGGGCGTCTTGCCCTTGCCGCCGGCCCACTCGTGACCTTTCGTCATGCCAATCGTCAGATCGGTTCCATTTGCCGAGGTGTAATGCAGGTAGTCGAAACGATTGTCGTTCAGGAAACGCAGGTTCTTTTCGAATGCGGCGTCATGGAGTTCCCAGTCGCTCTCCGGGTCCTGGCCATCGGCGCGAGCGGTATGCAGAATCGCATTCCACAGCTTATAGATTGCAACCTCATCGGCGTCTCCCGGGAACACCTCGCGCGCCCAGGCAACGACCGGCGCGCCGGCGATGCACCACGGGTTGATGTTGTAGTCCAGTCCGCGGCGGAAGACCTTGCACTGCGTGTTCCTTGCCTTAGAAGCTGCAGCAGGCTTAGCGGGATCGATGCCCTTAAGAGCGGCAGGGTCCGCACCCTCGATAAAGATAAAGCAGGCACCATCCTGGGCCAGTGAATCAAGCTGCAGGCGCTTCCACTCGGGCGTCTGCTCAAAATAGCTTTTCTCGACATGCTCGTACGTGAGCCTCGTCACGGCGTCATCGGCCCAAATAACCGTCACGTGACCGGCACCGGAGGCATAGGCCTCCGCGACCACCACGCGCGCAAACGGCGCGCACTCGACCGGAGACTGAACGACAACCTCCTGACCGGGCTTGACGTTTACGCCCTTGCGGACAACCAGGCGCGCATAGTTTTTAATCTTGGGCTCTAGGGCCTTCATGCCCTCCAGAGCCTCTTCGACCGTCAGGGCAGCTCGAATCATGTGCCACTCCATCTATCTATAGAACAGTAAAAAGGCGCGCCGCAAAAACGACGCGCCTTATATCTTAGCGATAAGTATGCATGCAAACGCTACTTCTTCTTGGAGTCCTTCTTGTCCTCCTCGGCAGCCGAGCGCTCGATAAGGGCGTTGAGCTTGTTCTCGGACATGCCCTCGGCCTGCGTGCGGTACATGTTGCGCAGGGGACGAATACGAACGAAGTCGTAGATGAAGTCACCCAAAATGACGACGTAGGACAAAACAATGCCGACCATCTTGACAGGGCTGGACACCATGCCAGCGGGAGCGAAGTACAGCGAAGCCAAAATGGCCACGACGAGCACCATGCCGATAGTGAGCACGGCCCACCAGATGCGGCGGCGCTTGGTGTAGTCCTCATCCTGCTTGAGAAGGATATTCGACACCGTGTAGATGCGATCCTCCTTGGCGCGCTGCTTAGCCTTGCGGGCGCGCTTCTCCTCTTTAGAGAGGCCCTCGAGGTTCTCGCCCTTCTCGAGCTCTTTGCGGCGTGCCTTAGACGAAGCCGGCACGACGCGGACAGAGCTCGCTGCCTGACGGGCGGGCTTGGCGGATGCAGCGGACTTGCGCGCAACCCCGGTAACCTCGTGGGATTGCGTGCGCTTGTTCGTGGCGCTACGGGTACTCACTTATGCGTTCTCCTTCATGCTTGTGAACTGGGAGCCCGTGATGATCTGGAAGGCCTCGCGATAGCGCTCGGACGTGCCATCGATGACCTCGGCGGGCAGATGCGGGGTCTCCCCCGTCATATCCCAGTTGGCTTTGAGCCAATTGCGGACGAATTGCTTGTCGTAGCTGGGCTGAATCTTGCCCTCCTCGTAGCTGGCGGCAGGCCAGAAACGGCTGGAGTCGGGCGTGAGGCACTCGTCGATCAGCGTAACCTTGCCATCGATGACACCGAACTCGAACTTGGTGTCGGCAATGATGATGCCACGGGTCGCTGCATACTCGGCGGCAGCCTTGTAGATCTTGAGGGAAAGGTCGCGAATCTGCGTGGCGATGTCCTCGCCCACGATCTCGCAGCAACGCTCGAACGAGATGTTCTCGTCGTGGTCACCGATCTCGGCCTTCGTAGACGGCGTGAACAGCGGCTCGGGAAGCTTGGAAGCCTCGGTCAGGCCCTCAGGCAGCTGGATGCCGCAGACGGTGCCGTTCTCGTCGTAGGTCTTCTTGCCCGAACCGGTCAGATAGCCGCGGACGATGCACTCGATAGGAATCGTCTGGGCCTTCTTAACCAGCATGGCGCGGCCGGCGAGGTAGTCACGATACTCAGCAAACTCCTCGGGGAAATCCGCCGGGTCGATGGAAACGAGATGGTTGGGGACGATGTCGGCAAACTTATCAAACCAGAATGCCGAGATGCGGTTGAGCACCTCTCCCTTAAACGGAATCTCGTCGGGAAGAATGAAGTCGAACGCAGAAATGCGGTCGGTGGCGACCATCAGCAGGTTTTCACCGGCATCGTAGATATCACGAACCTTGCCACGGGAATCCGGACGACGCTCCATCGTTGTCACGTGAGTCACTCCTTACCAAAATACGACAGTAATGCGGGTTCTTTCCCGCACGTTTTCGCAAACTCGGAGCGGCAGGGATGAAACCCCTCCTTCACCGAATAGCGAAAAGCTAGTGCTCCATTGTAGTAGATGCCGCGTCCGCCGTGTGCTCGCGAGGCAGATGAATCGTAAAAGTCGTACCCTTTCCAAGCTCCGACTCCACGGAAATGTAGCCATGATGTCGCTCGACGATCTGTTTAGTCACGGCGAGGCCCACGCCCAGACCGCCCGCCTCACGGGCACGGCTGGCATCGGCGCGCCAAAAACGGCCGAAGATGCGCGACAAGTCATCCTTGGCAATACCGATGCCGGTATCAGAAACGGCGACGCTGACGTGTTTGCGGTCACTGAGCACCGACACCACGACCCAACCGCCCTCGGGGGTGTAGCGCATGGCGTTGCTCATGAGATTGATGACGCATTGTGTGATCATGTCGGGATCGGCTTCGACGACATCGTCGTGACCTTGGGTCTCGTCAGCAAAGCGCAAGCGCAGATCGCGGTCGACAAACAGGCGCTCCTGGGCATTGACGATGGAACGCACGAAAGGAACCATGTCCACCGGCTCAAGGTTGAGCGGAGCCGTGCTGTTTTCCATGCGCGACAGGTCGAGCATCTGCTGCACCAGACGAGCCAGGCGACGCGTCTCGGAAGCAACAGTCTCCAAGTGCTCATCGTCGGTGGGATACACGCCGTCCTGCATGGCCTCGACCGTTGCAAGCATGGCCATAAGCGGCGTGCGAAGCTCGTGTGCAACGTCTGAGGTCAGACGCTTTTCGTGTTTCATGTCCTTCTCGAGCGAAGTGGCCATCTCGTCAAAGGTCTCACCCAGCTGATCGATTTCGTCATCGCCGCGCAAGCCCGTGCGAGCGGACAAATCGCCATCGCGAATTTGTTTGGCCGTGCTGGTAATACGATGAATCGGCTTGGTGAGCATACGCGACATGAACGATCCGATAACGACCGAGATACAGACTGCAACAACCGCGGCAAGGACCATGGCGTTAAAGGTCTTCTCTCTAAACGCGGAATCTGCCTTGGTGAGCAGAGCATCGGAGCCAATGGCCCATAGCTTTACCTGTCCGACATGCTGGCCGGAAGGCGTTATGATTTCGACGTTGGCCACGCTATCGGAGTCGGTGGGCGCCGACGAAACCGGGCTATGCGAGGCCTTTTTACCGCTCGAGCTGCGAGACGCCGATTCGCTCTCGCGCACATCGGCAGTCGCACTTGCCGAAGGCCACGAGTCGTCATAGACAACAACGCCCTTTTTATTGACGACCTGCATGCCCAAATCGTCGGACACCAAACTCGATGTCGCGACCGTGCGCAGCTCGCCCGCAGTCCAATTGCCGTTTTCCTCGTACGACGTCGCAAGCTTTTCGGCTGCGGAATTTGCGATTTCGACGATATTGGAGCGCGTGTAATCCGAAAAGACGGTGCCCCACACAACGGAGACAACGCCCACCAGCACCAATACCGTCATGAGCGACGTCAGGGCAAAAGCCAAGGCCATGCGCGAGGGATAGCTCATCGTTGGCCGTGAATCGGAACGAGGCGTGTTCCAGCTAGCCTTGGAACCCGCCTCGTTCTCCTGCTTATGCTTTTGCCCGATTTCAAAGCGCGCAGGTGTCATATGTGATTTCCTTTATTTCTCGTCCGACTTATCGGTCTTGGTCGGAGCCTCGAAGCGGTAGCCGACACCGTGAACGGTGTAGAGCCACTTGGGCTTCTTGGGGTCGTCGCCCAGCTTGGCGCGAAGATTCTTCACGTGGCTATCGATGGTGCGCTCATAGCCCTCAAAGTCATACCCGAGCACTTTCTCGACCAGCTCCATGCGGTTATACACACGGCCGGGATGGCGGGCGAGCGTGGTGAGCAGCTTGAACTCGGAAGCCGTCAAATCGACTTCCTTGCCCTCGACCAAGATCTTGTGGCCCGAGATATCGATGACCAGATCGCCGAAGTCGAGTACCTCGACGGCGGGCTCGTCGGCCTGATGGGCACGGCGGAACAGAGCGCGAACGCGCGCGACAAGCTCGCGCGGCGAGAACGGCTTGATCAGATAGTCGTCGGCGCCGAGCTCAAGACCGATAATACGGTCCTCGATCTCACCCTTGGCGGTAAGCATGATAATGGGCACATCCGAGGTATCGCGGATAGTGCGGCAAACGCGCTCACCAGGGATCTTGGGGAGCATAAGGTCGAGCACAACCAGGTCGAACTGGTGCTTCTCGAACTCCTCGATCGCGGACTGGCCGTCGCCGACGCCCACAACCCAGTAGCCTTCGCGCTCGAGATAGGCAGCGACGGCGTCACGGATTGCCTTCTCATCCTCGACCAGCAGAATCTTTTTTGCATCTGAAGCCATAACACGGCCCCCCTGTCTCAATTAGCTAAGAACAAGCCCATTTTAACGCACCTGAGCCCGCCGGATGCCGCTATGACGCGGCAGCTCGGCGGGCGGTACTCACAATTACAACGCGTTTATTCCCCTGTTGACGCCTTTTTAACCCCTCTAAGCTTAAAGAGAGAATAGGCGTGCCGTGACCGTCTCTGGTATACCCTGGCTGTTGCGCACCGTGGCGTACGTAAGGAATGAGTCCGATTTTCCCGCCGTAGCTGGATAATCGCCATACTCCAAAGCGCGGTCGGGCGACAGCAGCGAGCCATAGGTCTTGGCAGAGGTGTCGATCAGGAAATGCGATGCCTGCACCTTAACAAGGTATTTATTCTTCTTGCCAGCCGCACATGCGAGCGGCTCGCGTGACAGGAAGAGGTACGGCCCTCCCTCATTACCGATATACGTGCCCATGTTGCCCAAGCTGCCCACGCCACTATACGTCGCCTCAATGGAGAACACGAAGGTGTCGCCCATATACACGGCCTCGAAAGGCGAAACCGACGAAGGAAGCACCAGCTGAGCTCGCTTCGTGTTGTTGCCGTCAGTCAGGTCGATCGCCGTCATACCGTAATAGACGCCCTCATCATTGTGCACGCGGGGCGAGATGGTCAGGATGCCGTCGCTCACACGCGGGGCGGATGCGAAGCGCCCCGTCGACTTCCAAATAGTCTCAGGCTTGGACTCGCTGGGCGACTGACGGTAGCAGTACGAATCGTTACTCGTCTTGCTGCCGCCGGACGAGGGCATCTTATACCAGATGACCGACGACCCATACGCTGTGAAGAGCGGCGGATCATAGTCCTTGCCACCCCGATCGAGCTCAACCACGTCGCCAGAGAGCAAAGCGCCCGACAGATTTTGAGCGTAGAGCTTCCACGATGAATTGGCAAAGTTCATCTCAACCCACGCAAACACGCCATCGCCGGCACGGACATCGTAAAATGCATATCCCGTGCCCTCGATAGGATCCTCGATTAATGTGGTAAGCGAGCCGTCGCCCAAGTTGAGCACGCCAAGCGTGTTGGCATGTAACGCAGACGCCGGGGCCATCATCGCCGCGGCGTAATCGCCGTCGCAGTAGTACAGCAGCGTACCCAAGGGCAATGTCCATGTCGCCATGGGCTCAAGATCGATATCGACGGCCTCATACTCATCCGTGATCGAGACAATCTTTGAGTCGTCTTTGATAACCTGCGGCTCGCCGGCGGCGTCGTCGCTGGTACCCGTTTTCTTTGAGCATCCGGCAAGCACCGTGGCAGCGCCCGCGGCAGCCCCTCCGAGCACAAAGCCGCGGCGCGATATTCCGTTCTTGATCTGGTCGGCGATACTCATTAGGCGATCTCGGCGCGAGCGGCCTCGATAGCGCGCGTGAGCTGATCGGCGCAAGAAGTCTTCTTCATACCGCAGGTGTTACCAGCGAGAACCTCGATGACGCGATCGGCAGGAGCGCCCTCGACCAGCTTAGAGATAGCCTTGAGATTGCCGTTGCAGCCACCGGTAAACTCGACGCCCACCACCTTGTTGCCGTCATCAGAAAGATCAAGGTGGATATTGCGAGCGCATACGCCCTGAGGCTTGTAATCAAAACTAATCATTGCGTTCCCCTCTCGTAAAGCAATTTCAGACGTCTATTATCCCCGTCCGAACCGATAAAGTATCGCGGGCACCGATTCAACATTCCCCAGTGCGCAAACCGGCGGCAGCAATACTAGCAATCTGCTTCCCGAGCGTGGACTTTTCGTTTCTCTTGATACATGTTGTGGTCAGCGATGTGGTAAATCTCGGTCAGTGTATAACCAGGTGCCTCTGCCGTCGCGACGCCAAACGACGCACTGACTGTCAGCACCTCATCGCTCGCAGCAGCAAGGCTGAGGCGAAGATCTTGCACTACTTCACATGCGGATTCGCGATCGGTGCGAGGGCAAATCAGCAAGAACTCGTCGCCACCAATGCGCATAGGCACAAACTTCTCGCCTGCCGTTCGCCTCAATACAGACGCCGTACGCCGTAGCAGCTCATCGCCCATTTCGTGACCGTAGAGATCGTTGGTACGCTTGAGGAAATTGCAGTCCATCATGATCACACTCACGGGCAGGGAATCGTTCACCAGGTCGTCGCCAAGGGACTCAAGGTAATTTCTATTGCGAAGTCCCGTCAGCTTATCCTGGAAAGAAAGCTCCTCGGCGCGCTTTGTCATCGAGATGTTATGCGTCGCCACGACGACCGACTCCAGTCGACCCTGCTCATCGCGGCGCTGTGGAACAACCTGCAGCGAATACCACGTACCTCGGCAGTCTCGTACCTCGGCATCCAAGTACGGCATGCCCTCCATACGATCCTGAAGCGTCTTTATATCTAAGAGCTCCATGACCGCCTCGCGACTTTCGGGACTCACAATGTCTCGGCAAACCGTTGCAAAAAAATCATATGCCTCGGCGTGCTCGGCAAATATCTTCGCCACCGATGGCGACATGTTAATCCCCTCGATCTCGAGCGTGTCGAGATGCAACAGGAGGGTCGACTCATACGTGGAACTGATGGCATTGATGATGCCGAGCTGCTTGTCCTTTTCGGCCAAATTGCGACGATCGGCGACGATACGCACCAACAGCACTACAACCAAAAACACTAGGAACGCCAGCACGCCGACAGCGATAAATGAAATCCTGCCCGACATGACCTCAGATTTGGGATAGAGCGCAAACAGGCGATAGTCCTCATACGCCGCACGCACGGCATACCAGGTACTTCCCCGATATTCGACACGTGTTAGACCTTCGTCTTTCCAATCAATTCCGCTATCGGCAAGAAGCCGGGCGAGAGCTATATCGACGGTCGAATCGTTTGAAGAAACGATTTGCGCATCGCGCATCACGAACACGGTTGGGCTCTGATGGAATGTGTTGTTCACGAGCACGTCGGCGATCGTATACGAATAATCATCGGCGGGCTCGGGCGCAAGCAATCGATACCCCAGCGCTACGCCATCACCGTACGGAACAACACTCACGGCAAAGTCGACATCTCGACGCTCAACGACCGTCGAGTAGGACACCTTGGAGCCTCGATACATCGATGCGACCGACGAACAGGCAAGCTCCTCTCGCCACAGCATCAGCGGATCGCGACCGTCGATATCGTAATGAGCGGTCATATGGCCGTCGGCGTCCATGACCAACATTCCCGAAAGGTGCTCGGAATGGACGTACTCCTCGACACGATCATCGTTGACTTCAACGCGATCAGGCGGCAAGAACGTCGAAAACGACTCGAGCGCGGCATCCAAATTGTGCGTCGCCTCGGTTTTTCTTCCCTGTTCATATCGGTCATATTTTTCGCAGGCGTTTTTTAAAAACACCATGGTTTCCTGGCCAAACCCAAGCGTTTTATCGAGACAGCGATGCGTACCGACCACATATAGCAGACCCAACAAAACAGCGCTGGCCACAACGCAGATAGCCGCGGTGACTAATGCCTTTCGGCGCAAGCGGCGCTCATCATTTGTCATGATTCCGCTCCTTGCCCGTCCGTCGTCGCCCCCGCCTTGTACTTGCCCACAATGCGCTCAATCGTGCCATCTCGATCCATCTCGAACAGCACGGTATTGAGGTTTTTGACGTACTCCCCCTCATAGCCGTCCTTAAACGCGACGCCAAGGTCAACCGTCATAACGTTGTCGGCGAACACACGATACAGGCCGGGATACTGGGCGACGAGCCGGTCGAGCGATTGGACGTCCGCCATCCAACAGTCAACATACCCCTTGACGAGGGCGGCTTTGCAGAGTTCGGCGGAGCCATATGATTTGATATGCACGTCCGACGAGATTTCCAGATCGCCTGCAAGCAATCGGCGTTCACTCACCGAACCGGCAATCACCGCAACAGTCTTGCTGCCATCGAGATACGCCAAGGACTTGATACCACTCGTTTTCTTGGTGGCAACCGAAACCGTCAAGGTTAGATACGGCTCGGTCCAGTAATACTCGTCTTCGCGATAACAGGGTGAATAGTCGCACCACAGGCAATCGATCTCGCCGTTTTTGAGCAGGCGGTCACGATCATTCCAAGATATGTCAATGAATTGCGGCTTGATTCCCGCACGCTTGCAAGCCTCGCGGGCGATATCGATATCGATACCGGCGTAATCGCCCGTGGTATCGATATACACATAGGGATCGTTATCCGTAACGCCGATTTTAAGTACCGGGAGATCTTTATCGGCTTCGCTCGATGAGGTAGAGCTGCTTCGAACGGTATACGTCAGGGCAACCGCACAAACGGCAACAAGGAGTATGAGCACGGACGAGACGATGGCGCCTCGTTTGATACGTCTGGGCACACGGCTCTTTTCATCGAAACAGCAGATAAGGTTCATTTTATTACCAGGGGGCCAGTGCGGCAGTGAAAAAAGCGCCTTGCCCAAAACGGGCAAGGCGCCAATGGTTGAACTGCATCCGCAGGCGGTCGAATTAGGTCAACCCTACTCGAAGCTCAGCTGCTCCCGAATGCACCCCCGACCGCTGCCTCGTTCAGGCCGTTGGCGCCGACCGCGTATCTGGCGGTTTCCGACGCGCCGCACTGCACGCGACACACGGGCTGAAGTCTTTAACGTAAAAGCCCCGTTGGTAAAACGAGTTACCAACGGGGCTTGGACTGAAAGGTCGCGCTTCAACGAGAGGGGCGCCCTAACGCTCGAGATGTTTGCGCATAAGCGCGAAGGCAATCAGCGAAGCGCCGACAACGGCCATAATAAAGGCGACAGCAAGGGCCTGGTCGCCCGTGTTGGCGAGCGTACCCTTTGTAGTCTTAGCAGACTTTTTGGTTACCTTGGTCGTCGTCTGCTGACCGGGCTGGGACGGCGTCGCGGGCTGAGTCGGCTCCCCCTTGGCCTCCTCGCCCGTCACCACGTACGTCGAGAAGTGGCTCGTTCGGAAGCAGAGGTAGTCGCCCTCGGTCCACGTATCCATAGCCTGAGTGGAACCATCCTCGGCAACGTAGAGCACCTTGAGATTGGTGAGCGCCTTCATGGCAGCAGTCATCTTGACACGGACGATGAAGGACATGCCTTCGTAGTCCTCGATAACCTCGCCGTCCTTGAGAAGCTTGATATCGAGCTTATCGGCAACCTTGGTACTCCCCTGCTCAAGGCCGGAAATCGTAGCATTGGCGGCGTCGGTAAGATTTGTCGGTTCCTCGACCACAAGAGAGACGCTGTTGTTCTGGGCAATGCCGGCAGCGGCATTGTTCTCGGCGCTTACGCTAACGTCCGTTCCGTCGCTACCCGCAACGCCCGCAATGGTCCTCGCCGCCACAGTAACGGTACAGGTCGTTGTTTTGTCACCACAGGTGGCGGTGATCGTGGCGGTACCGGCCTTAAGCGGCGTCACGACGCCGTCTTTGACCGTAGCGATCGACGAGTCGCTGGAGGCCCAGCTCACCGTCGTATCATCTGCATCGGCAGGACTCACCGTTGCGGAGAGCTTTACGGAGGCATCACCGACGGTAAAGGACAGGCTCGTCTTGTCGAGCTCGACTTTCTGGACGGGGTTGGTCACGGTCACCGAGACGGTTTGGGAGAGCGATTCTGCAGTAATGACAAATGAGCCAGAACCGGTCTTGAGGGCGGTAACGGTGTAGGAGCCATCGCCGTTGTCGACAACCTTAAACGCCTTCGAAGCGCCCGTGTTATCCAGAGCAAGCTTGGTCTCGTCGACCTCGCCCGCAAGGGCTCCAACAAGAGAAATCTTCACGGTGTGCTCTTCGCCCTTCTTGAGGTTAAGAGCGGTCTGGTCGACCGTAAGGTTCGTTGCGGGGTTGGAAACAGTCACCGCGCAATCCTGAGAATAGGTGCCGTCTTCGGTCGAAGCAGTGATGGTTGCGGCGCCCTTGGAAACAGACGTCACTTTGCCGGTTTGATCGACCGTAGCGACGCTGTCGTTACTGGACTTCCAGACAACCGTCTGGTCAGCCTCCGCGGGAACGACCGTTGCCTTAAGCTGCTCGGTTGCAGCGCCCACAAGCGTGACCTTCTGCTTATCGAGTGTGATACCCGTTGCAGGTTGAATAACCGTCACCTTGCACGTGGCGCTATACTCGCCGTCCTCAGTGGTAACGGTGATCGTGGCAGCACCGGCCTTGACCGGGGTCACGACGCCGTCCGCAACCGTGGCGACCTCCGGGTCGCTCGAAGACCAGGACACATTCTTATTCGTTGCATTGTTGGGCTCAACCGTTGCGGTCAACGTCGAGGGCTCACCGCCCACAGCAAGCTTAAGATTCGACGCGCTGAGACTGACGCTCGAGACCCTTACTACCGGAGTGGTTACCGTAATTGTATCCGTGGTTGCAGAGACTCCATCAACTGTTGCCGTGATCGTGGCATTACCGTCACCGACAGCGATAACAAGACCGTTGCCATCGACGGTAAGGACGCTCTCGTTAGAAGAGGACCAGACAACCTTACTGGCCTTATCGTCAGGGGAAACCTTTGCCTTCAACTGCTGAGTCGCGCCCTTGTCCATAGATGTTGAGTAACCATCCGTAATGGAGACCGTAGTTTTTGCAGGTTCCTCGCCCGGCTTGACGACGTGAACGGTCATAGTGTCGCAGAGACGACCACCCAAGTACATTGAAACCGTTGCATCGCCGTAACTATGAGGCACTAAATACCCCAAGTAACTGCCACCATTAAACATCGGTCCTTTTACCTCGAGGACATCGGGATTATCTGAAGTGAAAGAATACTTTGCGCCGGCATAGGAGTCCATCAATTCCTCAGCGCTTTTGCTCAGCACGCCCTTTGGATATTCAAACCCCCTGTCACATTCCAGCCAAAGCCAATCTTTGGATATACTATCTGAACTGACCTCACAGGGAAATGTATAATCGCTCGACACAAACTTAGCCTTCGAAAGGCTCACTTCCGCAGGGTCGACAACCTCTATCTCAAAGGGATGGTCATTGCCAAGGCCATCACGAGCATGAGCCTTAACGGTGCCAGGCTTTATTGCCTTAAACGAGTTTTCACCATCGGTAAGCTCAACAACATCGCTGCTTTCTAGAGAATAGGTTACAGAGCTAACGAGCGCATCCCAATGTGCACGCTGGCATGCCTTCAGTGCTTCATTTGGGGAAACGTTGAGAATGGCAGAAAGATAAGAGCTGTCCCCAACCAGCATCTTTTGTTTTTTGTTCCCACGCTCATTGAATCCAGGCTCCTGATTCTCGGTTACAACATCACATAGCTTCTTCGTCTCGGTCTCTCCGTTGCAATAGTCGACAAGAACCTTGGCCTCTTTTGCATCTTTCGCCAACGCCTCGAGTTGCAAAGAAGCGCTTAGCTCAGAAGTTCCATATGAATAATAATTCGAATTCACCCTTGCCTGAACTTTGGAATCCTTTGAGGGATCTTCCTTTATTTCAAAATATGTAGCCGCACGGGTCTCGTCCTTGGGGCGAACGTAAACTGTCCCCTCTAGCAATGCATAGTGCGTGTTCCCGCATTTTTGCGGACAATCATCCGTGTAACCCAGCGTTGCAGTCGTTGTCGTCGCACCGGATTGGTCATAGGATACGAAACTCACCTTAATTGGATTGACATTAGCCACGCTCTTAATCTTAAGAGAACCGTTTAAACTCTCGTCAGCCCTGCTCTTCATGGTTATAGTCGTTGTGCCGACTTTGGTGGGACTAATTGTCAACACCCAATCACGTGATTTATAGCTCACTTTAGCGATATCCTCATCAGACGATGTGATATCGATATCACTAGGGTCAATGGGCGCCCATTCGTGATTTTTATTAAAAAGGAAAGCCTTCCTTTCACCGTCTGTCCAACAGCGACATCAAATTCTGACCACACATCGCCTGTAGACGAATCGTATGGGAGAAACGATGCACCCATGGAACCATCCTGCGACTCCAGCATGACAGCATCCGCATGCGGGGCGGCCACCGTCAGCCCAAACGTTGCCGCCGTTAAAGCAACGCAGATGCCTGCGGCTATCCTCCAAAACCCTTTTCTCATTCCCCTAAGTCCAATCTCTCGTGAAAAAACGCAGCATTCTCCCACACCTTAAAATTGGCTTAAGGATACCCCCCCCCAACGAGCACTTGCAAGCTAACGTTTTCCAGAAGGGGCAAATTAACGGCAAGCGACATTTCTGCAATATACCATCATACGCTGAAGTGTGACTTTCCCGACGCTCCCACGCAAAAGCCCCGTTGATAAACGGGTTACCAACGGGGCTTGGGCTGAAAGGCCGAGCTTCAACGGAGGCCGAAAGTAAACTGATCGGTTTGACTTCGTCCCCAATCGATCAGTTAGAACTCGAGCTGCTCCAGGCGATCGAAGACTGTGTCGATGCGGGTGAGGAAGTCCCACGGGTCAAAGATCTCGTCGAGCTTCTCCTGGCTGACGGTGCAGCGCGGATCAGCCTCGAGACGCTCCTTAAAGGTGGGACCGGAGACGCAATCCTGCACCTCGTGCCAGGTAGCCATGGCGTTTTCCTGCACGATCGCATAGGCATCTTCGCGGGTGATGCCCGTATCGACGAGGGCCAGCAGGACCTTGGAGGAGAAGATGAGACCGCGGGTCTTGTTGAGGTTGGCCATCATGCGAGCCGGATACAGCTGCAGGCCGTCGATAACGCGAATGAGACACTGGAACATGTGGTCGAGCGCGATGAAGCTATCGGCCTGGGCGACGCGCTCGGCAGAGGAGTGCGAAATGTCGCGCTCGTGCCACAGGGCGACATTGTCGAAGGCGACCTGGGCGTTGGACTTCACGATGCGCGACAGGCCGCAGACCTTCTCCATGGTGATCGGGTTGCGCTTGTGCGGCATGGCGGAGCTGCCCTTTTGACCCTTGCGGAACGGCTCCTCGGCCTCGAGGGTATCGGTCTTCTGCAGATTGCGAACCTCGGTAGCGATGCGCTCGCAGGTGGCCGCCGTGGTGGCAAGGACACCGGCGAGATAGGCGTGATGGTCGCGGCTAATAACCTGCGTGGACAGCGGGTCGTGAACCAGGCCCAGGTGCTCGCAGACATACTCCTCGACAAACGGCTCGATGGAGCTGTAGGTGCCGACAGCGCCCGAGATGGCGCCGAAGGCAACATTCTTGCGGGCGTCCTCAAGACGATCCAGATCGCGCTTGAGCTCCCAGGCCCAAGAGCCAAACTTCATGCCGAAGGTCATCGGCTCGGCGTGGATACCATGAGTGCGGCCGGCACAGAGCGTATTGCGCTCCTCAAAGGCGCGACGCTTGCAAATCTCGCCGAGCTTCTTGACGTCCTCGATGATCAAGTCGCAGGCCTGGGTGAGCTGGTAGCACAGAGCCGTGTCGCCCAGATCGGAGCTGGTCATGCCATAGTGAACCCAGCGGCTGGGCTTGGGGTCGCCCTCGGGAACATCGGCATCGATGTATTCCTTCATGTTGGTCAGGAAGGCAATGACGTCGTGGCGCGTGACTTCCTCGATCTCATCGACCTTCGCCTTCTCAAAGTTGGCATGATCGCGGATCCACTGGGCCTCGTCTTTGGAAATACCGATCTTACCGAGCTCCGCCTGGGCCTCGCAGGCCAGAACCTCGATCTCCTGCCAAATGGCGTACTTGTTCTCGAGGGAGAAGATGTGTCCCATCTCCGGGCGGGTATAGCGATCGATCATAGCGGCTCCTTTTTGGTTATTGGCACGTTGGTCGTAACCCAACCATTGTACCGTGCGCAGGTGCAAGTATGGGCAGCAGGCATGAACCTAACATTTTGGAATTGGAGCGGGCAACGGGACGTCCGCGTATTTGCTTCGCAAATCCGCACCGGCTTCAGGCGCCTGCCGGCGCCTTCGCCTGCTCGCTACAAACGCTTCGCGTTTGTTTTACGCTCGCACCCTGGCGGGTTCGAGTCCCGGCGCTTTATTGAAAAAAGCACGGCACCGTGATGGTGCCGTGCTTGTGCTTCTAGCTGGAGCGGGCAACGGGACTCGAACCCGCGAGTGTCAGCTT
>URQD01000038.1:0-17637 GCA_900549905.1 uncultured Collinsella sp. | reverse complement strand
GGCGAGGCGCAGCGTGTGAAGCCCCCCAAGGAGCTTCATCGACGCCAGACGGGCAAGACGTTCTATATTTTGGATGAGCCGACGACCGGCCTTCATTTTGAGGACGTCCGCCAGCTGCTCGATGTGCTGCAGCGCTTGGTCGATGCGGGCAACACGGTGCTGGTGATTGAACACAACCTTGATGTCATCAAGGTTGCCGACCGCCTGATCGATATGGGCCCCGAGGGCGGTAACGGCGGCGGAACCGTCGTGGTTTCGGGCACACCGGAGCAGGTTGCGGACTGTCCGCAAAGTTATACGGGCAAGTTTTTGGCGCCGTTGCTCAGGCGTGACCGGGAGCGTCAGGCTCAACTTGATGCTCAATAAATAGGCGATTCAGTTTATGGGCGCCATCGACTCCTTGTGATTCGATGGCGCTTGCTGTGTCGAAGTGACGTATGCAGCCGAATTGGACATATACTTAATCCTTGCGTCCGAATGCGAGGGAAAGGATATGCCATGGCAAAGGCTGTAAAGACGCCAAAAACCAATGCGATGCGCGAGCTGGAAAGCGCCGGCATTTCCTATGTTCTACATACGTACGAAGACGATGGTGATGAGTCGGCGGGCCTGGGGGTCGCGATTTCGGAGCAGCTTGGCGAGGAGCCCGGACAAGGATTTAAGACCTTGGTCTGCGTGACGCCGTCCAACGACCACGTCGTGTGCTGCATCCCTGTTGCCGACGAGCTCGATCTAAAGTCCGCCGCGCGTGCCGCGGGGGAGAAGTCCTTGGCCATGATGCATGTGAAGGATTTGCTTGCGGCGACTGGCTACGTTCGCGGCGGCTGCAGTCCGGTCGGTATGAAAAAACGCTACCGGACGCTCATTGATGAGACATGTGTCCTTTGGGATACCATTTTTATTTCGGGAGGCAAGCGTGGTTATCAGCTTGAGCTTGCGCCCGATGATTTAATTGCATTTTGCGGGGCGACGGTCGCCCCGATTACGAGAGAGGACTGAGCGATGCCGCAGGAAGAATTGAAGTGCGGAGCTCATTTTGCAAAAGAATCTGCGCCTCAGATACCCTCATCCGAAGCTTCTTCGTCGCGAGACGACACTGACGACATGGGCTCGTCGGACTACTCCACGGTTGGTCGTTCCGCCGGGCTTATGACCATCCTGACCATCGTGTCTCGCGTCACCGGTTTTATCCGCACGTGGGCAATGGCGGCCGCTATCGGCATGTCGCTGCTCTCGTCCTCCTATCAGGTCGCCAACAACCTGCCCAATATGCTCTACGAACTCGTGATGGGCGGCATGCTCGTGACGGCGTTTTTGCCCGTGTACATGGGCGTGAGGCGTGAGCAGGGTCGCGAGGCCTCTAACGAGTACGTGGGCAACCTGCTCGGTATTCTGCTATTGGTGCTGGGTGGCATTTCGTTGCTGGGGACCGTGTTCGCCCCGGGCTTTATCTGGACGCAATCGTTCCTTTCGGGTGACGGCGGCAGCATGGATACCGCTGCGTTCATGTTCCGTTTCTTTGCCATCCAGATTCTGTTTTATGGTTTGGGCTCGGTGTTCTCGGGCGTCCTCAACGCACACCGCGACTACTTCTGGTCGACGTTTGCCCCGGTCCTCAACAATGTGATCGTCATTGCGAGCTTTATGGGCTTTGCGCCCGTGTCCGCACAGTTTGGCGAACGTGCCGGCATCATCTTGATTGCGGCCGGTACGACCCTCGGTGTCTTTGTTCAGATGGCTTGTCAGATCCCCGCGCTTGGCAAGCACGGCGTGCATCCCCATATCCATATCGACTTTAAGGACCCCGCACTGCGCCAGACGATTGCGCTCGGTATCCCGACGCTGCTCGCTACGGTGTGCATGTTTGTCTCGACTTCTATCACGAACGCTGCCGCGCTGGTGGTCCAGCCCGAGACCGGTCCTTCCGTCATCGCCTATGCGCGCCTGTGGTACACGCTGCCCTACGCGCTGATTGCCGCCTCGCTTTCGACGGCGCTCTATACCGAGCTCTCTCACGACGCACAGGAGAAGGATTACGACAGCGTTCGCACGGGCATTTCGCGTGGCGTCGCCCAGATGCTGTTCTTCCTGGTTCCGTTCGCGCTGTACCTGATTGTCTTCGCGCGTCCGCTCAACATGATCTACTGCGCTGGCAAGTTCGATGAGTCCGGCGTGGCGCTGGTGTCCGAGTTCCTTGTCTACTTGGCGTTCTCGCTGCCGCTCTACGGCGTGGTCGTGCTGATGCAGAAGAGCTTCTCTGCCTTGCTCGACATGAAGCCCTATAGCCGCTATTGCCTGTATTCCGCCATCGGCCAGGCCGGCTCGGTTCTGCTGTTTGGCGTTGTGCTGGGCTTCGGTATGCCGGCAATCGCGCTTTCGTATGTCGTCGACTACGTGATCTTGGTCGGTTGCTCGCTGTGGTGGCTGCGTCGTCGTCTGCGTGGTCTTCAGGTTAAATCTATCCTGCATGGCGGTTTCTTTGGCCTTTTGCTCGGTGGCCTGGGTGCTGCCGCAGGCGCCGGCGTCATGTGGGCGCTTGAGCACTTTGTCGGGGCACTTGGCGGCTCGATTCTGATTACTCTTGGCTACGTTTGCGTTGCGGGTGTCGTCTCGCTTGCTGTTACCTTTGGCCTTGCCGTCGTCCTTAAGATGCCCGAGGTCTCGGCGCTGCTTCGTCGCAAGTAGGTGCGCGTGGCCGGTCACGACAACATTCCAACGCTTGCCGAGCAGGTTTCGCGCGTTCCCACGCAGCCCGGATGCTACCTTTGGAAGGATGCCAAGGGCGATGTCATCTACGTGGGCAAGGCGAAAAACCTGCGCGCCCGTATGCGTCAGTACGTGACGCTGCAGGACGAGCGCCAGAAGATCCCGCTGATGATGCAGCTGGTGGCGAGCTTTGACTATATCGTGGTGGAGACCGAGCACGAGGCGTTGGTGCTCGAGCGCAATTTGATTGGTCAGTACCATCCGTACTTTAACGTCGACCTCAAGGATGACAAGAGCTACCCCTTTATCGCCATTACAAAGGGCGACCTGTATCCCGCTATCAAATACACGCGTGAGCGTCATAAGCCGGGAACGCGCTATTTTGGACCTTATACCGATAGCCGCGCGGCACGTGAGACGATAGATACGCTGCGCAAGGTTATCCCCATCTGCTCCGCATCCTGTGCGGAGTGGCGTCGTTGTCGCCGTATCGTCGAGTCCCACAAGGGCGAGGAAGACATCGTCAATATGATTTGCGCGCAAAACGGGCGCCCCTGCTTTGACTGCCATGTCGGGCGCGGCCCGGGTGCGTGTGTCGGCGCGATTTCCCCGGCAGACTATGCCAAGAACGTCAAGCGTGTCGAGCGCTTTTTGTCGGGCCATCGCAAGGATGTCGTCGATGAGCTGACCTCCGAGATGACGGATGCCGCTGAGGCGCTCGACTTTGAGCGCGCGGCACGCGTCAAACGTCGTTTGGAGGTCATCAGGGGTCTGGACGATCGTCAGCAAGTCGTTTTTCCCTCCAGTGTCGATATAGATGTCATCGGTTTCTATCGCGAGGAGACCATCTCCGCCGCTTGCGTCTTCGTCGTTCGCGAGGGCCGAACTGTTCGCACCTGCGAGTTCATTCTCGACAAGGGTCTTGATGTTGACGAGGAAGAGCTCCAGTCGGGCTTTCTTAAGCGCTATTACGACGAGACGGCTGATATTCCAGCTGAGGTCAACCTTTCCGTCGAGCTTGAGGATGCGGAAGCGCTGGGGGAGTGGCTTGCGGGCAAGCGTGAGCGTTCCTGCCATCTCCATAGGCCGCAGCGTGGCGAAAAGCACCGTCTGCTCGATATGGCATCCAAAAATGCGCGCCATGCCCTCATGCGCTACATGATGCGAACGGGGTACGCTGACGACCGCACCAATCAAGCGCTCCTGGAGCTCGAAAGTGCGTTGGCGCTGCCATCGCCGCCGTTGCGTATCGAGTGCTTCGATATCTCGACGCTGCATGGCACCTTTACGGTCGCCTCGATGGTGGTGTTTACCAACGGGCGCGCCGACAAGAGTCAGTATCGTCGTTTTAAAATTCAGGCCGAATTGGACGAGGCAAACGACTTCGTGTCGATGTCCGAGGTTTTGGGACGACGTTATGCTCCCGAGCGCATGGCCGACGAGCGCTTTGGCTCGCGCCCCGATTTGCTCGTTGTCGATGGCGGTAAGCCGCAATTGACCGCTGCGATCAAGCAACTTGAGGCTCTTGGGCTCGATATACCAGTTTGTGGCTTGGCAAAGGCCGATGAGGAGGTTTTCGTGCCTTGGGACGAGACTCCCGTCGTGCTGCCGACCGGGTCCGCGTCGCTCTATCTAATTAAACAGGTGCGCGATGAATCGCACCGTTTTGCCATCACGTTCCATCGCGAATTGCGCGATAAAGCCATGACGGTTTCGGTACTCGATGACGTTCCAGGCGTGGGACCCACCAGAAAACGTGCCCTTATGCGCCATTTTGGCTCGATGAAGCGTTTGCGCGCGGCGAGCGAGCAAGAGATCGCGGAAGTTCGAGGCATTCCTGCCGATGTCGCCAAAGCGGTTCACGAGGCGCTCGTTGCATGGAATGCCGAGCGCGCCGAGGCGGCGGCAAAGCAATCCGAAAACTAAACACGCCTCTAAACAACTGATATACATGATTGCGTGATTTTCAATCATTTATTTCACGGCGATTACCAGCCGATTTCGGGTTTAATTAACGCTAAAACGTTTGACTAGCCATGGTGAACAACCCTGCTATCCTGCGGGTTGACGAAGACTGATATCTCACCTCGTCGATACATACTGTCTGGCGAATCGTTTGTCAATGAATTCGGTGAACGGTAGCAAATACCGTTCAAGCGTATGTATGTATCGGTCGCCGAGCGCGGCACCTCAGTTGGGTTCGTCGGTAGGTAAGGTATATATCGTCCGCAAGTTGCGCGGGGGCACGTCTAGGCGCTCCCGGGTAAGATTCTCTATTGATAGGAGAAGACATGGCCATCATCAACAAGGGTATGTCCAGGCGTTCGTTCCTCGGCCTCACCGGCAGCGTCGCTGCTGTCGCAGGGCTTGGTCTCACCGGCTGCGGTGGCAGCTCTAGCGACGAGGGTTCCGCTTCCGGTTCCACCGATTCCGCCAACCGTGGCGGCGGCGTGATCACCGCTGGTTCCGCTTACGCTCCGTCCAGCTTCGATCCCGCCAGCACCGGCTCCGCTGTGGGCCTGGGTGCTAACTGGCACGTCGTCGAGGGCCTCTACGGCATCGATTACCACGACTACAGCACCTTCAAAGAGCTCGCCACCGACGATCCCAAGTCTGTGGACGACACCACTTTCGAGGTCACCATCCGCAAGGGCGCCAAGTTCTCCGATGGCACCGAGGTCACCGCTGACGATGTCGTTGCCTCCTACACCGCTTGCGCCGCTTCCGCTACCTATGCTCCGTTCTTCCAGCCCTTCGAGTCCATCGAGGCCAAGGACGCCAGCACCGTGACGGTCAAGACCAAGGTCCCCAACTTCTCCCTGCTCAAGGATCGTCTGGCCATCGTCCGCGTTACCCCGGCCACCCAGACCGAGGAGGATCGCGCCAAGCAGCCGATCGGCTCCGGCCCCTGGATGTACGACTCTATCTCCGATACCGAGATCACCCTGGTTCCCAACCCCGAGTACAACGGTGAGTATGCTGCCGAGGATAAGAAGATCCAGTACAGCATCCTGACCGACCCCACCGCTCGCGTTACCGCTCAGCAGGAGGGCTCCACGCTCGTTATGGAGCTCGTTACCGCTGACGCCGTCGACCAGCTCGAGAGCGCCGGCTGCAAGATCGATAACGTTCAGGGTTTCGGCACCCGCTTCATCATGTTCAACGTCGCCAAGGAGCCTTGGAACAACGTCAAGGTCCGTCAGGCTGTCATGTATGCGCTCGACACCGAGAAGATGGTCAGCAACACCTTCGCCGGCCTTGCCACCGCTGCCAGCTGCTACCTGCCCAAGAGCTTCACCAACTATCATGAGGCTTCCACGGTGTACAAGACCGACGCCAAGAAGGCTAAGAAGCTCATCGAGGAGTCTGGCATCACCCCGGGTGCCATCACCCTGCGCACCACCGACAACGAGCAGATTAAGGGCATGGCCGCCCAGGTCAAGAATGACCTCGACGCTCTCGGCTTCGATGTGACCATCCAGACCGATACCTCGCCGGCCACCTACGCTGCCATCGACGGCGGCGAGGCCTACGATATCCTCCTTGCCCCTGGCGATCCTTCCTGCTTCGGCGCCGACCCCGACCTGCTGCTCAACTGGTGGTACGGCGACAACGTCTGGATGCAGACCCGTTGCCCGTGGAAGGAGTCCGCTGAGTGGCAGAAGCTCCACGGTCTCATGGACGAGGCTCTTGCCGCTGAGGGCGATGAGCAGCAGAAGAAGTGGAACGAGTGCTTCGACATCATTGCCGACAACGCCGTTCTGTACCCCGTTGTCCACGTCAAGACCGTCTCCGCTTCCTGGGACGATCCGTCCACTGCGCCCAACGGCGAGGCCCTCGATGGCTTCAAGGGCATCGGCACGACGAGCATGTCCTTCAGGGGCGTTGCGACCGTCAAGGCGTAAGACTCGCTTGAGTCTGTATGCAGGATGTCGGTCGTTGGGACCGTATCCTCATAGTTGAAACAAAGACCCGGGCGACCTCGATGTCGCTCGGGTCTTGTAATGAGTATCCGTACTCATATACCAGTTGGTCCTACCGACAAAAGAAAGGGGAGAGAACGTGAACAACTTGCTGCGTTTGATTGGAAGGCGTCTTGTGGCGCTGCCGATCATGGCATTGGGCGTCACCGTCCTGGTGTTCTTCCTTATGTCGTTCTCCAAGACCGACCCCGCCTACACGGCGTTGGGTGACGGTGCCTCGCCCGAGGCGGTTGCCGAGTACCATGAGAAGTATGGTCTGGACGACCCCTGGCCTGTGCGCTACGTGCGCTATATGGGCGATTTGATCCATGGCGACATGGGCACCTATGGTGCTGCTCGCAACTCCGTTGCCAAGCGCATCTCCACGGCCCTGCCCGTCACGATGCAGCTGACCTTCATCGGCCTTGCCATCGGTGCGGTCGTTTCGTTTTTACTCGGCGTCATCGCGGCACTGTATCGCGACAAATGGCCGGACCAAGTGATCCGCGTCTTTTCCATCGCCGGCTTGGCAACCCCGTCGTTCTGGCTTGCCGTTCTGTTGATCCTGCTGTTCTCTTCCTACCTTAAGGTGCTTCCGGCATCGGGTGCTCTGCCTCACTTCACCACGAATCCGGCTGGCTATCTGGGACGTATGATCATGCCCGCTATCGCCTTGGCATTTCCGCTGACGGGCCAGATGACTCGTATCGTGCGTACCGCCATGGTCGAGGAGCTCGATAAGGATTATGTCCGTATGGCTCGCGGCGCCGGCGTTCCCGAGAAGGTCGTCGTCGGCATCAACGTTCTTCGCAATGCGCTGATCACCCCGGTCACCACCCTCGGTCTTAAGATCGGTTACCTCATGGGCGGCGCCGTCGTCATCGAGGTTATCTTCAACCTCCCCGGCATGGGCACCGCGATTCTGCAGGGCGTTCAGGGCAACGAGGCGAACCTGGTTCAGGGCGTCGTTATCGTCGTTGCTCTTGCCTTCATCATCATCAACATCGTGGTTGACATGCTCTACCTGCTCATCAACCCGCGCATCAGGACGGTGTAGATTATGGTAAAGATTCGAGAGAAGCAAACCGAGCAGCTCGAGAAGGCTGCCTCCAAGGGGCTCAAGCTCGGTGGCTGGAAGAAGATGACGCTGTCTTCTAAGATTGCCGCCGTCGTGTTGGTGCTGGTCGCCCTGACTGCGATTCTGGCGCCCCTTCTTGCCCCCTATAGCCCGGTCGAGATTTTTACGGCTCGCCAGGCTCCCGGCAACGGATTTATCTTCGGTACCGACGATAAGGGTCGCGACATTCTGTCGCGCATGCTCTACGGTGGTCGTTACTCGCTGATTATCGGCTTTGGCGCCACTGCCATGGCTCTGGTCTGCGGCTCGGTCGTGGGCGCCCTTGCGGCGGTTTCGCGCAAGGCCGTTTCCGAGACGATCATGCGTATCCTGGACATCATCATGTCCATCCCGGGCATCGCCCTCGCGGCCGTCTTCGTCTCCATCCTGGGCAACTCCGTGCCGTCGATCATCTTCGCCATCGGCTTTATGTACACTCCGCAGATTGCCCGTATCGTGCGCGCCAACATCGTGTCCGAGTACGGCGAGGACTATGTCCGCGCGGTCATCGTTTCCGGCGCCAAGGCTCCGTGGATTTTGATCAAGCATGTTCTGCGTAACTGCATCGCCCCGATCATGGTCTTCACCGTTACCCTGGTCGCCGACGCCATCATCTTCGAGGCCTCGCTGACCTTCATCGGCGCTGGTATCCAGGAGCCCACCGCTACCTGGGGCAACATCCTCGCCGACGCCCGCGGCGGCGTGCTCGCCGGCCGTTGGTGGCAGGCGCTGTTCCCGGGCCTGGCCATCATGATCACCTGCCTGGCGCTCAACATCCTCTCCGAGGGCATTACCGACGCCATGGCCGCTGCTCCCTCCGCCGCCCTGGATCCGACCGATTCCTCCAAGCGTCGCGAGGCCGACCTGCTGGTCTCCGACCCCGTTCGCGCCTACAAGGAGCAGGCCCAGTCCCTCTCCGCTCGCCTTGGCGCCCTGCGCGATGTCGAGCTCAAGCGTGACGATCGCCATGTGCCCGACGAGTCTGTCGAACCGATTCTCTCGGTCCGTGACTTCTGCATTCAGTTTGAGCATCACGGCGATATCAACGTCGTCGACCATGTCAACTTTGACGTCCGTCCTGGTCAGACCATGGGCCTGGTGGGCGAGTCCGGTTGCGGTAAGTCCATCACCACGCTGGCCATCATGGGCCTGACCGACGATGACGAGCACCTTTCCGGCGAGGTCCTTTGGGAGGGCCGCGACCTGCTCAAGATGAGCAAGAAGGAGTGGTTCGGCCTGCGCGGTACCGATATCGCTATGGTCTATCAGGACGCCCTGTCCTCGCTCAACCCCTCCATGCTCATCTCTGCCCAGATGAAGCAGCTCACCAAGCGCGGCGGCACCCGCAGCGCCGAGGAACTCCTGGAGCTCGTGGGCCTCGACCCCAAGCGTACGCTCGAGAGCTACCCGCATGAGCTTTCCGGTGGCCAGCGTCAGCGTGTCCTGATCGCTATGGCCCTTACCCGCGACCCCAAGCTGGTCATCTGCGACGAGCCCACGACCGCTCTGGACGTTACCGTCCAGAAGCAGGTCATCAAGCTGCTCAACGACCTTCAGGCCAAGCTCGGCTTTGCCATGATCTTCGTCTCGCATGACTTGGCGCTGGTCGCCGAGGTCGCCCATAACATCACGGTTATGTACGCCGGTCAGGTTATCGAGCAGGCGCCCACCAAGGAGCTGCTCACTAACCCGATCCACGAGTACACCCGCGGTCTTCTGGGCTCCGTTCTGTCCATCGAGAGCGGTTCGGGCCGTCTGCACCAGGTGCCCGGCGCCGTTCCGAGCCCGCGCGATTTCCCCAAGGGCGATCGCTTCGCGCCCCGCTCGAGCCATCCGCGCATTGGCCTGGACACCCGTCCGGTCTTCAAGCGCGTGCCCGGCACCGAGCACTTCTATTCCGAGCTCCCCGACGAGGTGCTCAAGGCAAATGGTTTGACCCCTCACGCGGAGGTGATGTAGATGAGCGAGACCGCAGTCAACGGCGTCGAGCCGATCATCTTCCTTGATGACGTCCACGTCACCTTTAGGACCCGTACCGGCTCGATTCTGCACCCTAACCTGGTTCACGCCGTCCAGGGTGTAACGATTAAGCTCATGCCCGGTCAGACGATCGGCATCGTCGGCGAGTCCGGTTGCGGTAAGTCCACCACCGCCAACGTCATGTGCGGCCTGCAGGCCCCCACGAGCGGCAAGGTCTACTTTAAGGGCAAGGACGTTACCAAGCGTACCGCCGAGGACCGTCGTCACATGGGCCGCGTCATCTCGGTCGTGTTCCAGAATCCGGCTACGGCGCTCAACCCCCGCATGGTCGTTCGCGAGCAGCTGCTCGACCCCATGCGCGTTCACAACCTGGGTACCGAGGCCGAGCAGGAGAAGCGCGTCAAGGAGCTCTTGGAGCTCACCGGTCTGCCCAGTTCCGCCGCCGAGGTTCTTCCCGGCCAGCTTTCGGGCGGCCAGCGCCAGCGCGTCGCAATTGCCCGTGCCCTGTCGCTGAACCCCGATGCCATCATCGCCGACGAGCCCACCTCGGCTCTGGACGTTTCGGTCCGCGCGCAGATTCTGAACCTGCTGACCGACCTTAAGAAGGAGCTCGGCCTGGCCATGGTGTTCATCAGCCATGACATCCAGACGGTCCGCTATATCTCTGACGACATCATCGTTATGAATGGCGGCAAGATCGTCGAGCAGGGCGAGGCCAAGCAGGTCTTCCAGCACCCTCAGGACCCCTACACCAAGATGCTGCTCGGCGCTGCACCGTCGCTGCTGCATCCCAAGCTCGGCGAGTAGCCTCGCTTTCCCTCCCGTGCGCCCGGTTCCCTTGCCGGGCGCACCTCCGTTGCGATTTCGAAAGGTTGGGTTCACGAGCCATGCCAAGTGCTCAGGAGCTACAACATCAATTTGGTGAATATCGAGGCGCCATGCCCCGTCCATCAGATTTCGATCTCTTTTGGAAGGATCGCATGGCCGAGGCCGACGCGGTCGGGCTTGACTATGCGATCGAGACGTCATCGGTCACAGATGCCGTGACCTGCCAGTTTTTCGACCTCTGGTATACCGGCATGTGTGGCGCTCGCCTGCATGCCAAGTACCTTAAACCCGTCTCGGACGAGCCCGTGCCATTGGTACTTCAGTTCCATGGATATCCGGGTGCAAGCCGCAGCTGGTTTGAGCAGGCGTCGTTTGCGGGCATGGGCATGGCACTCATCGCCCTCGACTGCCCCGGTCAAGGAGGTCCCTCCGAGGACATTGGTGGATTTGAGGGCACAACGGTCGCGGGCCATATCGTCGCCGGTATCGACGGCGACCCGGCCAACCTCTACTATGTCCGCTTGCACCAAGATATTCGCATCCTGTGTCGCATCGTTCGCGAGCTCGAGGGCATCAATCTTGCCCGTGTGTTTGTGAACGGCGCGTCGCAGGGCGGCGGTTTGGGCATTGCGACCTGTGCACTTAACAGCGAGCTTATCAATCGCGCCGCCATCCTCTATCCCTTCCTGTCGGATTTCCGCCTGGTCTGGGACTTGGATGCCGACGACATTGCCTACGAGGGCCTGCGCTATTGGTCTCGCTGGTTTGACGAGGACTCGACTCGTATCGACGAAGCCTATGCCAAGCTGGCGTACTTCGATTCCAAGAACTATGCCCCTATGGTCAAATGCCCCGTGCTGTTTGGCACCGGCACAGCCGATACCGTCTGTCCGCCAGCGACGCAGTTTGCGGTCTATAACAATCTGACCTGTGAAAAGCGTCATGAGTTCTTTGAAGGCTTTGGCCACGAGGAGATTCAGGATTTTGACGATCTGATCATTCCGTTTTTCTGCAAGGGAGGGGAGGCTCATGTCTAAGTGCGAGAGCAATGTCAATGAGCTGATTGTCTCCGACCTTGTGGGGATTCCCGGAACGGTCTCGTCAAGGCTCGCTGATTTCCGGGATTGGCGCGGTGATGCTTCTGCGGATGTTTCCGAATTAGAGATAGCCGCTTCGGACCTTGAGGTTTGCGGGCCGAGTATTACGGCGATCGATTTCGCCAATCCGTATGCCCGCTACTCCGAGGTTTCCTTTGAGCTTGGTGGCGATGTGGTCCACGCACGTTTGATCGAGCCTGTCGGTCGTGCCCGAGTTTCTGAGCGCGTGCCGCTGTGCCTGATGTTCCACGACATCGATCGGCCTGTGCGCGGCTGGCATCACATGACGAGATTTGCGGCCATGGGATATGCCGTGCTTGCGCTGGACGATGAGGCGATTGGACCCAGCGATCTGCGACAGGGGATTACCTCGCCTGCTTTTGTCAGGCGCGTCCGTTGGGGCTGCGCGTTGGCGGAGGTCGCGCGCAATCTTGATGGCATGGACCCCGACCGCATCTTTGCATGGGGCGAGGGGCTTGGCGGCGGAGTCGCGCTGGCGGTTTCTGCTCTGGACGAGCGGGGCCTCGCCTGCACGGCGGTTGCCAATCCGCTTCCTGGCGGCCTCGAGGCGCTGTCGTCTCGGGTGCGCGGATCGGTGCTCATGGGCACATCGCTTATGGATACCGTGAGCGATCCCAAGGATCAGTTTGCCGTATTCAACGGTCTTGAGTGTGACCGGAGGCATATCATCTATGCCAAATACGCTCATGAGCGCATCAATGCGTTCGAAAACGAAGTCGTCGACTTCTTTAACCAAACGTTCTACTCGTGTTCTTTGGCCTAGACGGCCTGGACACTGCCAACAAGAGTGGGTGGCATAGGGCCGCCCGCCAGACAACTAAGGAGATTCTTGTGGCAACTCAGAAATTCACCGGCGTTATCCCTCCCGTCGTTGTTCCCGATACCGAAGATCACCAGCTCGATGTTGCCTCCTTTGAGCGCAGCATCAACCGCATGATCGATGCCGGCGTCGATGGCCTGTTCTTCTTGGGCTCTTCGGGTGAGGTCGTTTTCTCCACCGACGAGCGTCGTCGCCAGATCATCGCCGAGGCCGTCCGCATCGTCGACCACCGCGTGCCTGTTCTGGTCGGCATCATCGATACCGAGACCGAGCGCATGATTGAACACGGCAAGGTCGCTCAGGAGCTGGGCGCCGATGCCCTCGTCGCCACCTGCCCGTTCTATGCCCTGCAGGGCATGACCGAGGTCGAGGAGCACTTCCGCATCCTGCACGAGGAGCTTGACCTGCCCATCTTTGCCTATGACATTCCCGTCTGCGTTCACACCAAGCTCCCCTGGAAGCTCCTTGCCAAGCTCGGCGCCGAGGGCGTCCTTGCTGGCGTCAAGGATTCCTCGGGTGATGACATCTCGTTCCGCTACCTCGTTCAGGAGAACGAGAAGAACGGCCATCCGATGAGCATCCTCACCGGCCACGAGGTTGTTGTCGACGGTGCTTACCTCGGTGGCGCCGACGGCTCTGTCCCGGGTCTCGCCAACGTTGAGCCCGAGGGCTACGTTCGTCAGTGGAAGGCCGCTCAGGCTGGTGACTGGGCTACCGTCAAGGCCGAGCAGGATCGCCTCAATGAGATTTCGCACATCTGGGATGTCACCTCGGGCGTCCAGGGCTATGCCGGTGGCGTCGGCGCCTTCAAGACCGCTATGAACCTCATGGGTATCTTCGACAGCCCGACCATGCCGCGCCCGGTGAAGGCCATGACCGGCGAGAACGTCGAGGCTATTAGGAAGGTCCTCCAGGACAACGGTCTCCTGTAAAGCTTCCCCAGGCACCCGATCTTGGGGCTCAAGTGGTCGGGCGTGACCCATTAGGTCAACGCCCGACCACTTTCACCCCAACCTCGGGCACCTGGGAAACCTTTATCAACCTGTGGCGATAATTCTGCCCTCATTTCCTGTAGTTGTTTTTATCTCCGAAGGAGAGCGACATGGAGAACAAGTACGTCTGCTCTGTCGATATCGGCGGAACTAAAATTGCGACTGCCATCATGGAGTACCCGGCTGACGGTAGTGTGCCCCATCCCGTTTTTGAGGCCGAGGTTCCTACCGAGGCCCAGGAGGGCGGCGAGGCCGTCTTCCAGCGTATCGAGGCGTCTATCAAGGCCGCTCTTGAGGCGAATCCCGATGTCGAGGTTCTCGGTGTCGGTATCGGTGCCGCAGGCGTCGTCGATCCCAAGACGGGCGCCATTGCTTATGCCAATGAGATCATGCCCGGCTGGTCCGGCGTTCAGTTGGGGCCGCGTCTGCGCGAGGACCTTGGTCTTCCCGTTGCCGTTGTGGGCGACGTGCAGGCTCATGCTCTGGGCGAGGCCCACTGGGGCGTCGGCAAGGGCAAGTTCTCCGTCTTGTGCCTGGGAATCGGTACGGGCATCGGTGGCGCATATGTCGAGAACGGCCGCGTGATGCAGGGCTTCCATGGTGCTGCCGGTCATATGGGCCACATCGAGTGCTCGGCTGCCGCCGGCATTCCCTGCGCCTGCGGGCGTTCCGGCCATCTTGAGTCTGTTGCTTCGGGCACCTCGATTGGCCGTATGTACGACGAACGCTTCGGTCGAGTTGACCCCAGCCGTCCTTCGGTCGGTCGCGACGTGAACGACCTGTGCCGTGCTGGCGACGCAAAGGCGACCGAGGTCATCCATGACGCCGGCTTTGCGCTGGGCGCCAGCTTGGGCTCGCTTGCCAATATTCTGGATCCAGAGGTCATCGTGCTTTCGGGCGGCGTAATTCATCAGGGTCCCGATTGGCGTTCGCAGACGTGGAAGGATTCGGTGCACGAGGGCTATGCCAGCCAGGCGCTCGATCCGCTCCAGGACACGCCGATCCTCATCGGTTCTCTGGAGGGCGACGCGCCGCTCATCGGTGCCGCCGAACACCTTCTTGCATCGTTGAAGTAAACATAACTACCAAGTGCGCCTTCTGAGGTGCCGCAGATTGACGTGAAAGAGGAGCGAAGCGTACTTCGGTACGCGAGCGACGGTTTGAACGTCAAGGTGCGGTGTCTCAGAAGGCTATTTTGAGAAAGGTTGAGTCGAACATGACCGTTGATCCTTTGATTCAATCCCTGAAGGGCAAGCTCGTCGTGAGCGTTCAGGCCTATATGGGCGAGCCGCTTCGTACGCCCGAAACCATGGCTCAGATGTCTCGCGCCTGCGAGCTTGGCGGCGCCGCCGCTATTCGCTGCCAGGGTCTTGCTGACATCGCCGCCATTAAGGGCCGCTGCGAGGTTCCCGTCATCGGCTTGTGGAAGGATGGACACGAGGGCGTCTACATCACGCCGACGCTGCGTCATGCTCGCGCCTGCGTTGCCGCCGGTGCCGACATCGTGGCAATTGACGCCACTGATCGCCCGCGTCCCGATGGCAAGACCGTCGAGGACACCTTCCGTCCGCTGCACGAGGAGGGCGTGCTCCTGATGGCCGACTGTGCCACCATCGAGGATATTCGTCGTGCTGTCGACATGGGCTTCGACCTGGTGTCCACCACGCTTTCCCATGGTGTTGCCGCTATCGATTGCACCATGGCCGACGGTCCCGATCTGCCGCTCCTGCGCCAGGCGACCGAGGAGTTTCCCGGCCTTCCCATCATCTGCGAGGGCCGCGTGCACACGCCCGAGGAGGCCCGCGCCGCAATTGATGCGGGCGCTTGGGCAGTTGTCGTGGGCACAGCCATCACGCACCCCACGAGTATTACGAGTTGGTTCAAAGCCGCGCTTGAGGCGTAAGACGGACCTTGTATCCGCTCAGGGCGGTATACTCATTAAAGGCAATTGACCGCGCGGGATCCGGGTTGCTGGGTCCCGCGCTTGTTTTTAGGAGGCAGCACATGCAAAAGGGAGATGCCATGGATGCGGCGGAGCGCTCGGAGCGCATCCCCGATATCGTCATCATCACCGGAATGTCCGGATCGGGCCGAACGCAGGCCATGCATGTGTTCGAGGACATGGGCTATTTTTGTATCGATAACCTGCCCCCGCGTCTGATTGCCCAGCTTGCTGAGCTCGTCGGCATCAATACGGGCGTGGGTAGGCACCTTGCCGTCACCTGCGACCTGCGCAGCCAGGGCTTGTTCGATGAGTTGCTCGATGCCGTTGCCGCACTCGAGGAGCGCGAGATGAGCTGCGACATCGTTTTTCTCGAGGCCTCTGACGAGGTGCTGATCCGTCGCTACAGCGAAAATCGCCGCCGTCATCCCATTGCCAAGCCGGGGGAGACTACGGCCGATGCCATTCAGCGCGAGCGCCTTCAGCTGCAGGGCGTGCGCGATCGAGCCGATATGATTATCGACACGAGCCGTCTGCACACCTCTGCGCTGCGCAACAAGCTACGTATGGCATTTTCCGAGCTGTCCGACCAACAGCTCATGGACGTCCATGTGTTCTCGTTTGGCTTTAAGCACGGCATGCCCGTCGAGGCGGACATTATGATCGACGTCCGCTTCCTGCCCAATCCGTTCTACGATCCCGAGATGCGCACGATGACCGGTCTCGATAAAAAGGTCTCCGATTTTGTTCTGGACCATCCCAAGACGCAGGAGTTTTGGAAGGCTTGGACACAGCTGCTCGATACGGTCATGCCAGGCTATATCGCGGAGGGCAAGCCGCAGCTTTCTATCGCCATCGGCTGCACGGGCGGTCAACACCGCAGCGTCGCCATTGCCGAGGCCACGGCACGTTATTTGGAAGGCGCCCAGTATCACGTGAGCATTTCCCATCGCGACCTGTCGCGCGCGAACACGAAAGCATAGGCCTGCATGTCGTTTACCGCTGAGGTGCGCGACGAGCTTGCGCGCTGCGAACCCGAATGTGAATACTGCGATTTGTCGACGCTTGCCGCCCTGACGCGTGTGAGCGGTACACTTTCGCTGGCCGGCTCCGGGCGGTATCGTTTGACTGTCGCGACCGAGACGGGCGCCGTCGCGCGCACGATGATCACGCTGACGCATCGCATCCTTAAGCTCAAAACGGAATTCACCGTTCGTAAATCGGTCTTGCATAAGGTCCGTAACTATCTCATTACCCTGCCCGATCAACCCGACCTGGACAAGGCTCTGGTGCTGCTGGGCATTCTAGACCGCAGGGGAGGGCTCGTCGCCGGTGTTCCCCGACACATCGTTGCCCGTCCCTGCTGCAGGCTTGCCTACATCCGCGGCGCGCTCATCGCGGGTGGCTTCGTGGCCGATCCGCGCGGCGATTTTCATTTGGAGATCGCGGTGCAGGGCGAGCAATATGCTAAGGGGCTTTGCGACCTGTTGGGGCAGATTGGGGTCCATGCTCGTGTTAATGCACGGCGGGGGTCATATGCCGTGTACATTAAGAGCGCCGAGGAAATCGAGCATCTATTAAAGCTGATTGGTGCCAAGCGCAGCGTTGCCGAGATTGAGGAGGCGCGCGCGGTCAAGTTGGTTAAGAACGATGTGAACCGTCGCGTGAACGCCGAGCTCGCCAACCAGACCAGAAGCGCCGGTGCTGCCCAACATCAGCTTGCGCTTATCGATGAGCTCGAGCAGCGCGGCCTTCGCGATGCGCTTCCGGATGCCTTGGCGGTCTTTTGCGACCTGCGCGAGCGCTATCCCGATCTGTCGCTGCGTGATTTAGGGGAGATGGCTGACCCTCCCTTGTCGAAGTCGGCCCTCTACCATCGTGTTTTACGTCTTGAAAAGCTCATTGAAGCAAACAAGTAGTTTAAAGTATCGACTTATATACGGATTTAGCTGCTATTTTATTCTTTAAAACGTTTTAACGTAAATTTGATTTTCAATTTCGAGCATTCTCGTGAAATTCAAGTCAAAAAAAAGGTATATTAGGCGAGTGGTTAGTTTGTGGGCCTCAACGGCGGGCGCTGTAGCTTGCGGGGGCCTTACGAAAGGAGACACAATGGCAGTAAAGGTTGCTATTAACGGCTTCGGTCGCATCGGTCGTCTGGCTTTCCGTCAG
>URQD01000037.1:0-18134 GCA_900549905.1 uncultured Collinsella sp. | reverse complement strand
GCAGCCTTGGCGGCCTTGGCAGCCTTGGCCTCCTCAGCCTTCTTGAGCTGGGCGGCAGCGGCGCCACCGAACTTGTCGGCGAAGCGCTGGACGCGTCCACCGGTGTCGACGAACTTCTGCTGGCCGGTGTAGAACGGGTGGCACTCGTTGCAAAGCTCGACCTTCATCTCGGACACGGTAGCGTGCGTCTTGAAGGTGTTGCCGCAGGAGCACGTCACCGTGCACTCGACATACTGGGGATGGATACCCTGCTTCATGGTAGGACTCCTTATTGGTCAGGCGCTGGTTACCGATCAGCGCATAAGGCGTCTTGGTTTCCGACCAAGACAACAAACTCGGCTATGGTACCACGGCGCCGCGCGTCCCACAAAAGGTTCACGGTCTTTTCGGAACGACACGAATCTGACCCATCGAAACACATCTCCGCCGTTCCTTCAACTGGGAAAATGCCGTCCCCGGGGCCTGAGAAGGGCCCCGGGGACGTTCGACTGACTGCGGGAACGGCCTTTCCGCTCAATGTGTTCGGCTGAGATCGGAAATCAACCAAACTGAACTAGGTTCAGTTGACATGGTTAAAAACGAGGGGCGACGCTTTTGCGTCACCCCTCGTCCCGGCCGGTTGCTTTAGTTGTACACACGGTAGTTACACTTGAACTGGGTTATGTGTCCATAGCTGGAGCGGTACCAACCCGACGTATAGCTGATTGCCTCTGCGCCTAGATAGTCGTAGCCCTTGTTGTAGCGAAGCTGACGGTAGGTCGTGTCGTACTCTGCTACGTAAAACGTGTCTCCAGAGAAGGCTTTGTACCGGTCCTTAACCGTCGAAGCCATGTACGCGGGTTCGACATCGCCTTTCTCCCCGTTGAGCGCATAGACGGGTGCCGCGATTCCGCATAAAGCCGTTGCCACGAGGATGGCGTAGACAGCCATGCGCGACGCATTGGACTTCAGCTGTTCAAATAGTTTCATGTCATTCGCCTCCCTCGTATGTATCGAGGTATTCCTGCTTGAGCGTCTGCGAGGACGACTCGATCTTTTCCACGAGCGTGCCGGCCTCGATGAAGTAGAACGAGTCGGTGAGGTCTGCCAGGTCGTCGAGCAGATGGCTTGAAATGAGCACGCTTCGTCCCCGCGCCACCTCGCTGCGCATCGCGTCGCAGGAGGTTTTCCGCTTTCCCGGATCGAGGCCGTTCAGCGGTTCATCGAGGATAAGGTACGGGCAATCGGTCGATATCGCCATGGCAAGCTTTACCTGCTGCTTCATTCCTGTCGAGAGTTTACGGGTCGGCTTGTCGAGATATGAGGAGATTCCGAGGGAGCTGCAGAGCGAGTCGATGTCGGTGGCCGATTTCCACGCCTCCCTAACGAAAGCAAGGTGCTCGAGGGCCGATAGCGTGGGATAGAGATCCGCGCCGCCCGAAGAGCTCAGGTAGACGAGTTCTGCAAATTCGGCTGATCGACGTTGGCTGATTCCGTCTGCCACCAGGCTTCCCGAGTGGATACGGGTGGGAAATTGGCCCGACAGCGCTTCAAGAAAGGTGGTTTTCCCCGAGCCGTTGGGAGCAACGAGGCCCGCCGCCGTTCCCGGGCTCAAGAAAAGCGACCCGATTGAAAGTATCGTCGTGCTTCCGTATCCCACGCTCACGTCCAGAAGCTCGAGCCCATGGCGCTTTTTCGCGGGTCCAGACTGTTTGGGCGAACGTGTCGCAACGGCGCCGACCGCAAAAAAGACCGCGACGTATATCAGGGCCACGGCAAGCATCGATGCACCGCTTGAACCGGAGCCAATGAATTCTGTCGGGAAGCATCCTACGTAACCCGTTGCCTCGATAGGCGAGAACACGGCCAGCGGCAGGAGATTGAGCGCGGCGTTATGCCCCAGCGCCGAATCGGACAGCAACGGGAATGCCGGGGCCGCGACAAGCAGCGCGGAGGTAAGGGGGCCCGCGAGGACGCGCCTCGTTGCGGTCGATAGGACGGCGGAGCAAACGGATATCAAGGTTCCGCCCGCAAGCAGCGCGAGAAGCAGGGCTGTGAAGACGTTTCCCGCGGTCGTGGTGGCAAGCGCGCCGTCATGGAAGAAGGCGATCGGGTACCCAATTTGCCCGAAGCCGTTTAGGACCAAGGCGTAAATGCCCCCGGGTGCGAGGCCGGCGAGGAGCATCGCGGTCCCCGCGACGATTATCGAAAACACGATCTGAATAAGGCGCCGGAATTTGGGCACGGGCGCCTTTGCCGCCAGGGTCCCGGGCCTTGTGGCGCCGAGCACGAGTATCGACGAGAGAAGGAAGGGGATGAAGGGAAGGAAAGACGGCGCCGTGGCAATGGCGTAAGGCAGGAAGGAAAGGAATGGCAGGTCGTTTGCGGAGGCCGGGATATCCGTGATGCCGGAGCTGCTCAGGGCACGGCAATATGCGAGCGCTGCGTCATTGGTCTCTCGGTCTCCCACGATGGACCCGGATTGGAAGCCTTCGCCCATGAGCGCGTAGTAGCTCTCGGCAGAATCGAGAAAGGCGGCGTCGGTTTGAGCGGCAAGGGCGGCGTTCGCGTATCTTGCAAGCTCCGCGTCATTTTGCTGCTCTGGAGATAGGTCTGTGCCGCTGGCCTGGGGCGCGCGCGTATTGAATGCGTCGACAAAGCCCTGCATGCCCTGTTTCATAAAGAAGGGCCCGTAGATGGGTGAATTGAACGCAATGGGGACGGAAAAGGCTGCAGCGAGAACGAGCGTACAAATCCATACGGCCTTGTCTCTTAGGATTAGTTTGAGAAGAAGTCGACAGTACATTTAGAAGCACCTACGTTCCTCAAAGAATTGTTAGATTAAAAGTAACAGACCGGATGAAGATACGTGCGACGGGGGCGAGGCGAATGGCTGAGCGGTATCGATATGCAGGTTCAACGGTATCACATTGGCCACATAGATTTTTAACTTGCATTTCTACCCGCCCTTTTCGTAGAGTCGCCGATACGTGCTTAGCGCACCCTCGGCGCGTCCGGCAGGCTTTGCGAAATGGGATCCAGGAGACTTCGGCGCAGCATCATCTTGCGGAATGCTTCTAATGAGCCTCCCATCCTTCAAAAACAGAATCTCATCGCACAGCCTATCGACCGAATCCAAGATGTGGGATGACATGATGATGCACGTACCAGAATCGGCCAGCTTCCTGAGAATCTCGGAATGCAAGTCCACCCTGCTGGGGTCGAGCGCGTTCATGGGCTCATCTAATAGAAGGTACCGCGCGCCCGTCGCATACGCAATCGCCAGGGTAAGCTGCTGCTTCATGCCCTGGCTCAGAGTGCGGATCCTCATCTTCGCGAACTCGCCTATCTGCGTTTGTTCCACTATCTCTTCGATATCGCGAGCATGCGGCCACATATCGCAAACCATCTTGAGGTGATCTTCCGCACGCAATCCGGGATACAGCAGCGTCCCCTCACCAGGTGCATAGAAGATCATAGAACGGACCTCTCTCGCACCCGTACCCTGCACCTCATCCAGAACGATGCTCCCGTCCACGCGAGGACCCGGCAAACCTGCCATCGCACGCAGCAACGTCGTCTTTCCATGCCCGTTCGGAGCGACGAGACCGTAGACCGTACCCGGGGCAAACTCAGCGTTCACCGAATCTACGAGCACCTTCTTTCCATAAGAGATCGTTAGCGTTTGAAGGTCAATCATCGAGATCATCCCCTTTCGATCTTTGGAACACTCAGGCGCACCATCAACGGAGATACGGCGCCCAAGACCACCAGCAGAGCGCCCGATGCGCCGACGACCTCTCCAAAAGGCATCGCGTTCGTCCCTCGCCCAAGGAACCCAATCGTCCCCACCTGGGAAGCGGGATCAAACGAGGCGAATGGAGCCAGCAGCGCGACGCCCATGCCCACGCTTTCAACATGAGCGCTCAACGAACCCAACACCAAGAGAACCGCGCAAACCATTCCGGTGACAACGGGGTTGCGGCTAATCGCTGCTGTCAACGCAGCGACGACGGAAATCACGCCGTATGCCATGACCAGCAACGGAATACTGCACAACACCGCCTCCCCCACCATGGACGTTGTCGAAGCTCCCGCCCGAATGAGAGCGACGGGATACTCCGATCCACCCGCACCGTTCTTAATCACGGACACAACGACAGCGGGAACCATCGACACCAAAAGCAGCACCAAGCCAAGCAGGAGAGCCAGCGCAACAGCCGTCAGAAAACGCACATGCGCTGTTGCGGGGATCTGGAGAACCAGAAGGGAACGACACTGCAGGTGGGCGCACGCGAGCGATGTGACAACCACGGGCAACAGCAAAAATAAGGAGGGAAGCGCTGCCTGGAGATACGAAAGGAGGATTAATGGGGGCATCTTCGTACTTAACTCGTAAACCTTGGGGTCCGGCAAACTCGCGATCGACTCAAGCAGAAGGGCGCGCGCCTCCGCACGAGAAGGAGTCTCCGGCTCGATTCCGATCGATTGCAGGAGAGTCGCATCTGCCGCGCCCAGCTCACCTCGAGCGCGCTCGTACGTCGCAAGGCTTCGAAACCCCTCCGCAGGCATAGGCGCGTACACGAAACCCGAAAGAGCATCCCGCATGTCTTCCAGGGCCGCTTTGCCCTCGACGTCCATATTCGCAGCGTTCTGCTCTAGATACCGATCTATTGAACGGAGCTCCCCATCCCTATACCGAACAGCGGAAACGTTATCAGCGTCAGGAAACATCTCGACCAGAGCCGGGGCCAGCATCGTCGTCGACATTGCAATCGCGCATACGGCGAGGGTAGGAGAACGCAGGAACAGTTTCCCCATCGTTCTTACGTATGCAACGGCGGAGGCACAAGCGCTCGAACGAGTTGCCGTTCTCGATGCAGTGAAGGAACCTCTCTCAAGACAAATCGGGGATATCGGGCACGCGCAGCCGCTCTTTCCAGCAACGCAAAGCAGGCTAATTGCCAGCACCTCGATCCCGATTGCGCATACGAGGGCAATCGCGCCACGCTCGAAGCAAAGTCCAGGCAGATTCACTATCTGCGTTGTCGGGTACGGGCTATAGGCGCCGACGGTCAACTCAGTGTTCGCATACGTAAGGGGATTCAACAGGGCGAACTCACGTAAAGCGATGGATCTTCCGTAATACCCGGGAACCATCGTCACCCCCATCAGGGCACATACGAACACGATTCCAAGCGTAGGGTTATTGGCAATCTTCACGGCAAGGTGAACGACAAGCGAGATGAACGCTGCCACCAAGAATTGCAAGATGGCCGTCTGCGCGAACACCAGCCAAGCCGGTTTGATAACCGGAGTCGCATATTGAATGTAGCCTATCGGATAGAACGGCGAGCCCGGGCCATTCTTCACAAGCGCGGCGATTATCCCTGGAAGATTGATGGCGAGGACGGCAAGCATTGCAAAAACACTCGCCCATACGCTCGATGCAACAAGTCTACCCAGCTCGCCCATCGGTGCCTGGATGATGAGCTTTTCACGTTTGTTAAGACGCGCGGCAAGGAACGAGACGGCAACGGCCGTTGCGACCCATAGCAAGTACTCCTTCGATCCGTCATAATAGGTGTACTCTCCATCCGATATCTGCAGAAACGGAAGTAGGGGAGAGAGCGGTGCCAAGATAAGACGTCCCGCGGCAAGAGGGTACAGAAGCGCGGGCATGCTTGATGAAGAGGTATAGACACCGTCCTCCCCCGCATTCACAAGCGCATCCGCATAGGATGCTGACAATTCCTGCTCAACACGGGTTATTCCCGACTCGAGGTATTCGACCCGTCCGTCGATGCCAGCCGCGCTCCTGAAGACGGGCAGAGCACAAAGAACCATCAACGCAACAACGACAACACAGAGCGACCTGGAGGAGAGAAGCGACCTAAAGATCGCCTTCGAGATTTTGAGCATATTCATCGCCAACCTTAACCTCATCCAGTCGGAACAGAGGGGCCGAACAAAATGCTCGGCCCCTCCTCGCATCTAGTAGGTGCTATAGACAAATTGCCATTTATCAGTTGTGCCAAGAACACCACAGGAGCACATTGCAGCGAGGCGGGATTCCCTATGATGCGCGGATCGGCGATAGCCATTTCGGTAGGAGATCGTCTTGTAAGAGATGTTGAACATCGAGATGCTGTGCCCGCTTACGCCGCGAGGACAGCTGTAGCTCCAGTAGGTATCGACGACGTCGTCCGTATACCCGAGGGGCTCAACGAGGGCACACTGGCTGCTCTCCTGGGAAGGAGGCATCGGGGTATCCGCAAAAGCGGGGGCTCCCGGCAGCAACAGACAAAGAGCGAGGCCGAGGAAAACCAAGAGCTTACACGACTTAACAGTACTGAACATAATCCTCTCCAATCTAGAGGGGTTTCGGTTGCAGCATGCTGTGATTACTTGCAGGCAAAGTCAATTTAACATAAACTGTTAAAAAGTAACCTGAGTTTTTTAAATTCTTCGGAGGTTATTATGAGTTCCGACAATCGCACTCCCCGGCTTCATTCCTTCCGCATCGCATGTGCGATAGCCTCTGCGACCCTTTGCGCCACCGCCATCGCACAAGTGGCGTTCTCCTTAAAGCCAGCAATCGAAGTGCTCGACAACCCTGTAATTGCAGACTCCCCCGCGTATCCAGCCCTTGCGATCTCGACATTGGTCCCTGCCGTCATCGGTATCGCTACGACCATCCTCAGCGCCGTTCTCGTGTGGACGATCAAGAGCGGAGACCCCTTCAAGAAAGGGTCTGCGACATGCTTGAAGGTGCTCGGCATTCTCTTCGTTGTTCAAGCTGCCACCAGCCTCTACGCCGGCTCACTCAAAACCTCCGTTTCGATGTTTGGCGGCGAGGGGGCCGTCGGCGCCCAAGAGATCGCTTCATCATTCGATTGGACCTCTCTGGTTCTCGGCATCGTCCTGTTCATGCTTTCCCAGCTCTTCTTGTACGCCCGAGAGCTGTACCTCGACTCCGACGAGATTGCGTAAGGAAACGCCATGCCCGTAATTGTTCGCCTCGACAAGATCATGGCCGAGCGAAAGATTTCCTCGAACGAACTTGCCGAAAGGATTGGAACCACGCCCGTGAACCTGTCCCGTATTAAAAAAGGGCATATTCGCGGCATTCGCTTCAACACACTCGAGCAGCTATGCCTCGCCCTTCGTTGCCAACCCGGAGACCTTCTCGAAGTCATGAGCGAAGAGGATGCCCGAAAGGAGTTCGGACTCGATTGGTCCGCCGAGGATTAGAGGGCGGTCGTACTCGCCCTGCACACGGGGATGCGAATCGGCGAGGTCTGCGGCCTTCGGTGGTGCGATGTGGATTTCGAGACGGGCCTGATCTCGATCAGACACTCGGTGGCGTACGCGAAGGGAATGGGTTCGTTCATCAAGGACACCAAGACCCATGACGCCAGGGGTATCCCCATCGACCCGGTCGGCCTACTCCCCTTCCTGAAGGAGACCCACGAGATCGACTGCGGAAAGCTGCGCTTGCGCGGCCTTACCGGGGCGGTCGAGATCGGGGACTGCTACATCCTGTCGGAGCCGGGCGCGACCTTCGCGACGACAAGCTATATCCGCAGGGCGTTCAAGACGTTCTCGGAGACCAACGGCCTCATGGGCACCAACGACGAGCTGATCACGTTCCACGGCCTTCGCCACACGTTCGCAACGCAGTGGATCCGCCAAGGCGGCGATATCAAGGCGCTCCAATCGATCCTCGGCCACAAGGACGCCATGGCGACGCTCAACGTCTACGCCGACATCGAGCCCATCTCCAAAATCGATAACATGCTGCGCGCCACGCCGTGCCTTTGGCGCGGGCACCTCGGGCCGAGGGTCGATCCGGGTCCCATGTTCCAACAGAGGATCCAGGAGTCCATCGAGACGCTCCAGGCGTTCGGCTACGGCATCACCGAGCCGGACGACCGAAATATCGCCATACGCGACGTGAAGACGAACAGTTGGCTCTAGCTCACCGAGTACGCGGCAGTGCTGGGCCCATCCCAACTGAGGTCACGGTGGTCCGATAGGGGCGCCGCCCGCGGCATGCGCCGCGGAGCGGTATCCCCTACCGAAGGGCGGGGATGCCCTCCGCTTCCAGTTCGGAATCAGCCGTCGGAGGCGTTCGGCTGACTGCGGGAACGGCCTGTCCGCTCAATGTGTTCGGCTGAGATCGGAAATCAACCCAACACGAGCCGGACACGCGCCAGACGGCTCTTCCCCGTACGGCCTTCCCCCTTACGCTCATGTTGCAGGCATGTAACGCCGCAGCGAGCGCGCCTTTTTTGCGCCAGACAGGTACAATGATGAACACTGTACCGTAGCGGAGCGCCCCGCGCGCGCCGCAATCACGCGAAAGGGTTTCCCATGGCCGAGATCTCGTCCTCCCGTATCGTCATCACCGTCCTTGGCAAGAACCGCCCCGGCATCGTCGCCGGCGTCACCCGCGTTCTGGGCGAGGCCAACGTCGACATCCGCGACATCACGCAGTCCATTATCGAGGACATCTTCACCATGACCATGCTGGCCGACACCGCCGAGTCCAAGCTCGACTTTGCCGAGCTGCAGAAGGCCCTGGCCGAGGCCGGCGAGCTTTCGGGCGTCAACGTGTCCATCCAGCGCGAGGACGTCTTTAACTTTATGTACCGCCTGTAGCGAACAGGCTGCGTGGAGACGGCCCAACGTGCGCCCAGGCGCAACGTCACCACATGGCCCGGAGAGGAGCGCACATGGCCTACGACGCCAAGAAAATCTACTACCGCTTCGACGACCACCTGAGCCGTCTGGTCTTGGATTACGAAGCAAGCCGCCAGATTTCGTCTGAGAGCGAAAACCTCTACCACGGCCTGCCGACCGACCCTTATGACGAGGGCCTGTTTGTTGAGCACAATGTCAAGCGCGGCCTGCGCAATGCCGACGGCTCGGGCGTGGTCGCGGGCCTCACTCGCATCTCGGATGTGCACGGCTACAACAAGGTCGACGGAAAGGTCGTGCCCGATCAGGGCAAGCTCACGCTTCGCGGCTACAGCATCGAGGATCTGGTCAACAATGCCCAGGCCGAGAATCGCTACGGCTACGAGGAAGTCGCCTATCTGCTTATCACGGGTTCGCTGCCCAACAAGGAAGAGCTCGACGGCTTTTGCGAGCGCCTGGGCGCCTTTAGACATCTGAGCGACGAGTACGTCAAAGAGTTCCCTATGACCACGGTGTCGTCGAGCATCATGAACGTGCTCCAGCGCGCCGTGCTGCTGCTCTACGCCTTCGATGCCGAACCAGACGTGATCACGCCCGAGCACGAAATCGACGTCGCCATTTCCATGCTCGCACGTCTCCCGCGCATCGCCGCCTTCGCACACATGGCCTCGATCGCCAAGCTTCGCGGCTCCGAGGTTCACGTGCCGCACCCCACGCCCGGTCTCTCCACCGCCGAGACCATCCTACAGGTCCTGCGCGGCGGCATGGCATTCACCCGCGATGAGGCGATGCTGCTCGACGTTATGCTCATGCTGCATGCCGAGCACGGCGGCGGCAACAACTCCACCTTCGCCTGCCGCGTGCTGTCCTCCTCGGCCACCGACCCGTATTCCGCTTACGCCGCGGCTATCGGCTCGCTCAAGGGCCCGCGCCACGGCGGTGCCAATGCCAAGGTCGTGTCTATGCACGAGGACATCCGCGCGCATGTCTCCAACTGGGAGGACGAGGACGAGGTTGCAGCCTACCTGGGCAAGATTCTCGACAAGCAGGCCTTCGACGGCACGGGTCTCATCTACGGTATGGGCCACGCCGTCTACACGCTGAGCGACCCGCGTGCCGAGGTGTGCCGCCGTTACGCGCGCTCACTGGCAGCCAAGAAGGACTTGGGCGAAGAGTTCGCACTCATCGAGCGCATCGAGCGCCTGGCACCGCAGGTGATGCGCGACCACGGCATGACCAAGCCCATCTGCGCCAACATCGACCTGTACACGGGCTTTATCTACAAGATGCTCGGCGTGCCCGAAACGCTCTTTACGCCGCTATTCGCCGTCGCCCGCATGGCCGGCTGGTCGGCACACCGCATGGAAGAGCTCTTCTGCGCGCACCGTATCATCCGCCCCGCCTATCGTCCGGTGATCGAGCCGCTGGAGTACAAGCCGCTCGCCGACCGCTAGGACGCGGACCGTTATAGAACTCGAGCGTGGCCAGGGACCCAAGCCCTCGGCCACGCTTTTTATGCCAGTAGAAAGGGCCGCATCAAATGATTGTGTTTTCCGATATGGATGGGACGCTGCTGACGAGCGATAAGCAAATGAGCGATGCCACCTGGGCGATGCTCGACGAGCTCGCACATCGTGGCATCGAGTTTGTTCCCTGCACGGGACGTCCACTGTCGGGCATCTTTGAGCCCATTCTCGCCCATCCCGCCGTGCACTACGCGGTCTGTGCCAACGGCGCCAGCGTCTGGCAGCTCGACGAGGATACGCCCACCGACGCCTCGCGCGCCACGTGCATCTTGAGCCGTCCGCTCGACCGTGGCATTGCCCACCGCATCCATCGCATTGCCGCCGGCCACGATGTGACCTTCGATATCTTCGCGGACGGGCAGTGCTTCCTCCCCCGCTCGCTCTACACGCGCCTGGACGAATTCTGCGGCGGCGACCCCCACATCGCGGCTTCGCTCAAGCGCACACGAACACCGATCGACATGAATATCGACAGCAAGATCGACGAGGTCGAGACGCTCGAACGCATCGCCATGTACTGGCACGACCCGGCCGATCGCGACGCCATCGCGGCGGAGCTCGACACGCTCGGAGGCATTGAGGTCACACGTTCGTACGCCATGAATATCGAGGTCATGGGCGAGGGCGCCACCAAGGGAACGGCCCTCACGTGGCTATGCGAGCACTTGGGCGAGCGTCTCGCCGACGCCTGGGCGTTCGGCGACAACATCAACGACATCCCCATGCTGCAGGCAGCGGGCCATGGCATGGCCATGATCAACGCCGAGACCGAGGACCGCGAGGCCGCCGACGCCATCACCGAATACGACAACGACCACGACGGTGTCGCCCGCACCATCATGGCCGCCCTCGCCTAGCAGCAGCAACCCGGCAGGGTAGCTAATTTGGGGACACTCTTCGCGGGGCGCCGCAAGGACTGTCCCCATCTGCCGAATTAGGCGAGACTCTCCAGCACGCGACGGAGCTCCTGCTGGACGGCGTGGTCGCGGTTGCACCCCACCACGCGATCGGCGACTGCCTTGAGCGCGGGGCGTGCGTTTTCCATCGCGCAGCCCGTGCCGACAAAGCGAATGATCTCGTAGTCGTTCATCGAGTCGCCAAACGCCATGACCTCGTCGCGTTCGACGCCATAGTGCTCCATGAGCTGTGCGATGCCCGAGGCCTTCGACACACCGGGCTGCATGGCATCGATCCACGCGTTGCCCGAAGGCGCGAAAGAGAACAGGCCGCCCAGCTCGCGCTGCAACACGTAGGCGTTGTCCATCACGTTGCCGTCATCGCAGATAATCGATGCCTTGATGATATTCACATGCGGATCGGGCAGTCCCCAAATGCGTTCGGCGTTGGGCAGATCTTTGTCGATCTCGCGGACAAATTTGTCCTCGTCGTCGAGCAAAAAGGACTTGGTGCGATCAAAGAGCGCCAGATGCATGTTAGGAAACATCTTGACCGTGCGCGCGAGCTTGCGGACGGCGAGATGCGAATATACCTCGCGATCGACCTCGACCCCTTCTGCATAGACCTGCGCACCATTCGCCGCAACAAAGTCCATTTTGTCGACCACGGGCGCAAAGAACTCGCATAGGCGGTCGTAACGGCGGCCCGAGGACGCAGCAAAGTGCACGCCGCGCTCGCGCAGGGCCTCAATCAGCTCATATGTCTCGGGCGGTACCTGGCTATTCTCATCAAGCAACGTGCCGTCCATATCGGATGCAATCAGTTTAAACATAGAAAAGCTCCCTTCGGGCTTGATGGAATCGGATGTATATCCAAAATCACCGTACCCAAAGGGAGCTCAAATAAGACTCCGCGGACGCAAACGTTACAAGGACCTGGCAAATAGCTCACGCGCGCCAGAGGCCCTACGGTCGCGGCGTCAGGCGACACGCCACCCCGACGGCCAGTCGTTTAAAAACGTCCCCGATGACTAGTCGGCGTAGGTGAAGGTTGTGACGTCGAACATGCCCTCGGGGCGGATGCGGAGCGTCGGGATGACCGGCAGGGGCAGGAAGATGATGCCCATGATGGGGTCGAGCGGCGGCTCAATACCCATGGCGCGCGCCTTGACCATAAAGTCGTCGTGCTGCGCCGCAACGTCTTCGGCAGCGCCCTCGCTCATCAGGCCGCCGAGCGCCAGCGGAATGCGCGCCACGACCTCGCCGTTGCGCACCAGCACGTGGCCGCCCTGCCCCACGGCCTCAACGGCAGCCATCATATCCGCCGCATTGTCGCCCACCACGCACACGTTGTGCGAGTCGTGGCCGATCGTCGAGGCGATGGCACCGCCCGTAATGGTAAAGCCACGCACCCAGCCGCGACCAATGTGCTTGCCAACAAGACCCAGGCCCGCAGGGCCATCACCGTCGGCCCCCTCGGCCTGCAGTGACAAGCCGCGGCCGTGGCGCTCGATCAGCATAATGCGGCGCAAGTCCTCGTCAGTCTCAGGACGAACCATACCCGTGATGGCCTTACCCGGCACCACGTCAATCACAGCCTCGCCCGGCTTAAAGGCATAGTCGAACACGTCGAGCGATAGCTTCGGCAGTTTAACGGAAGCACGCAGCTCATCGGCAAGGGCCGCAACCTCGGCCATCTCGGGTGCAATCTCGCCCACAAAGGTGCCGTCCTGCGCCACCAGGGCACCGGCGGCATATACGCGATGCGGAGCCTTAGCAAACGTCAGGTCATCGAGCAACAGCAGGTCAGCGCGCTTGCCCGGGGCGATTGCGCCGCGGAGCTCGTGCGGGTCGCGACAACCGTGGTCCAGACCAAACGCCTCGGCCGTAGAAAGGGACGCCATAGAGATGGCAACCACGGGGTCAATACCGGCCTCGATAGCCACGCGGCAGGCGTTGTCGATCATACCGGTCGAAAGCGCATCGGAGGGAGCACGGTCGTCAGTCGCAAAACAGCAGCGGCGGGCGCGCACGGGATTCTCCAGCAGCATCGGGGACAAATTGGCCAGGTCGTGGCTGCACGTGCCCTCACGCAGCATCACATACATGCCGCGGGATAGCTTGTCGAGCGCCTCCTCGGGAATCGTCGACTCGTGGTCGGCGATAATGCCCGCTGCGGCATAGGCGTTGAGGTCCTTACCGGCAACGAGCGGCGCATGGCCGTCGACCTGCTTGGACGGCGTCTGGTTGGCAGCATCGATGCGAGCACAGGTCTCGGGGTCGGCCATAAAGACGCCTGGCAGGTTCATCATTTCGCCCAGGCCAAAGACATCGCCTGGATGCTCGGCAAAAAACTCCTGCATATCGGCGGCGGTAATCACGGCACCGGCCTGCTCGTCGGGCAGCGCGGGCACGCACGAAGGCATCATGTACTTGATGGAGATGGGCGCGCGGCGGCCATCCTCGATCATAAAGCGCAAGCCGTCGAGACCGGCAACATTGGCAATCTCGTGGCTGTCGGCAATGGCGGTGGTAGTACCGCGCGTCGCCGCCATGCGCGCATACTCGGCGGGACGGATGTTCGAAGACTCGATATGCAGATGCCCGTCAATAAAACCGGGAGCGAGATAGCGACCCTGGCAGTCGATGACCTCAGTTGCCTCGTAGGTGCCAGCGGCATCGTCGCGACCATCGTAGAGCACGCCGACGATCACACCGTCCTTGACGGCAACGCTACCGGGCGCCACACGCTGGCCATACACGTCGACGATCTGCGCATTGGTAAACAGCGTGTCGACGGGCACGCGGCCCTCGGCGGCCTCGATCACAGTCCTCATGACCTCAACGGACATACATTCTCCTTTAACCGTAGAAAACAGCTGCGGAGCGGACGAGCCTTCACCGCAGCAAACCAATAGCCATTGTATGCCAACCAAATGACGAGGGCGGATAATCTCCCACTTTGAGCCTGCACACAGGCCAAAAACGGAAGATTATCCACCCTCGTTCGGTAGTCATTGGGGACAACGAAAACGCCGATGTTTTGCCAAAGTCAGCGAGCGGGCCGCATTTGAGGCAATGTGACGTGAAACGAAAGGGCGCTGACCTTCTGGTCGCGCCCTTGAAGTTGAACGTCGGATTGTCCAAATGCGGCCCGCGCAGCGTCGAGCTGTTACGCGGTTTGGTAAAACCGCGTAACTACTACTCCCGAGCTCCGTACTGCTCGTAGTAGGCGTCGATAGCGGTCTTGAGCTCGTCGTCGATGACGACTTTGCCGTCGATCTCGTGGTTGTAGAGGATCTCGACGACCTCGGCCATGGAGACGATGCTCGCGACGGGGAAACCGTACTTGGCCTCGATCTCCTTCTGCGCGGTGGTCACGCCACCCTTGCCGACCTCCATGCGGTTGAGGGACACGATGAGGCCCTTGATCTCGACATCGGCAGCAGCCTTGACCTTGGGATAGGTCTCGTCGATGGACTTACCGCTGGTGGTGACGTCCTCGACCATGACCACGCGGTCGCCGTCCTGGGGCTCGTAGCCCAGCAGGTTGCCCTTGTCGGCGCCGTGGTCCTTGGCCTCCTTGCGATCGCAGCAGTACTTGACCTCCTTGCCGTACAGCTCGTGGTAGGCAATTGCGGTCACGACGGCCAGCGGAATACCCTTGTAGGCCGGTCCAAACAGCACGTCAAAGTCGTCGCCAAAGTTATCGTGGATGGCCTGGGCGTAATACTCGCCCAGCTTCTTGAGCTGATAGCCCGTCACATAGGCGCCGGCGTTCATAAAGAACGGGGACTGACGGCCGCTCTTGAGCGTAAAGCTGCCGAATTTAAGAACGTCGGACTCAACCATGAACTTGATGAACTCTTGCTTGTAAGCCTCCATGCGGGCTCCTCTCGTAATCGCGTACGTGCCTTCCAGTTTAGCGCAGGCAGGGCGCGTTGCGGGCGCGCTTTGGGGCCTCGGCATTCTGTAAAGGCTTTGTCAGGGGCAATGGTTTTCCAAACATTGGGGTTGACACGGCAAACCCCCTCGTCAAGAATACGGGCGGATTGTAACGGGTACGTGATACCTGAAGCGCATCGCGCCCGGCCTTAAGGAGGTGTGCCATGGAAGGCAGTCATAGTCGAAAAACCTGCATGTCGCCCTCGGCACGCCGCGAGGATTCCGCACACGCATAAGCGCCAACAGCCGACCGTCAAAACCACCACAAAGGTGCCCGTCCCCTTTGTGGTAGCTCGCGAGCATGACGTGAGCGACATCTAGGTTTTTTGAAGCACATACGACACGTACGCTAACTCCCTTCAACAAGGAGGACCCTATGCTGATGCTCAAAACCGCCACGGTACTCGAAGCTATCTCCAAGCGCCGCCGCACGGCGCGCCCTGCCGCTCACGCCGGCCTGTCCAAGAACACCATATTCGCCGCCACCCATAGCGCCGAGGACGCCCTCGTGCTGCTCGACGCCACGGCTGGCGGACTCACCGCCGAGCACGCCGCCGAGCGCCTGAGCGCGGTCGGCCCCAACACCATCGAGGCGCCGACCAAGACGCTCGCCCGCCGCATCGCCGACGCATTCATCGATCCCTTCGCCGGCATCCTCGCCGCGCTCGCACTGGTCTCGCTCTATATCGACGTGCTCGCCGTGCCCGAGCCGCAGCGCGACCCCTCCACGGTCATCGTCATCGGCATCATGCTGCTGGTATCGGGCGGCATGAAGTTTATCCAGGAAGCCCGCAGCGGCAATGCGGCCGAGGCCCTTAAGGACCTGGTCTCCAACACCTGCTGTGCCCTGCGCGACGGCGAGCGCGTCGAGATCCCCTTCGACGAGCTCGTCCCCGGCGATGTAATCCGCCTCTCTGCCGGCGACATGGTGCCGGCAGATGCCCGCATCATCACCGCGCGCGACCTGTTTGTGATCGAGTCCGCACTCACCGGCGAGAGCGAGGCCGTCGAGAAGACCGCTGCCATCACCGTCGTCGAGGGTGCCGACGGCTCCGCGCTACCACTCTCTGCCTGCAAGAACATCGTCTTTACCGGCACCTCCGTGCAAAACGGCACCGCCATGGCGCTTGTCGTTGCCACCGGCTCGGACACCTACCTGGGCGGCATCGCCAAGATGCTCAACGGGCGCGGCGAGAAGAGCGCGTTTGACCGCGGCGTCTCGAGCGTCTCCATGCTGCTCGTGCGCCTCATGCTCGTTATGGCGCCGGCGGTCTTTGCCATCAACGCCGCCACCAAGGGCAACGTCATCGATGCGCTGTTGTTCGCCACGAGCGTGGCCGTGGGCATCACGCCGCAGATGCTTCCCGTCATCGTGACCACGAGCCTGTCGCAGGGCGCCAAGGACCTCGCCCGCCGCCAGGTTATCGTCAAGGAGCTGCCGGCGATCCAAAACCTCGGCGCGATGGACGTCCTGTGCTGCGACAAGACCGGCACCCTCACCGAAGACCGTATCGTGCTCGAGCGCTACCTCAACACCGACGGCAACGAGGATGCGCGCGTGCTGCGCCATGCGTTTTTGAACAGCTTCTTCCAGACCGGCCTCAAAAACCTTATCGACCTGGCCGTCATCGACCGTGCCGATGTGACGCCCTCGACCGTCGTGCCCGATTCTATGCTGGGCCAGAGCCTGCGCGACCGCTATACCAAGGTCGACGAGGTGCCCTTCGATTTCTCGCGCCGTCGCCTGAGCGTAGTTGTCGCCGACGCCCAGGGCAAAACCCAGATGGTCACCAAGGGGGCTGCCGAGGAAATGCTCGAGATCTGCTCCTTTGTCGAGGTCGACGGCGCCGCCCAGCCGTTCACCGAAGATAAGCTCGCCCAGATTCGCAAGCAGGTCGCCGGGCTCAACGCCGAGGGCCTGCGCGTGATTGCCGTGGCGCAGAAGACCAATCCGCGCTGCGTGGGCGAGTTTGGCATCGCCGACGAGTGCGACATGGTGCTGATGGGCTTTTTGGCCTTCCTCGATCCGCCCAAAGCAAGTGCCACGGGCGCCGTCGCCACCCTCGAGGCCAAGGGCGTCGCCGTTAAGGTCCTGACCGGCGATAACGACCGTGTCGCCGCCACCATCTGCGAGCAGATCGGTATCGACGCGAGCAACGTCTTGCTGGGCTCCGAGATCGATGCGCTCGACGATGCCGAGCTTGCCGAGCGCGCCGAGCACACCCACCTCTTCGCCAAGCTCTCGCCACTGCAGAAGGCGCGCCTGGTGCGCGTCATGCGCGAGCTGCTCGACCACACTGTGGGCTTTATGGGCGACGGCATTAACGACGCCGCCGCCATGCGTGTGAGCGACTGCGGCATCTCGGTCGATTCGGCCGTCGACATCGCCAAGGAATCCGCCGACATCATCTTGCTCCAGAAAGACCTGGGCGTGCTCGAGCGCGGCATCATCGAAGGCCGCCGCACCTACGGCAACCTGCTCAAGTACCTCAAGACCACGGTGAGCTCCAACTTTGGCAACGTGCTATCCGTGACCGTCGCGAGCCTGTTCTTGCCATTCTTGCCCATGAGCGCTCTGCAGCTGGTTCTGCTGTCGCTCGTCTACGAGATCGTGTGCATCGCGCTGCCGTGGGACACCGTCGACGACGCCTGGACTGCCCGTCCGCGCGCCTGGGACGCCGCGTCCATCAAGGGCTTTATGCTCGAGCTGGGCCCTGTGAGCTCGCTGCTTGATATCGTGACCTTCGCCGCGCTCTTCTTTGTGGTGTGCCCCGCCGCCGTGGGCGCAAGCTGGTCCGAGCTTGCCGCCGCGGGCAATGTCACGGGCATGGCAGCCTTTGCGGCGCTCTTCCAGAGTGGCTGGTTTGTCGAGTCCATGTGGTCGCAGACGCTCGTGATCCACATGCTGCGCTCCCCGCGCCTGCCGAGCCCGCGCGACCACGCCGCACCCGCGCTGTGCCTCCTCACCGTGCTGGGCCTGGCGCTCGTCACCTGGCTACCGGCAAGCCCCATTGCCGATGCGCTGGGCCTCATGCCGCTGCCGCCGAGCTTCTTCGCGCTGCTCGTCGGCATCGTCGCCGCCTAC
>URQD01000036.1:0-18212 GCA_900549905.1 uncultured Collinsella sp. | reverse complement strand
GCACCTCGTCATCGAGGTTGCCGACGACGGACCGGGCTTTTCTCCCGCCGCCCTCGAACGCGGCTGCGAGCGCCTCTTCACAGACGACTCCTCCCGCTCCTCGCGCGACGGAGGCCGCCACTACGGGCTCGGCCTCCACGCCGCCTCCGAGGCTGCGAGCGCCCACGGGGGCTCCGTCTCGCTCGCCAACAGTTCCTCGGGCGGCGCGGTGGCCACCATCGCGGTCCCCCTGTGCGGGATCTGACGATTTCCTCGATGTCTACCTCGACTGCGATATGTCGCTCGCCGAGGCCGCGACGAGATGGTGTTACGTCTGCCCCGCTTGGTGCTTCTAGCTCAAATTTGATCTGATGTAAGGCCCGTGCAATCCTGCATGGGCCTTTCTTTTGGCAATTGCTCGACTGATTCGTGGCTTGAAACACAAATTATCGAGTTGAGGAGACATGGGGTCATACAGCGGCTCTCAGAGCGCCTGCCGCACTTCCCCGCCATTACCTTTGCGGCATCCTCGTATGGAGTCCATCCTGGTTGGCGTTTTGTTGTAACCGCTCACTTGTCCACAGATCAAGTGAACTACCGGAATAAATACAGCGACACGCTTGTTCGTTACAGTCGCCATATCTGCGTAAATCGCCGCGATAAATACAGCCTGTACTCGTCTGTATACCAGCTACGCGTATGTAGATTCATGTCGCATTAATAAATCGGCTCAAGCGCGTGCAAAACGCGCAATTAACCGCAAAAAGCGATTATCGCGCAGGTAGATTTTTGGCACCCTGTTGCTTAATCAAAATTAAGCAATTGCTTAAAACAAAAAAGGTCAGGCACTGGGTGCCTGACCTGCAAACTTCTGGTCGGGACGACTGGATTCGAACCAGCGACCCCTTGACCCCCAGTCAAGTGCGCTACCAAGCTGCGCCACGTCCCGAAGCTTTTATTTGTTGCTCTGCTCTCGCTCGCAACAGGGAGTATATTAACCCGAAACTTTGTCCTTGTGCAAGAACTTTTTTACAAATTTTGAAGCAAGTCTAAAATTGCATCTGCGAGCTGGGGTTTTGTGAGCACGGGTAGTTCTTGCGTGCCCGTTGTGCTCACGATCCAGGCCTTGTTGGTGTCGGTCCCAAAGCCCGAATCGGCGCGCGAGACATCGTTGGCGATAATGGCATCGCAGCCCTTGCGGGTCAATTTGCGCTCGGCGTACTCGACGACGTTATCAGTTTCGGCCGCAAAGCCGATCACGCACTGCTCCCCCTTTTGGCGTGAGAGCTCGGCCAAGATGTCAACGGTCTCGACGAGATCGATTCGATCCAGGCGCTCGTTGGCCTTTTTGAGCTTGTGGTCCGCCGGGGCCGCAGGTGTGTAGTCGGCGACGGCAGCTGCGCAAATGGCCGCGTCGGCCGTCTGGAAGGCGCTCTGCGCCGCCTGGAGCATTTCTGCGGCGGTCTGTACGTGCACACACTCCACACCGCGAGGAACGTCGAGCGATGTCGGTCCCAGCACGAGCGTGACGGCGGCACCGCGGCGTGCGGCCTCCCCCGCCAGAGCGATACCCATCTTGCCTGATGAACGGTTGCCGATAAAACGCACGGGGTCGATCGGCTCGTGCGTGGGGCCGGCGGTGATAATGATACGCTTGCCCGCCAGGTCTTGCAGAACGGGGTTGAGCACCTCACAGACGGCCTCAACGATATCCTCGGGCTCGCTCATGCGTCCCGTGTCCACATCGCCGCAGGCAAGGTATCCGCTACCCGGACCCACAACGTGGACACCGCGCTCGCGCAGCGTGGCCATGTTGGCCTGCGTGGCCGGCGCCTTCCACATGCCATTGTTCATGGCCGGCGCGATCACAATGGGGCGCGGCGTGGCAAGCAGCGTGGTAGAAATGAGGTCGTCGGCGATGCCGTTGGCCATCTTTGCGATGATGTTGGCCGTCGCGGGCGCCACGACCACCAAGTCGGGCTCCTGCGCCAGCGAGATATGGTGGATGGGGTCGGAAGGGTCGTCGAACAGGCCCACGGCAACGGGCTCGCCCGTAAGCGCGCGGAAGGTGAGCGGCCCCACAAACTCCGTGGCATGATCGCTCATGACGACCTTGACGTGCGCACCGCGCTTTTGCAGCAGGCGCACGATATTGCACGACTTATAGGCGGCGATCCCGCCGGTTATGCCCAGCAGGATCGTTTTTCCCTCAAGTTGCATTGAATTGTTGGGTGCCGCCGTCATCGTTAGGCTTCCTTGCTGGGGAGCACGAGCAGGCGGTGGCAATAAGGGCAGTGCGTAATCTCACTGCCGTCATGGTTGAGGTCGCTCATGGACGACGCCTGCAGCGCCGTGTGGCAGACCGTGGGGATGTTGCCCTTGATGGTCTCGACGGCCAGGCCGCGGAACTGCTTAAGCAGACGCTCATAATCGGTGAGCACGTCGGTCGGCAGCGTGGCGGCAAGCGCGGTGCGCTCCTTGGTGGCGGCATCGATCTGAGCCTGCAGATCGGCAGCCTTGGCACGGGCGGCCTTGGTATCGGCCTTTACGCCCTCCTCGAACTTGGCAATGATGGCCTGCGCGCGAGCCTCGCGGTCAAGCGCTTCCTTATGGGCGACGACGACGTCCTTGCGGGTGTGTTCAATCTTATCCAGGCGCTTTGCCAGAGTGGCGAGCTCGTTTTCTAGATCCTGGACCTCGCGGTAGTCAGAGCCGTCGACGTGGCGTTTCTTGGCTGCCTCGATGGCGTTGTTGGTCTGGATCTCGGTGGTGTTGAGATCGTCCAGCTCAATGTCCAGGTCCTTGCGCTGAGCATAGAGCTTGGTCATCTCGGACTTAAGCTTTACATAGGTTTTGCGCTTTGAGGCGAGCTCCTTGAGCTCCGGCATATTGGCAAGTTCGCTCTTGTTGCGTGCGAGCTCCAAATCGATCTGTTGCAGCTTGAGTAGCGTAGCGCCGGCGCTCATAAGTTCTCTCCTTTTGTCACAGTCCACCATTGGCAAGGGTTCAGTATTTTAATCGCATGACGGGGGTCGACCCCGGCGTCAACCGCAGAGTTCATCAAGATATCCACGAACGGCTCCTCGGAGCGATCGTGACCGAGCAAGATCACCGGTAGCCCGCGCAAGGCAAGGTCTTGCGCTACGTGGTAGCCCGCCTCTCCGGTCACGATGACATCCGCACCGGCGGCGATGGCAAGCTCGCCAAAGTCGCCGAGGGAGCCGCCCAGAATGGCGACGGTGCGGCACGGGCGCTTGGCATCGCCCCATACGCGTGGATCGCTTCCGAAGGTCGTAGCAGCACGGACGGCAAGATCGCGTAGCGTGCACGGGTCGTTGAGCGTTGCAAACGCGCCCAGGCCTGTCGCCTCGGGGTCGTCCACGTGCTCTAGCGAGCTCACGGGCGCGGCGCCCAGCAACTCGCTCAGGCAGACGCGCGCCTCGTGCGAGCGGTCCAGATTGGTATGGAGCGAAATAATGCTCATCCCGCAGCGGGCCGCCTCGTAGAGCGCCGCGCTGCACTGGGGACGCATCGCACTGGGCGGGCAAAACGCCTCGGGCGCCTTGATGTAGACGGGATGATGCGTGAGCAACACGTTAGCACCGGCCTCCAAGGCGAGGTGCACGTTGGCCCCGGTGGCGTCGAGTGCGCAGGCCACGCCGCGGATCTCGTCATCGGGGTCGCCTACGGATAAGCCTACATGGTCCCAAGGTTCGGCGTCCGTCTTGGGATAGCGCGCCAGCAGGGCGCGCTCGAGATTGGCAACGATCATGCGGCACCCACGATCGACAGCAGCGCCTGAGCAAAGTCGTCCAGGTCGGCCGGGTTCACGCGGTCATCAAACGAGATGCGAAGGGCGCCGAGAGCCTGCTCGCGGCCAATGCCCATGGCGCTGAGCACATGGCTCGGGTCCATGCTGCCGCTCGAGCAGGCAGAGCCGGCCGACACCTCAAAACCGGCGGCGTCGAGCTTGATGATGAGCTCTTCGGAGTCCATGCCGTCAACGCAGATCGAAACCATGCCGGGCAGGCGATCTGCCTGCGCGTAGTCGCCCATCGTGGCGTGAATGTGCGGATGGGCTGTAAGCGTGGCGTAGAGTTTGTCGGACAAGGCCTGCAGCGTCGCGCGCTCCTGGGCCACGGTCGGCAACAGCGCTGAGGCAGCAGCGGCAAAAGCCAGCTGCGTGCGCAGGTCCTGCGTGCCGGCACGACGGCCGGCCTCCTGTCCGCCGCCGAAGATGCGAGGGCGCAACGGCGTGCGGCTCTTAAGGTAGAGCGCGCCAGAGGCCACGGGGCCGCCAATCTTGTGTGCGGCAACGGTCATGGCGTCAACGCCCAGCTCGTGTACATCGAACGGGATATGCAGATAACCCTGGATGGCGTCGGTATGGAACAGGGCGCCCGCGGCGTGCGCGGCGGCGGCAAGCTCGCGGATGGGCTGCACCACACCGGTCTCGTTATTGGCAACCATAATGCTCACGAGCGCTACGTCATCGCTCAGCAAGTCGCTCAGCGCTGCGGGCTCAATGTAGCCCGCGCGGCAGGGCTGCACCAGGTCGACGGTAAAGCCGGCGGCACGCAGCAACGGCAGGTTGTCCAGAATCGAATCGTGCTCGATGGCCGAAACGATTACACGATCGCGCTTGCGATCGCGCTGACGAGCGCCCTCGGCAAGACCGAGCAGCGCCAGCTGGTTGGCTTCGGTGCCGCCGTTGGTCAGTACAATCTCGGACGGGCGGACGCGTGTGCCAAAGCTGCGGGCGATTTCGCGACGTGCAACCTCCAGACGCGCGGCAGCCTTGCGGCCGAGCGAATGCAGCGAGTTGGGGTTGACGCCGGCAAGCTCGCTGTCGTCGTACTCGCGCTGCGCAAGGAGCGCCTCGGCGCGCATGGGCGTCGAGGCGGCATAGTCAAGATTCACGGGTATGCGGTTTTGACCTGCGGTCATAAGGGTTTATGCCTCCTGTGCGGCCTCGTTGCCCAGCTTCTGCAGCAGCGCAACCTCGGCAGCGGGATCTTCGGACTTAAATACGGCAGAACCGGCCACGAGCACGTTGGCGCCGGCCTTGACGACCTCGACAATGTTCTTGGAAGAAATGCCACCGTCGACCTCGATGAGGGGCGAAACGCCGTGACGCTCGCACATGGCCCTGAGCTCGTGGAGCTTAGCGATGGTGCCTGGGATAAAGCTCTGACCGCCAAAGCCCGGGTTCACGCTCATGAGCAGCACCATATCGACGACGTCGATGATGCTCTCGAGCACGCACACGGGGGTGGCGGGGTTGAGCACCACGCCGGCCTTAACGCCGCGCTGCTGCAGATGGGTGAGCGTGCGGTGCAGGTGTGTGGAGGCCTCGTAGTGTACGGTGATCATATCGGCGCCAGCGTCGGCATACCAATCGACGGTCTCGTCGGGGTTCGACACCATGAGGTGCGCATCGACCGGCACGTCGGTGGAGCGCTTGACGGCCTTGAGGATATCAACGCCAAAGGTGAGGTTGCCGGTAAAGTGACCGTCCATGACGTCGAAGTGCACGTAGTCGGCACCGGCGATCTTATCGAGTTCGCCCTTGAGGTTGGCCATGTCGGCCGAGAGGACGGACGGAGCAATTTTGATGGAACCCATGGTAGAAGCCTTTCTGCGCTAGTCGGTGAGTCCGTAGAACTCTTGGGAGGGTACGCGATCGGTAAGAATCTCGAGCGCCCTATCCAAAGTAACACCGTTGTAGAGCGTTTGCTCCACGGCAAAGGTGAGCGGAATGTCTACGCCCAGTGAACGGGCGAGCTCGCTCACGCTGCGGGCGGCGACGGCGCCCTCGACCACCATATGCGTGCGCGCCTGGTACTCGTCGAGCGACACGCCGTGGGCAAACTCGTAGCCAAAGGTGCGGTTGCGCGAATGCTCCGAGGTACAGGTGGCGATGAGGTCACCCATGCCGGCAAGTCCCATGCAGGTTATGGCCTGCCCGCCGCGGGCGTGCACCAGGCGGCTGATCTCGGCCAGGCCGCGCGTCATGATAAGGGCGAGCGTGTTGTCGCCCGCGCCGGTACCGGCGGAGATGCCGCACACGATGGCGATGACGTTTTTCATAGCGCCGCAAACTTCGACACCGGTCATATCCTGCGACAGGTAGATGCGGAAGGCCGTGGACAGCAGCAGCTCCTTAAAGGTCTCCCCTACCTGCGTATCTTCGCTAGCGATGACGGCGGCAGAAAGCCCGCCGCGGCAAATCTCCTCGGCATGGTTGGGGCCCGAGAGGGCCGCCACACGCCGCTCGTTGCCGATTTCGCTGGCAATGACCTCGCTCATGAGCAGGCCGGACTCGGGCTCAATGCCCTTGGTAAGGCAGAGCACCGGGGTGTCGGCGGCGATGAAGGGCGCTGTCTGATGACATACGCTTCGCAGGTGTGTGGAGGGCACGGCAAAGATGATGGCGTCGGCGTCGTCGAGCGCCTGCGCCAGGTCCGTGGTTGCGACGACGTTGCCGGGCAGCTCGTAGTCCGCCAGATACCTGGGGTTGCGATGCTCGCCGTTAATGCCGGCGGCCGTCTGCTTGCTATGGGCCCACATGGTCACGCGCTCGGCTCGCGCGGCGGCAAGGCCGGCGACGGCGGTTCCCCAGGAGCCGGAGCCAATCAGCGCAACATTCATGACTCTCTCCTACTTATCGTCGGGTTCGGTGACGCGCTTGGTAAACGAGAGCTTGGACTCCTTACCGCACATGAGCTTTTTGATGTTCGCGCGATGGGCCCACACCACGGTGATGCCGATCATCGCCATGCAAAACTTAAGGCCCAGGCTGCTGTACGGAAAGACCGCGCAGGCAGCGATGGGAAGACCGATGGCAGCGGCAAGCGAGCCCACCGACACATACTTGGTGATGGCGACGGCTACGATAAACATGCCGAGCAGCGACAGGCCAATAGGCCAGTACCAGGCGAGGATGACGCCCAGGCCAACCGCGATACCCTTGCCGCCGTGGAAGTTAAGGTAGGGCGAGAAGATATGGCCCCACACGGCTGCCAGGCAAATGACACCGAGCATCCAGTCGCCGGGGGCTCCGGGCGCCATGATGCTTACGGGGAAGCCATAGCCCACGCCCGCGATGAGCGGACGGGCGATAAGGACGCAGATGGCGCCCTTAAGGCAGTCGAGCAGCAGCGTGAGCGCGGCCACCTTGGGGCCGGCCACGCGCAGCGCGTTGGTGGTGCCGATGTTGCCGGAACCCGCCTTGCGAATGTCCGTGTGGTTGAACACGCGGCCCAGGATCAGGCCAAACGGAATCGCCCCGATAAAGAACGAGACCACGGCGCAGATGGCGGTCAGCAGAATCGGATTATGCATCCTTCTGTTCCTTCTTCCTAAAGAAGAGTCGAATGGGCGTGCCGGCAAAATCGAAAGTCGAGCGCATGCGGTTCTCCACGTAGCGCTGGTAGGTGTTGTTGACCAGGTCGCTGTGGTTGACGAAGAACGTGAACGTCGGCGGGTTGATGCCCGTCTGAGTCACGTAGTGCATGCGCAGGCGGCGCTTGCCGTCCACCACGGTGTGGCCGAACTCGCGCAGGTCGGTGAGGAAGGTGTTGAGGCGCGAGGTGGTGATCTTTTGCGAGCGCGTCTTCTCGGCGGCGTCGACCATCGCCCAGATCTTCTCGACACTGCGGCCGGTCAGGGCAGAGATGCGCAGGTACTGGGCCCAGGGAGCCATAACGCCCAGACGGCGGTCGACGGTCTCCATGCAGGCCTCGCGCTTGCGGTCGTCGTCGAGCAGGTCCCACTTGTTGAGCAGCACCACGATGGCGCAGCCGCGCTCGATGGCCAAGCCCATGACCTTCTGGTCCTGCTCGGTGACGCCCACAGAGGCGTCGACGACGAGCAGTGCCACGTCGGCGCGATCGATGGCGCGCAGGCCGCGGACCATCGAGTAGTACTCGATGTTCTCGTACACGGTGCTCTTCTTGCGAATGCCCGCGGTGTCGACCATGCGGTAGTGCTTTCCGTTGCGCTCCACGACGGTGTCGATGGCGTCGCGCGTCGTGCCGGCAATGTTGGACACGATGGAGCGGTCGGCACCTAGGATGCGGTTGAACAGCGAGGACTTACCGGCATTGGGGCGGCCGATGATGGCCACGTTCAGCGCATCGGGGAACTCGTCGGCGACTTCGTCCTCTTCCTCAGGAAGCAGGGCCACGATGTCGTCGAGCAGGTCGCCCGTGCCGTGGCCGTGCAGGGCCGAGAGCGGCGTGGGCTCGCCGATGCCGAGCGAATAGAACTCCCAGATACTGTCGTTCTCGCGATCGGGGTTGTCGAGCTTGTTCACCAGCAGAAAGACCGGCTTGTCGCAGCGCTTGAGCATGCGGGCGACCGACTCGTCCTCCTCGGTGACACCGGTGCGGCCGTCGACCACAAACAGGATGACGGCGGCTTCCTCGGCGGCGGCGAGCGCCTGGTCGCGGATGGACGTGGCAAAGACGTCATCGCTCTTGAGCGGCTCGATGCCGCCCGTGTCGACGATGGTGAACTCGCGGCCGTTCCAATCGGCCGTGTGATACGAGCGGTCGCGCGTGACGCCGCGGGACTCGTGGACGATGGCGTCCGAGGTCTGGGCCAGGCGGTTAACGAGCGTGGACTTGCCCACGTTGGGGCGTCCGACGACGGCGACGATAGGTTTCATCTGCTCTCCTTTAATGGGTAGGGTCAGTGGAAATGTTAGAGTCCGCGGACACAATGCCAAGGATGCGCTCCAGGGTATCGAGCAACTCATGCGGCATGGTCGACACCACATGAACCTCGGCACCGCGACTGGTAAGGCTTGCGAGTAAATCGTCACGATGATACTCGTCAAGCGTCATGCCGTCAGCGTTGAACATGAGCTTAGGCACAAAGAGCATAACCCCCGACAGGTCTTGTGGCAGCTGCTCCAAGATGTCGCAGGCGACGATGAGGCCGGTCACGTCCACGTTGCCGCCAAAGTAGCGGTTTTTGATGGCTGTGACGGTGCCGGCGAGGCCGTGCGGCGATTCCACAAAGCGGGCCACGGTGTCGCGCGCGCTGGCGCCCGAGAGGCACAGCAGGTGCTGGCTGCGGGCGGCGATGGCCTCGCGGACGCGGGCCAGACGCTCGGCGTCGGCAGCAAGCACGTCGTCGGTCTCGTCCAGATACGAGCGGATCATGCCAATGCCGTCGTAGTACTGCGGGTAACCGTCGTAAAAGTCCGCCTCGGGAGGATCGATGCCGGCGTCCAGATAGAACTCGTCGCTCATCTGGAAGGTGTGGCGGCCAAAGCGCTCGTAGGCTCGATCCTGGAAAGGCCGGATCATGGCAATGGTCTCGCGAGCCAGCTCGGGCTTGTCGCTGTAGGACCAGCTAAAGCGGTTCTGATGCTTGGTAAAACCGAGCGGCACAATGCCCAGGCTTGTGATTTGCTCGTGCTCCTCGCAAAAGCGCAGGGTCTTTTCCAGCTCCTCGCCGTCGTTCATGCCGGGGCACAACACGATCTGCGCGTGAATCTCGATGCCGGCGGCCATGATGGCTTCGAGTACGTCCATGCCGCGCTGGGCGTTGCGGCCCATCATGCGGCGGCGGACGTCGGGGCTTACGGCATGGACCGACACGTTCATAGGGCTCATGTTGCGTTGGATGACGTTTTGAACATCATCGTCGGTGAGGTTCGTGAGCGTGACAAAGTTGCCCTGTAAAAAGCTTAGGCGATAGTCGTCGTCGCGAATGTAGAGCGTGGAACGGCCGCCCTTGGGCAGCATGGTCATAAAGCAGAACACGCAGGCGTTCACGCAGGTGCGCATGCCGTCAAAGATAGGGCCGTCGAACTCCAGCCCCCAGTCCTCTCCCGGGAAGCGGTCGAGCTCGACGGAGGTGACGGTGTTGTCGCGTGGGTCGAAAACCTCGAGGTCGACGGTATCATCGTCGGCCTCCCAGAGCCACACGATCATGTCGGTGAGCTGCTCGCCGTTGACCGTGAGCACGCGCATGCCCGGCTCGATACCCACATCCCACGCGGGCGATTCGGGACGCACGTTCTTTACGAGCGCGCCTTCACCCGGCTCGGGGTCGCGGCTGCGCCCGTAATCGGCCACCTCGGCGGCATATGCGGGTACGGTCTGGTCCATGATTAGCGGCAAAGCTCCTTGATGCGCGTTACGGCGCGCTCGATGTGTTCTTGCGGGGTGGAAGCGCCGGCGGTGATACCGATGTGGTGAGCGCCGGTTAACCACTCGGCCTGGAGCTCGGAAGCTTCCTCGATGTGATACGTGCGCTCGCAGGCGTCGGCGCAAATCTGTGCCAGGCGGCGGGTGTTGCCCGAGTTCTTGCCGCCCACCACGACCATGCAGTCGCAGCGGTTGGCAAGCGTGGCTGCCGCCTGTTGACGCTCGCTCGTGGCGGCGCAGATGGTGTTGATCACACGAAGCTCTTGTACGCGCGGGGTGATAGCGGCCACGACCTCGGCGAGGTTCTGCGCGGTCTGGGTGGTCTGTACAACCAGGCCCACCTTGCCCTTGAGCGGCAGGGCATCGGCGTCGGCGGCACAGCTCACGACCTGCGCGTCATTGCCGGCGTGGCCCAGAATACCCTCGACCTCGGGATGGCCCGGCTCGCCCACGACGATCACGTGGTAGCCCTCGTGCACCAGGCGCTCGGCCGCCACATGGACCTTCTTCACGTAGGGGCAGGTGGCATCGACCACGTTAAGGCCGCGCTTGCGGGCAGCATCGATGACCTGCGGTACCACGCCGTGGGCGCGGATGATCATGGTGCCGGTTGCGGCGTCGTCCAAGGTGTCGGCCAGACCGACGCCTGCCTCGGCGAGCTCGCGCACCACGATGGGGTTATGGATGAGCGGACCCAGCGTGTGGACCTGAGCGCTCTCCCCTGCCTGCGGCGCGGCGGCCAATGCCATGTCGAGCGCGCGCTGCACGCCGTAGCAGGTGCCGGCGTGAGCTGCAATCTCGATGGTGGGCACGGTGGCTTGGTCGGACGCAGTCGCGGCGGTGTTCGTCACGTTCTCGCTCATGGCTAGAACCTGCCAGGATGCTCGGCGCACAGCTCGTCGCGCATGGCGTATACGCGGCTCATAGCCTCGGACTCAAACCAGGCCAAGCGCTCCGTACGCTTAAGCCCGGCCGGTGCATCGGAAAGCGAGGCGGCTTTGCCGGCACGAATCCAGCACTTCTTGGGACGCATGAGCTTTTTGCCCGCAGGCGTGATGTCGGACCAGCCGCAGATGGCGAGCGGGTTGACGGGTGCCTTGCCCATCTGGGCGATGAGCGCAAAGCCGCCGTGGACCTCGGGTTTAATCTCGCGCGAGCGGATGCGCGTGCCCTCGGGGAAGATCAGAACGTCCTCGCCGCGCTGCAGCGCATGCTGGGCGGCACGCAAACACTTCATGTCGGCGGTACCGCGCTCGACGGGAATGCCACCTACGCGGCTAAAGGCCCAGCGTACGATCTTGCTCTTGGCAAACTCGGACTTAAAAATGGGGCGAATGCGGCGGCCACCAAAGAACAGCGCCGTCTCGACAGCCAGGAGCTCGGCCATCGAGGTGTGGTTGCAGATGACAACACTGCCGCGGCCCTCCTGGCGCTCAAACAGCAGATCGGCGTCCTCGACCTTCCAGCGCCACATGAGCTTGGAGAAGGCCCAAAGGATGGCCATGACTACGACGACGGTGCCGCGGATGAGCGCTGGGAACTCTGCATAAGGAGCGTTGTAGTAATCCTCGGGCGTCTGCTTAAACAGGCGCATGGGCTACCTCCTTTGGTTGATGAGGTCTTCGATAATGCGGACGACCTCGTCGATGGTGTGGGCGGTGGAGTCGACGTGCACAGCGTCCTCGGCGGGCACGAGCGGGGCAACCTCGCGGCTGCTGTCGAGCTTGTCGCGCTGCTTAAGGGCGTCGAGGGTCTCGTCGACCTCGGCCTCGAGCTGCGCGGGCGTGAGCGGCTGCGCATCGTTCTGGTGGCGCTGCAACACGCGGCGGCGGGCGCGCTCACGCGGGTCGGCAGTCAGGAAGATTTTTACCTGAGCGTTGGGGAACACGACGGTTCCGATGTCGCGACCCTCGGCGACGATATCGCGGTCCTCGGCGGCGCGGCGCTGGTGGATGAGCATGGCGGCGCGCACGCCCGGATAGGCCGAGACCTTGGACACGTTGGCGTCGACCTGCGGGGTGCGGATGGCGGCCGAAGCGTCCTGGCCGTCAATGGTCAGGCGCGTGTCCTCGCCGGTGCCGTTGGTAAAGCGGATTTCGATCTGCTCGGCGAGGGCGTCGATGGCCGCCTCGTTATCCAGGTCGATGCCGCGATCGAGCGCGGCGAAGGTGACGGCGCGATACATGGCGCCCGTGTCGAGCTTGTTAAAGCCCAGCTGGCGGGCGATCTCCTTGGCGATGGTGGACTTGCCGGAACCGGCGGGGCCGTCGATGGCGACGATCATGCAATGCTTCCTTTCGATGGTTGACGTGCTGGTATGGTTCGCGGGCGTTGGGGCGCGGCTTGTTGCCTAGCCCGTGTAGCGCTCGCGGTAGGTGTTGCGCTTGGGTGCGGAGCCGTGGCTGCCGTGGTGACGCGTGCGGCTGGCGGGCGTGTCTTGAGGCTTGCTGCCGTTGCGCTTGGCGCTCGCCTGCTTGGGCGGGATGCCGCCCGCTTTAAGGATCTGCACCTCGCGGTCGGTGAGTTCGCGCCATGAGCCCTTGGCCACGCCCTCGAGCTCAAGGCCGGCAAAGTTGCAGCGATGCAGACGGATTACCGGATGGTGAATCTTGCTCAACATGCGCTTGACCTGATTCTTGCGGCCCTCGCGGATGATGACCTCCACGGCGGTGGTGCCGGGCTTGACGCCCTGGGGAGCTACAGCCTCGGCCTCGCGTGCGGTGATGACGCGGCAGATCGCCGGCTGGCATAGGCCGTCATCGAGCTCGATGCCACGGCGGAGCGGTTCTAGATCGCGGTCGGTCAGCTGCCCGTCCACGAGTGCCTGGTAGGTCTTGTAGACGTGCTTGCTCGGGTGCAGCAGGTCCTGCGAAAGGTCGCCGTCAGTGGTAAAGAGCAAAAGGCCTGTGGTGTCGCGGTCTAGGCGGCCCACCGGGAAAAGTCCCGGAAAGCGGTCGCGGGGGACCAGGTCGGCCACGCAAAGGCGCTCCTGCGGGTCGCTCATGGTGGTGAGGTAGCCGGTCGGCTTGTAGAGCATCAGGTACACGGCGCCCTGGTTGAGCTTAACGGGCATGCCGTCGACCTCGATGTGATCGCGGTCGACGTCGACCTTGGTGCCCAGTTCAGTCGCGACCTGGCCATTGACGGTCACGCGGCCGGCGGTCATTAGGTCCTCCGAGCCACGGCGGCTCGCCACGCCCGCGCGCGCCAAAAAGCGCTGCAGGCGCATGGTGTGCGGATAGACGGGCTGGGCGTCGGTGGCGTGTACTGCGTTACCCATGGCGCGCGTCTCCCCTACTTCGTTAGTCCTCGTCATGCAAATCCTCCGAGGTCTCGTCGACGTCCAGGGTTTCCAAGTCCTCGACTGCCTCAACATCTTCAACATCGGTATCGAGCAGTTCGCGCTCTTCGTCCAGGTCATCGGCCTGCTCCTCGAGCGTGGACTGAATGCTGCGGCCGCTCAGGCGCTCGCGGATAAACTGACGCGATTGCTCGTCGGGGGCAAACTGCTCCAGGTCGGGCAGGTCGCGGGTGGAGCGCAGACCGAACTTTTCCAAGAAGGCGTTGGTCGTGCCGTAAATGATGGCCTGACCGCGCTGGGGATCGCGGCCGAGCTCGCGCGCAAGGCCCTTGTCCACGAGCGACGCGATGACGCCGTCGGAGTTGACGCCGCGGATGCCCTTGACCACCTCGCGCGTCACAGGCTGGTGGTATGCGATGACGGCCAGGGTTTCGAGCGCCGCCTGCGACAGCTTTTGCGTGTCCCAGCTCAGCACGTAGGCCTCGACCACGTCGTGGTAGGCGGGATGCGTAAACAGGCGCCAGCCGCCGGCGACCTCGCGCAGCTGAAAGCCGCGGTTGGCCTCCTCGTACTCAACCTTGAGCTCGGCGAGCAGCGATGCGCACTCGCCCGGGGCGATATCCAGCGCACCTGCCAGCGCGGGTGCGCTCACGGGATCGCTCGACACCAGCAGCAGCGCCTCAAGGGCGCCTTTGATGCTGTTTGCCTCCAGCGTGGAAAGGGTTGACATGGTTGCGGCTCCTATTCGGTGAGCTCGGGGCCCTCGCCGGGCACGTATGCCTCAGCGCCCTCGACGCGGTTGATGCAGATGGTTCCGAAGATCTCGTCCTGGCTCAGCGTGAGCGAGCCGCGCTTGGCGAGCTCGAGCATGGCCAGGAAGGTGACGACGAGCTGCTCGGTGGTGGCGTCGCCGTCCAACAGCTCGCGGAAGGTGCAAGTTTGGTGCGCCATGGTAAAGCGGTCGACCGAGGCTACGGTCAGATCGAGCGGCACGCGATGCGGCGCCACGTGCTCGGCCTCCAGCAGGAAGGTCTGGCGCTTGCCGTCCAGGTCGGCACAGATGACGGCGAGGCCGCGCAGGGTGATGCCGGCCAGGTAGTCGGGCATAAGGCCCAAAAACTCGGGGTCGGGGCCGGCCACACGCGGGTGCATGCGGCTTTCCGCCTGCATGCGGGCACCGAGGGCCGCAGCCGCACCCTTAAACTGCTTGTAGGCAATCAGACGCTGAATCAGGACCTCGCGCAGGGCGTCGCCGTCGAGCGCGCTTAGTTCCTCCAGGTCCTCGTCGTCCTCGTCATCGTCGTCATCATTTTTACGCGGGGCCTCCTGCGGCACCAGAGAGGCGGCCTTGATGTCCAGAAGGGTTGCCGCGACCAGCAGAAAGTCGCTCGCCACGTCCAGGTCCAGCGCCTCGATGCGCTCAGCCTCGGCAAGGTATTGCTCGGCCACCTCGCTGATGGAGATGGCGCCGATATCTACTTTTTGGCGGGTTACCAGCTGCAGCAGCAGGTCGAACGGTCCGCTGTAGACCTGCGTCGACACGCGATACGACATCTTCGACCTCCTTTGACGGCGCCTTCGCGGCGCGGTTTGGGTGCATGTTACGACCGTTTTGCACGGTCGACCTGTAAGTTTACCTTAGATGCCGGCGATTGCGAAGTTGAGCAGCCACTCGGCCAGCGGATACACGGTAACGTCGAAAAAACGGCCGATAACGTCGATGCCGGTCCACATGGGCAGCAGGTACAGCACCAAGATGAGGATGGGCATGGCGTATTGCTGCAGGTGGTAGTAGTTGCTGAGCGCCTTGCCTTTGAGGAACGGCACGATGATCGACGAGCCATCGAGCGGCGGGATCGGGATGAGGTTGAAGAATGCGAGTGACAGGTTAACCACGATAAACGTGGCGCCGAAGTTCATGATCTGTGACGCCAGGGCAAAGGAGATGCCGGTGTAGAGGTTGCCGTACGCCACGTGCATGAGTGCCGCGGCAAGGCACGCGAGTGCGATGTTCGACGCGGGGCCGGCCGCGCTCACCAGGACCTCGTCACGCTTGGGGTGCTTGAGGTTGTTGAGGTAGACGGGCACGGGTTTGGCGAAGGCGAACACCGGGCCGCCGGCGGCAAGCATGAGTAGCGGCAGGATGATGGTGCCAAACGGGTCGATATGGTTGAGCGGGTTGAGCGACACGCGGCCGCGCGAACGGGCCGTCTTGTCGCCGAGCGCCCAGGCCGCGGCGGCGTGTGCGCTCTCGTGGATCACGATGCCCACGATGACGGCGACGGCGCTGGCGAGCAGGTTCATGAGGTAGCTGCTGGACATAGCGCTCCCCTAGCGGACGCGGCGCGAGGCGCGCGTGAGCAGGTAGTCGATCACAAACAGAATCACGGCGACGATGGCGTAATCCAGGCGGAACACGCCGCCAAAGGGCGACGTGATGACGCCATAGCCGGCGATGACGCTCGGCAGGGCGCGCGAAAGCTCAACGACAAAGCCTACGATCTGCAGCTTGGCGGTGAGGCCGCTAAAACACAGCAGCACGGTCATCGCGCTCATAAAGATGCCGCAGATGCGACAGGCGATGGCGATGATGCTCATCGCCACGGCAGCGGCCTTACGAGAGTTCACGCGCGGTCTCCTCTTCGATCTGGGTGGAAAGCTCCAGCCATTCGTCCTCGAGCTTGGGCAGCTCTTGCTTAAGGCCGTTATATTCCCCCAGCGCGGCGTTGAACTTGTCTTGATCGGCATAAAGCTCTTCGCTTGCCATCAATTCCATAAGCTCGTCATAGCGGGCGCGCTTTTTGTCCAGCTCTGTCTCGATCTTTTTGAGCTGGTTACGCACGCCCTTGAGCTTTTTGTTGAGCGCAGCGCGGGCTTGGGCCTCGGCGCGTTTTTGCTCCTTGGTCTTTTTGCCCTCGGCAGGCTTGGGAGCCGGGGCGGGACTGTTGGCTTGGGCGGCGTTGGCGGGCTTGGCCGTGGCAGGCGCGCTCTCCGTGGACGCCTCAGCGGCGGCGCGGGCTGCAAGGTCCTCGCGCTTGTAGAGGTAGTAGTCGTAGTCGCCGTCGTAGACCGTGACTTGGCCGTCGCGGATGTCGATGACGCGGTTGGCCACGGCGCGTACCAGGTGCTCGTCGTGACTGATTAGCACGATGGTGCCGGGGAAGTTTTGCAGGGCGTTCTCGAGCATGTCCACCGAGTCGATGTCCAGGTGGTTGGTGGGCTCGTCCAGGCACAGGAGCGCCTCGGGGGCCACGAGCATCTTCGCCAGGGCCAGACGCGCCTTTTCGCCTCCGGAGAGGACGCGTACCTGCTTTTCGATGGAATCGTTGTCGCTAAACAGGAAGGCGCCTAGCAAGCTGCGCTGCTGCGGCACGGTCCACTTGGGCGTGACGGTGTCGATCTCTTGCAGGACGGTGTTGGACTCGGTCATGCCCTCGAGCGCGTGCTGGGCGTAATAGGCCACGCCCACGTTGGTGCCCAGATCGCGGGTGCCGGTGGTGGGCGGCTCCAGGCCGGCGAGGATCTTCATGAGGGTGGACTTGCCGGCGCCGTTGGGGCCGACGAGTGCCACGTGCTCGCCGCGGTAGAGCTTGAGGTCGATGTCGCTGTAGATGTGTTTGTTGCCGTAGGACTTGGAGACGCCCTCCAGGCCCACGACCATATCGCCGGAGCGCGGCGGGTCGGGGAACTTAAAGTCGATGTGCTTGTGGCCCTCGGGCAGGATGACGAGCTCCTTTTTGATCTGCTCGATCTTGCGGATGCGCTCCTGCGCCTGGGCGGCCTTGGTGGGCTTATAGCGGAACTTGTCTACGAAGACCTGCATGTGGGCGATGTCGCGCTCCTGGGCGGCACGCTTTGCGCGCATCTGCTCCAGGTTGTCCTCGCGCTGCTTGAGGTAGCTGCTGTAGTTGCCGGTGTAGGTGGTTACGCGGCGGTTCTCGAGCGCGGCGACGTGGTCGACGCAGGCGTCCATAAACGCGCGGTCGTGGCTGACGATGAGCACAGCGCCGTCATAGTTGGCGATAAAGCCGCGCAGCCACTGGACGCTCTCGAGGTCCAGGTGGTTGGTGGGCTCGTCCAGAAGCAGCAGGTCGGGGTGACGCAGGAAGAGCTTGGCAAGCGCGATGCGCATCTGCCAGCCGCCCGAGAACTCGGAGCACGGGCGCTCAAAGTCGGTGACCTTAAAGCCCAGGCCGGACAGGATCTTGCGGGCGTTGCTCTCGAGTTCGTAGCCGCCCAGGTGCTCAAAGCGGTCCTGGACCTGGCCGTACTCGTTAAGGAGCGCGTCGACGTCCTTGCCCTGCTCGGAGAGCTCGGTGATTTGGGCCTGCAGTTCGTTGGCGCGCTCGCCCATGCGGCGGATTTCCTTGGCGGCGGCCATGACCTCGGCAAGGATGGTGGTGTCCTTGTGCTCTAGGTTGGTTTCCTGCTCTAGGTAGCCCACCTGGCAGTCTTTGGCATACTGGACCTGGCCGGCGTCGGGGCTGTCGATGCCCATGATGATTTTGAGCATGGTGGTTTTGCCGGCGCCGTTGGGCCCAACGAGCGCAAAGCGCTCGCCGGGGTTGATCTGGAAGGACGCGCCGCTAAAGAGGACGCGTGCGCCGAAGCTTTTTTCGATCTTGTCGACCAGGAGGATCATGCTGCCGCCTTTGACCTTGTGTGCCTATATGAAAAAAGGCCCCAACTTGCGTTGGAGCCTCATTCAATGCTCGGGTGGAGACGAGGGGGATCGAACCCCTGACCTCTTGACTGCCAGTCAAGCGCTC
>URQD01000035.1:0-18472 GCA_900549905.1 uncultured Collinsella sp. | reverse complement strand
CCCTACCGGGAGTAGCGTCGAAGGTTGACAAAACTATAGGAACACCCAATGACTACTCCTGCACCTTGAGGGCTTCGGCCAGGCTGACGCGCTTGATAGAGCGCGTGTGCAGCAGCGCCACGACCAGGTAGGTCGCAAAGCCGATGCCGATGCATGCAGCCATGGACCAAGCGGGCACGTAGATCTCGATATTGCCGTTGTAGGCGAGCAGCATCGAGCGGAAGATGGCCGTGAGCGAGCCAATAATGACCGGCAGGCTCAGCACGAGCGACGCCGCCACGCACAGCGTGATCGAGCGGATGTACAGATGCGAGATCTCGCTATCGCGATAGCCAAAGACTTTCATGTAGCTGATCGAACGGGCGCTGTGGTCGATCACCGCCTTGGTCAGCAGGTACATAAACAGCAGGAAGATAAACACCGCGAGCCCGACCATCATGCCGATCATTTTGCTCATCATGCCGATGAACTGGTCACCCACGGCGCGCATGTCGTCGGGCGTGGTGTCACCGGCAAAGTAACGAGCATCGAGGTCGAGCTTCTCGTCGCTCACATAGCCGTTAAAGTAGGCGGCGTCGTTGCCGAACAGCTCGTTAAAGTCATCGATGCTCATATAGATATTCATGTCCGACTTTGAACCCCAGATGCAGTCCTTACCCGCGTACTCAAGAGAATAATCCCGAGCCTCGTACTTGTCGCGAAGCTCGACCTTCTGGCCCTCGCTCCAGCCAAACTTATCGAGCAGACCGCCGCCAAAGACGACGCGCCCGTCGCCGATGTTGAGGCCCTTCCAGTAGCGCGAATCGGGCGAGATGCCGTAGACGGAAATCGTCTCCTCGCCATTACCATCGCCGCGGTCGTATTGCAGCTGGTAAACGGCATATTTCTCGGCCTGCGCGATTGCGCCCGCGCCGTTGTCGGTCGTGTTGATCGGGTGAATGTCGTCGTTGTCGGTGTCGATCTTAGAGGCCTTGTCGATCAGGTCGATGGCCTCATCGCGGTCGCAGCCGAGGGCATCGGCAAGGTCATCGAGGCGCGCATAAAGCGCATCTTTCTTGTCCTGGACCTTGGCGAGCGCGTCCTGCGCCGCGGCCAGGCTCTCGGCAGACGGAGATGCGGTCGCGGCATCGGCTGCCGTCTGCGCCGCATCGGCCGCGTCGTCAAGCTCGTCATCGGCATCCTGGGCGGCGGAGAGCAGCGCGCCGTCAATCGACTGCAAGCGCTCGAGCGCCGCCCACTGCCCGCGCTCCTCGGCAGTACCCTCAAGCTCTAGCGGAGCCTTGAGCGTGTACTGGTGCTCGGCGACCAGGCTTGTCTCCAGGTTGTCCGCATAGTGCGTCATCGTGGGCAGGATCGCCAGGCCAAAGAGCAGCAGCAGCGAGGCAAACGCAATGCCCACGAAGAGCGTGGCGAAGTTGCCCAGGTTGCGCAGGAAGATGCGCAGGCGGAAGCGGGAAACAAAGCCCATGCGCTCCGGCAGCTGCAGGCCGCGCTTGGTGCCCGATTTGCCGCTCGCCTCGTGACGAAGGAACTGCAACGGCGTCTTGCCCATCTTGCGAAGCAGGCCCACCAGCGTGATGAGGATGAGCGCGGCAGCGGGAACCACGGCGCACTTCACAAAGATCCCCCAACTCCAGTACACCTGGAAGGGCGGCAGACTGTACGAGCCGTAGTAGAGACCGCGCATGGGCTCGGTAAAGAACGCAACGCCGAGCGCGGTGCCCAAAAGTGCCGCGAGCACGCCCACGATGGCGGGAAGTGCCAGGTAGTGCAGCACGATCTCGCGGCGGCGATAGCCGCTGGCGAGCAGCGTGCCAATGATGGCGCTCTCCTCCTCGATGGTGGCGTCGGTAAGGACCACAAAGACGAACGCCATGATCACGATGATAATGTTGAGCAGCGTCATCCACATCATGGAGTCGCCGTCTACGTCGTCGCGCGCGTAGCCAATACCCTGGTTGGAATCGGCGTCGATCAGATCGTCCACGCGCGCATCGGCATCGGTCAGCGCCTCGACCATATCCTGCTCCGCATCGATGCGATCCGCGGTGGGGAGGTCGCGATCGGTAAAAGCAAAGGAGTAGGTGTAGGCAGGTGCACCACCGGCATCCTCGAGCGCGGCAAAGCCGGCGTCGGTGACCTCGGCCACACCATAGGTGATGGTGTTCACCGTAAAGTCCGAATTGTTGAGGAACAGCGCCTGGCTATCGGGCTGGGTCATGATGCCGCAGATGGTGTAGGTGCGGCCCTCAAGCTCAACCTTATCGCCCACGACAAGGTCGTTGTTGGTGGCAAAAACGCGGTCGATAGCCACCTCATCGTCCGTCTTGGGCTGCTTGCCTTCGCAGTAGGACGCGATATCGACCTTGGTGCGGTGCGCATAGGTGCGCAACGTGCGCTTGGTGCCGTCGTCGCCGGCGGTCTTTTTGATGATGGCGTCGATGGAGAAATTCTTGTAGAGCGTGACGCCGCCGACGTCGTCGGCTGCATCCTCGGCTGCCTTGAGCTGGTCGTCGGTGGCCTCGAAGGAGGTAGTCACGCGGCCGTCCTCGATCGTGTACGCATCGCGCATGTCGTCAATGAGGCAGCCGATGGAATGCGCCGCGAGCAAAAAGCCCGACGTGAGGGCGATGCTTCCGCACATAAGCAAAAAGATGCCCAGGTACTTGCCGATATTGCGGCGCAGCTCGCGCGGGAGTCGTTTTGCGAGAGGTGTCATGGCGCCGCCTACCAATCGAGCTCGGCGGCCGCGACGGGCGACTCGCTGAGCTCGTCCTCGACGATGCGCCCGTCGCGCAGGCGCAGCACGCGGTTGGCCATGCGGGCGATGGCGGCGTTGTGGGTGACGATGATGATGGTGCAGCCGTAGGTGCGGTTAACATCCTCCATGAGCTGCAAGATTTCCTTGGATGTCTTGTAGTCAAGCGCGCCGGTGGGCTCGTCGCACAGCAGCAGGCCCGGGTTTTTGACGAGTGCGCGGCCGATGGCGCAACGCTGCTGTTGGCCGCCCGAGACCTGGCGCGGGAACTTGTTGCGGTGCTCGTAGAGGCCCAGCGAACGCAGCAGGTCGTCGACATTGAGCGGGTTTTTGGACAGGTGCGCCGTGACCTCGATGTTTTCCTTGATGGTAAGGTCGGGCACCAGGTTGTAGAACTGGAAGACAAAACCCAGCTCGCGACGTCGGTACTCGCCCAGATCGGCGGGCTTGAGCACCGTAAGGTCGCAGCCGTCCACCATGATGGAACCACCGTCGGCATCCTCCAGGCCGCCGATCAGGTTGAGAAAGGTCGACTTGCCCGAGCCGGAGGGCCCCAGCATGACGCAGATCTCGCCGCGGTTGATGGACGTGTCGATGCCATCGAGTACCGTCAGGCGCGCATCACCGTCGCCGTAGTGTTTCCTGAGCCCTTTGACCTGGACATAGGCTTGCTTTGTCGACATGCTATCCCCCGTTGTTAGCCTTCTGTTACTTTTCTAGGGTAATAGTAAACCCAGGCGAACTATTTTTAAGCGACAGGCGCACATTTTTCCAACCTACTCATTGGGGACAGACTTAAATGAGTGAAATCGCTCATTTAAGTCTGTCCCCAATGAGTGGTCCCAAAGGCCGGCATATTGGGACAGTCCTTGCCAACCCGGCTGGCGAACCGGCGAATCGGCAAAGACTGTCCCCAATGACTAGGTGGCTAGGCGTGGGATTTGTTGTGGGCGAGGGCTAGGCCTACGGCGGCGATGGCAGCGGCGAAGAGCACCGTGACGCCCAGGTCGCAGGCGATGTCGCCCAGCACGGCAGACGTCAGGTCCGAAGCGAGCGCCTTGCCGATCGCGTCGTTCACCCAATACGTCGGCACAAAGTGCGCCACCGTCTGCACGGCCGAGCCCATGAGCGACAGCGGCATCCAGGCGCCGCCCAAAAACGTCATGAGCAAGCCAAGCAGGTTGCCCACACCGTTGAGCAGCTCTTCGCGCGCGCCCAGGCTCGAAAGGGCAAAGCCAACGGCCAGCGGCGTGCACGCCAGGGCAAACGTTGCCGCCAGCGCCAGGCACACACGGCCCACGCCGACCTCGGCGACCGCGCCGGCAAAGCCCACGACGCCCATCATGCTCGACACAAACCAGATACAGACAGTGAGCACGGCGGCGGCCGCGAACACGGCAAGCGAACGCTGGCGCTCGGAGAGCGGACCGGCCTCCATGCGGCGCACGCGCTCGGGCTCGTTCATGCCCGAGAACACCAGCCCCACCGACACGATGACCGACGAGATGATCGCATACGCGCCAAAGTTGAAGTACGACTCGAGTGTAGCGGCGGCAGTCGAGTCAACCTTGACCTGCTCGATCTGGACCTCCGCACGCTTTGCGGCAGCATGCTCGGCGGCCTTGGCGACATCGCCGTCGGAAGCAGCTGGCTCAAGTGCCGCCGCAGTACCCGCGAGCGAGACCCACCGCGAGGCCTCGGCAGACGAAAGCGCTGCCGCCATGGTGCCGGAGCCGTACGTCACATCGAGCTTGGGCAGGTCTTCCCCCGCACGCGCGGCTGCAACAAGATCGTCCTCAAACCCCTCCGGGATAAAGAACACGCAATCGGCGCTGCCCTTGGCGCTGTTACTCTTGGCGAGCGCATCCGCAAGGTCGTACATGTCGTCACCAACGCCCGTGACCAGGTCAAAGCGTGAGCCTAGGTGCTTGGTAAGCGCCCGCGAAAGGTCGCTATTGTCGCGGTCGACCACGATCACATTGGTGTCGTAGGGCTTGTACTCGGTAAGCTGCGACGAGTTCCAGCTCACCGAGGCCGCGATGAATACGCCCATGAGCGAGATGAACACCGTATAGATGAGCAGGTATAACGGGTGCGCGAGCGCCATGCGAAGCGCGGTCTTAAAGGTGCTCATAGCGGCTCCTTCCAAAGATCAGCGTAGCGGCGACGACAAACACCAGGGTCATCAGGACGAGCGCGCCGGCGCGGACGGCGAAGGGCCCCAGATCCTCAAAGAAATACAGGCGGTTGAACATGTCGCAGATGAGCTTGACGGGGTTGAGCCAGCACTCGGCCGGGCAGCCGCGGCCGCCAGCGTCGGCAAGCGCCATCGCCGGCTCGCCGTAGAGTCCGGCGAACAGGGCGCACGTGGTAGCGAAGCCCGTGAGGATACCGGACTTGGACGCCTTGCCGCCCTTAACGGGAAGCGTGCCCACAAAGAGCCCCAGGCCCGTGGCGGCAAGCGCGGATGCAGCCCCGCCCAGCAGGCACAACCCCTCGCGCCCGCCAAAGTCGACGCCCACGACCAGGCGCACGTAGCCGATCGCAACCGCCATCGATGCAAAGGAAACCAGCCACGAGCCGACAAAAATGCCGGCCAGTGACGCCGTCTTGGAGAGACCGCCCACGCAGCGGCGCGCGCCAAGGCCCGACAGATTAGGCTGCAAATCGACGACGCTCAAGGCGGCAAACTCGGCAGACATCATCGCGACCAGGCCAAAAAGCGCGTAATAGTAGATGACCGTGCCATCGGGCGTGGCACGAGTCAGGCTCACGCGGCGGGTTCCGCCCTCGAGCGACAGAGCGCGCGCAACCGCCTCCGGGTCGGCGAGCGCCGCCGGGTCATCCTGGGCAATCTGGGACATGAGCTCGGCATTTTGCGTATACGAGCTTGCCACCGTTTCAAGGATGCTGCGGTCGGTAAGCACCGACGAGGCGCGCGAGCTGTCGTAACTCGATAGCAGCGTGAGCCTGGGCGTGCCCGCGGCATCAACCGTATAGATGCCCGCGACCTCGCCGGCCTTGAGCGCTTTGCGCGCGGCAGCCAAGTCTTCGTACTCGCTCACATCGAGCAGCTGATCGTCGCCTGCCTTGGCAAGCGAAGCTGCCACATCCTTAAAGGTCGAGGCATCCCAGGCCTCGTCCGCCACGACGGCAACCGGCACCGGGTCGACCGTGCCGTCGGAGCTGAGGTTCGCAAACATAAACATGAACATCGTGGAAAGCGCGATAGGAAAGAGAGCGCCCCAGACCCACGTGCTCGGCCGGCGCAGCAGCGTCTTGACCGTGGTGATGATGGTGTTGAACATGGCCGCCCCCTAGTCGCGCAGCTCGCGGCCGGTGATCTCGAGGAATACGTCGTTGAGGGTCGGCGGTTCGGAATAGATGCGGCCGAGTGGCACGTCATGCGAGCGCAGCGCATCGAGAATGTCCGTCAGGTTGTGCGGGCTCGCTTCGCACGAAAACGTGAGCTGTCCCGCCGTTGCCGAAAGGTCCAGAACGTGCGGCAGGCTTGCGCCGGCACCGAGCGCCGCACTCGGAACCTCGCCGACCTCGATTACAATCTTCTCGCCCATCTGAATCATGCGCTTGAGCTCGTCGTTAGTGCCCTGCGCCAGCACGCGCCCACCGTCCATGATCATGATGCGGCTGCAGATCTGCTCGACTTCCTCCATGTAATGGCTGGTATACACCACCGTGGCGCCCTCGTCGCGCAGGCGGCAGATGCCCTCCAGGATGGCGTTGCGGCTTTGCGGGTCGACCGCCACCGTGGGTTCGTCAAAAAAGATGAGCTCGGGCTTGTGCGCGATGCCGCAGGCAATGTTGAGACGACGCGCCAGGCCGCCCGAGAGCTTGCCGGGGCGGAACTTGGTAAAGTCGCCCAGGCCGACAAAGTCGATCGCCTCGTCCACCAGCGCGCGGCGGCGCTTGCGGTCGTTGACGTAGAGACTGCAGAAATAGTCGATGTTCTCGCGCACGGTGAGCTCGTCGAACACCGCCACCTGCTGCGGCACCACACCGATGCGGCGCTTGAGGTCGTAGCGGGCGGGCGTCATGCGCTCGCCGAACAGCTCGATGGTGCCCTTGTCGTAGGCGAGCAGCTGCAGGATGCAGTTGATGGACGTGGTCTTGCCCGAGCCGTTGGGGCCCAGCAGGCCAAAGATCTCGCCGGGGGCGATGTTCAGGTTAAAGTGGTCGAGCGCAATAAGATCGTCGTAGCGCTTGACGAGGTTTTCGACGTGGACGATGTCTGTCATGAGGCGGCCCTTCTGTTGGTCGTGGCCCGGTACGATTGCATCATCGCAGGAGCGGGCGGCGCGCACCAGTGAGCTTTGTCACGAGTGCGGAGGTCTTGGTCGTACGGCCTGCCGACGCCCCCGCTTTGCCGCGCGGGAGAAATGTCACGGTTGCGCAGGCGGCCCCTCCACCACGCGCGGCATCGCGTACAATACCCGTATGAACAGGCTTTTCGACAAATCGATTGTGCTGGCGTGCTGCATCGCAGCCGCCACAGGCCTTGCTGTGGACGCTCGCTTAGTCGCGGCGTTTTGCCTGGGCGTTATTGCCACCTCACTGGCCGAGGTCGCACAGGGAAATCGCGCCCGCCGTGCGAGCGAGGCCGTGAGCTACGCTTACATCATCGCGGCTGTCTTCGTGCCGCCGTTTATGCCGTTTGCGCCTCTCGCCCTCTATGACATCGCGCGGCGCGTGCGCCGTGAGCACGCCTGGATCGCGTTGGGTGTCGGTGCTGTCTTTGCCTGTGCGCTCGTCGCGGACCTTCGCGGCGGCGCGCTCACCACCCGAACGCTGCTGCTAACCGCCATTCTTTCGGTCGCCGCCACGTTGCTGTCACTGCGCACCGCGCAGCTGGAGCGCGAACAGGAACGCATGCGCCGTACCCGCGACGAGCTGCAGGAACGAGCCCTCGCGCTCGAAGCGCGCAACCGCGATCTTGCCGACCGCCAGGACTACGAAGTCGAGCTCGCGACGCTCGCCGAACGCGCCCGCATCGCGCGCGAGATCCACGATAACGTCGGACACCAGCTCACGCGTGCCTCGCTACAAGCCGAAGCCCTGCGCGTGATCCACGCCGACGAGCCCGGCGTCGCCGCCGATTTCGCCGACGTCAAACGCACGGTTGACGAGGCGCTCCAACTTGTGCGTACTAGCGTCCATGCGCTCAACGACAACGCTGTCGACCTTTCCGTGCAGCTCGAACGCATTGTTGAAGGCGCGCGCTCGGACGGCGGCCCGCAGATTGAGCTTGAAGTTATGACCGAACATGCGCCCGCAAATGTCGCCAACTGCTTTGCGGCGGTCCTTCGCGAGGCGCTTTCCAACGCCATGCGCCACGCCCATGCCAATGCCGTTACCGTGCGGTGCATGGAGCATCCGTCGTTTTACCAGCTCATCGTTACCGATAATGGCGCGGACGCGACCCCGGCGAGCAGCAGCAACGTCGCAGAAGGCATGGGGCTCGGCTCCATGCGCGAGCGCGTCGAGGCGCTTGGCGGCACCTTCACCGCCGGTCCGCGCGCCGGTGCCGGCGGCTGGCGTGTGTTCGCCACCGTTCCCAAACAGCAAGGAGATGAGGGCCGATGAGGCTCATCGTTGTCGACGACGACCGCCTAGTGGTCGATTCGCTCAAGATTATCCTGGGCGCCCAAACGCAGATCGAGGTAGTGGGCACCGGAGCCGACGGCAACGACGCGGTGGCACTCTACGCCGAACTCGCACCCGATATCGCGCTGCTCGACATTCAGATGCCGGGGCGCGACGGCCTTTCGGCGGCGCGCGAGATCCTTGAGCACGACCCCGCGGCACGCGTGGTGTTTCTGACGACATTCTCGGATGACGAGTACATTGTGTCGGCGCTCAAGCTGGGCGCCCGCGGTTACCTGATCAAGACCGATGTCGCCGCCATTCCGCCAGCGTTGGCGCAGGTCATGGATGGCAAACGCGTGCTCGAGGGCAAGGCGATCGAAGATGTCGATTTTGATGGGGCGAACGCTGAGGCCGGTGCGACTCGCCGGCCCGCGGCCTTTGCCGGTCTGACCGACCGCGAGTTCGAAGTCGCCGAGCTCATCGCCCGCGGCCTCGATAACAAGGAGATTGCCGCCACGGCTTATATGGGAGAAGGCACGGTGCGCAACCACATCAGCTCGATCCTGGCCAAAATGGGCCTGCGCAACCGTACGCAAATCGCCATCGCCTACCTGCGAGGGTAATTACCCAACGGCCGACCGCTTTGGCATAGCAAAATGGCTGCCATCGATTTAATGCCATTTCAAAACTAAGCCGGTTTACGGGGCTAAACTCAGGACCCCCATCCATACCCGCGTTTTCTGCAAAATGACGGCTCGTCTACCTGCAGTTTTATTTTCACGAATATCGGCATGGTTGGGGACTCGTGACTCAGCCCCGTAAACCGGCATAGTTTTGTTTGAACGGTCCTGCGCGAACGCATCCACCAGCCGCGTGGGGCCAAAAATGATCCGTTTTCCTCCGTCCCCGGGGGATCATTTGGCGGCGCCAACCACGAAATCGGCCCATCTACTACGTTTGACTCGATACCCCTGACCATGCCTTCGTTTTGAACAAAACCGCAGGCGTTCTACCTGCGGTTTTGTTTTCGCGTTTTTTGGCATGGTTGGGGGTAAGGGGATAAACGTAGTAGATGGGCCGATTTCGTGGCGGCCCTTCCTCCCCTGCGCACAAAAGTGCCGCCACGGAGAAGGGAGACGTCTCCGTGGCGGCTGGGGGTGGGGGTGGGGGCTATGTTCCGGCCGCCCGGGGCCTTTTGGCCCCGGGCGCTGCCAGCGCGCCTAGCGCTTACGGATACCCCAGACCAGGGCTCCGACGCCGGCCATGGCGATGACAAATGCCGTGAGCAGTGCGGCGGCCTGCTGGTCACCCGTAGTGGGCAGGAAGCCCTTAACCGTCTTGACGATGTTCGTCACGGTCTTGGACGTACCGGGGTCGGGCGTCGGCACGGGCGTCTCGGGCTTCTTGTACATGTTGTTGAACACGATACCCTCGACACTCTTGTCGCCCTTGGTAAAGGTGACGTTCGCCTTGAGGCTGCCCTCGCCGTCGTCGACCACGTTGACGGTCGCGGTAAAGACGGACTTGTCATAGGTCATACTGGCCTCGTCGCCCTTGACCTCGCTGATGGTGTAGACGTACGTACCGGGCTCGTCGTACTCGAACTTGTCGAAGTTGATCTTGCCGTCGGCATCGTTGGTGACGGTGGACTCGATGTCCTCGCCAACGAGCTTAAAGCTAAACTCGTCCTTCTTGAGCTCGCGTCCCTCGAGCACCTTGATGGCGCCGATGGAAACCTGCGTGGGCATGGCGTGATACTTGTTAGTAAAGCCAGCCGACTCGGTGGTTCCCTCGAGCTTGTGCGTCGCGGTCAGCGTGCCGTCGCCGTTGTCGGAGACGGTGGTCACGACGGTATAGGTCGCGCCGTCATAGGTGACGCCCTTGTACAGGCCGAGCGCGTTGGGGCAAGCCTCGCGCAGCGTGTACGTGTGCGTGCCGGGCGCCTCATAGTGGATCGGGCTCAGCGTAACGGTGCCGTTGGCGTCGTTGGTGCCGCTAGCGACAACCACGCCGTCCTCGAGCAGATCAAACGTGAACTCGCCGGCTGCAAGGTCGCGTCCGGTCAGACGCTTGACCGTCTTGACCTGATCGGTCACGGAAGAATCGGTGGGTGCCACGCTGTACGTGTTGGTGAACGTAAAGTCCGCACCGTCGCCGCCGTCGCGCTTGACGCTCAGATGTCCAGCGCCGTCATCGGTCACGGTGTAGGAGACCTTGCGCGTTACGTTAGCGTCGTTGGTCACGCCAGGGGCGCTACCGGACTCGGTCACCGTATAGGTAAAGGTGTGCGAGCGCGGGGCGGTGGGGGCTGCGGGCTCGGACTCGTCCTTGGTCTCGTCACCGCTGGCGTCAGCGTCAACCTCGGCCTCGTCGGCGTTGGCTTCAGCGTTGTTCGATGCATCGCCAGAAGCGTTGTCCGTCACGCCCAGGGCGCGGTTGAGGTCATCGAGCGTAAAGTGGATCTTGCCAAAGTCCACGTTGCCGGCCGCGTCGTTGGTTGCGGTCGTGCGCTCGGGCATCGGGGCCCCCGCCTCATCGGCGGCCACGGTAAAGATGAACTTACCCGTGATGTCTGCCGGGGTCAGGCCCTCGGCAGCCTGGAGCTTCTTGGTGCCGGCGAGCGCGGCGTCAACGGCATCGGCGCCGTAGACGTTCTCGAACAAGGGCTCGATGCCACCGTAGTCGACCGTTGCCGTCAGGGTACCGTCACCGTTATCGACGACGATAACCTTAAAGCCAAAGTACCACGTTGTAGCAGAAACGCCGTTCGGCAGCCCGTGTATAGCTTCGTAGGCCGTGTAGTTAATGGTCCAAGCGAGCTTACCGTCCTTGTCGGTACGACGGGCAAGCCCAGCAGACTCAAGATCGGCAAGCATCTTGGTGTCGTAGTGCAGCGCATCAAAGCTCACGTGCCCGCCGATATTGGGCTTGAGATTTTCATAACCCACAAGCTCACCCTGATAGGCAATGCCGAACCAGAACTCGCCGTCGGCCATCGGGCGACCGGTCAGGGTCTTGGCGGCAACGACCTGAGCAACGGTGCCACCAGGTGCATCGGTCGTAGCGCTATAGCTGTTGACGAACGGGACCACGGCGCTCTCGACCGCAGCCGCGCCGGTCTTGTACTCGGTCACCAGCGTGCCCTCGGGACCGCCGGAGACGGTCGTCGTGGCGGTGAGCGTACCGGCGGTGTCGTCGGCGATAGCGATCGTCACGGTGCGCTCGGCATCGTCGTAGGTGTAACCGGGCTGGCCGTCATTCTTCTCGGCAACGGTGTATGTAAAGGTCTTACCTGCGTCAGCCTGCGTAAACTTGACCTCATGGCCCGCCAGAATGTCAATCCGACCGACCGTTGCCTCTGCCGTCGCAGGGGACTTGTACACGTTGGCGCCCTCGTGCAGGCCGAGCGCGGTGGCAGAAGCCGCATCGGCGGGCGTCACGGTAAAGGTGAACTGGCCCTCGGTCATGGGGCGTCCGTAGAGGGTCTTGCTGAGCTTGAGACCGCCGGCCGCGGCGTAATCGAGCTCAGTGCGGTACGTGTTGGTAAAGCGTCCGTTTTCCTTCTTAGTGACGTTGGCGGTCAGGGTGCCATCGCTGTCCTCGGTCACGGTCACTTCGGCGGTTGCGACATGCGCGTCATACGTCATGCCGACCGTGCTGCCCGCGTTCTCGCGAATCTCGTACTTATAGGTTCCGGCGGCAGCGTAGTGGATCTTGCCGAACTTGATGGCGGCGATGCCGTCCTTCGCGTCCCTCTTGTTCACGGTTACGGTTGCGGGATCGGGCAGCGGGGCGCCCTCGGGAGCGGTGATGGTAAAGCTAAACTCGTCCCCATCCGTCCAGTCGCGACCGTCGATAGCCTTGCTCAGACCAAAGTCGAGCTCGGTCTCGAGCGGGGTCACGTTGTAGGTGTTCTTGAAGATCGCGGCCTCGGCATTCTTCAGAACATGCTGGGCACTGAGCGTGCCGTCGCCGTTATCGGTGATGGTCGTCACGATGGTGAACTTGGCATCGCTGTAGGTGACGCCCTTGCTGGTGGTTCCGCCGTTGACCTCGCGCAGTGTGTAGGTGTGCTTGCCGGGTTTGTCGTACTTGACGGCGCCCATCGTGATCGTGCCGTCGGCAGCGTTGGTGCCGGTGGCGACGACCTCGCCGTCCTCGACGAGCTCGAAGGAGAACTCGCCTTCCTTGAGGTCGCGCCCGGTCAGGACCTTCTTCGCGGTGATCTGGTCGGTGACGCTGGACTCGTCAGGATTCGGCTTGTAGCTGTTGTTGAACTTCGCCTCGTTGGCGCCCTGCAGCTCGTGCTTGACCGTGAGCTTACCATTGCCGTCATCGGTAACGGTAGTCACGATGGTGTAGGTCGTGCTGTCGTAGGTAATGCCGTTGCCTTCGGCGCCCTTGGCTTCGCGCAGGATATAGGTGTGCTTGCCGGCGGCGGTGTAGGTGATCTTGCCCATCGTAATCTTGCCATCGGCGTCGTTAGCGCCGGTGACGACGACCTCGCCGTCCTCGACGAGCTCGAAGGAGAACTCGTCGGCCTTGAGGTTGCGTCCGTCCAGAACCTTGGTCGCGGTGATCTGGTCGGTGACGCTGGAGTTATTCGGAGTAACGCTGTAAGCATTCTCGAAGATAGCCTTCTCGACGTCCTGCAGCTCATGCTTAACCGTGAGCTTGCCATTGCCATCATCGGTGACGGTGGTCACGATGGTGTAGGCCGCGGTGCTGTAGGTGATACCGTTGTCGGCGTCGACCTTGGTCTCGCGCAGCATGTAGGTGTGCTCGCCAGCCGCAGTGTAGGTGATCTTGTCCATCGTGATCTTGCCGTCGGCCGCATTGGTGCCCCTGGCGACGACATCGTTGCCCTCGACGAGCTCGAAGGAGAACTCGCCTTCCTTGAGGTCGCGGCCTGTCAGGGTCTTGGTCGCGGTGATCTGGTCGGTGACGCTGGACTTATTCGGGGCAGTGTTGTACTTGTTCTCAAAGCGTGCCGTCTCGGGACCCTCGAGCGTATGGGTCACCTTAAGCGTGCCGTCGCCGTTGTCGATGACGCTCGTCTTGACGGTGTAGTTCGTCTTATCGTACGTAATCCCGTTGCTCAGCCCCGCCTCGTTGGGGAGCTTCTCGCGCAGCGTGTAGGTGTGATTGCCAGGCTTGTCGTAAGTGATCTTGTCCATGGCAATCGTGCCGCCGGCAGCGTTAGTGCCCTTGGCGACGACCTTGTTACCCTCGACGAGCTCGAAGGAGAACTCGCCCTCCTTGAGGTCGCGCCCGGTCAGGACCTTGGTCGCGGTGATCTGGTCCTCGACAGGCTTCACGCTATAGGTGTTCTTGAACTCGGTCTCGCCCGAGGTCTTTTCAACGTCGGCCTTAAGCTCGCCCTTGGCGTTAACCGTCACAGTCACCTTGAACGTGGCAACGTTCTTGCTGTAGGTAATGCCACCGGCGTCGCCCTTGACCTCGCGGACCTCATAGGTGTACTCGCCCGGCTCGGCATAAGTAATCTTGCCAAAGTTAATGGCTGCCTTGCCCTTGTCGAGATCGGCATTGGTCACAGTTACGGTCGCGGGGTCGGGCATCGGGGCATTGTTGTCGGACGTCGCGGAGAGCTCAAACTCAAACGCATCCGTATCCGCCCACTTGCGGCCCTCGAGCACCTTGGTCAGACCAAAGTCAGTCTTGGTATCAACCGTTGTCGGCTTGGTTGCAAGGCTAAAGATAATCTTGCCGTTGTTGCCCAGGTGCGAATGCACGTGCGTGGAAGTCGCAACGGAGGAAAGGTCATTCCACCTGGGGTTAAGCACGTCGCGCGCGGTCTCGGTCTTGTTGCCGTTCGCCTCCACATCGTCCTTGGTGGTATGCAGCTGGTCGATATAGGCCAAGCGCGCGGTTCCCTTATTAAAGGACCAATAGCCGTCATCTTTGACCAGAGCGCCGTCGTAGCCGGCGATCTCGTGCCCCTCAAACTCCACAACGGCATAGTCGTCCTTCGGCTTGCCGTTTGCGCCCATCGCCACAAACTCGTCCTTGTAGTAATAGACGTCGTTGCCCTGCGGCTTTACCGTCGCGCGCTGGGTGCATTCCTTGTCCGTGTAGATAGGCGTGATTTTTTGGAAGTAATAGTAGCTGTTGGTATCGGCGGGCTCAAACTCGGCGACAACATCGCCCAGCTCGCCGCCCGACCACTTGTTGGCCAGGAAGTAGACCGTCTGGTTGTCGGCACCCTTATGTTTCTCGATATACTTTTTGAGTCCGTCATCGGGCGTAAACAGGTTGTTACGCGCGGCGTCCTTGACGCTCGAGGTGTATTTAATCTGAATAGGCTTGATGTCATTGAGCGACGTGCGCTCAAAGATCCCGTTTTCCATGTCCACGTGATAGCGGATCAGCGGAATCAGTGATGCGGGAATCTTGACCGTCACGATATCGCCCTGCTGCGCATTGGCAGAGCGCTCGACGGTGATGACCAGGTCCTTGGCCACGCCCGAAAACTCGTACGTGTCCGTATTGCCCTTGGTTGTCTTGGTCACTTCATCAAAGGGGACGCCATTAATCTGAGCGCTGACAAACGTATCGACCTGCATAAAGTCGCCCAGCTCATCACTAAAGGTGATGTAGCCGGACTTGCTCTCGTCGTAACCATCCTCGATCTGAGTGGGAGAGCCCTTGCCCGAGGTGATAGAGCTCGAGATATCATCAAACACCTTCTTGAGCTCATCGGCGTTCGACGCAGCCTTGTAGAAATCGGAATTCTCCGTGCGCTTACCAAGCTCATTGGTTGTGTAGGACGTGGCGTTTGGATAGTTGCTCGACACGGCGTGCATGAACTTGTTTTCGTTGCTCGTCCAGTAGTTCGTAGGATCGGCAGCGGGATTCGCACCATCAAAGATGCCGATCGCATAAATGTCGGCACCTTTATTCTTGAGACTCTTGGCGCTTTTGACGGCGCTATCGGCAACACTTGCTTGGAATTCACTAGAGCTCGTAGGTGAACCATCAGTGAAGAAGACAACGATCTTCTTGGCGTCGGCGCGACCAAACGAAAATACCCCATCAGCCAGCTGTAAGCCATAGTCGGCGTGCGTGGCGCCATTAGGACTGATGGAGTTGACCGTACTCTTAAGGCTCGTCGCGTCATCGCCCTTGCAGGACGTCAGCTTCTTCATGGTCTGCGAGTAGTTGTACCTATACCCCGACTCCCAATACGTGTCGTTGCCGACCCAATCAGCCCTAGTTCCCGCAAACTTTACGATGGCAACCTGATGCTGCTTGGAATCATCTTCGATCTTTGCATTCTGCTCGGCAATAGCGTCGATAAAGGAACTGGCAGCGTTCTTAAGTGCGGTGATGCGTTTGGTCTGATCATTGCCGCCCATGCTCTTATCCATCGAGCCGGAGGCATCAAGCACCATCACGATATCGAGCGGTTTAGTGACCAGCGACGTTGTGTCAGAAGTCGAAGACATCGTGGAGAGCGTTGTCACAAAGTCGGACTTTTCGTCCTCTGCGGGCTCGACCGTCTTGTCCGTCCAGATTCGGCCTACATAACGTGTCGTCTGGTCCTGCTCGCCGCCCGACGCCCAGTATTGCCAGCGGCCGGTAGTGTCGGGGTCGACTATCTTTTTGCTCGCCGTCGGTCCGTCCATTCCGGTGCTGGACCTGGCGTTGGCCTCGGGCAGCATGGCAAATGCTGCAGCCGGCAACACAAGCACTACGGCAAGTATCACCGCCAAGAGACCCCTCGTGTACTTACTCATCGCGTCTCCCTTCTCGCGGTCTCAGACCTTGCATCAGCCTAAAGTTACGGAATGAGACACAATTAGGGCAGGTGACACATGTTCCAGATTGTGTTTTGGGCGTGAGACAAATGTCTCACCAAAGTTGAGACACGGCGTTTTCGCAGGAAAACGGGTGCGACTCGAGCCATCAGGCAAAAATGACCCGTTTTCCTCCGTCCCCGGGGGATCAATTGGTGGTGCTCGCCTCAAAACTGGCCCATCTACTACGTTTGACCCGATACCCCTGACCATAGCCGCGTTTCATGAAAAACCGCAGGCATTTTACCTGCGGTTTTGTTTTTGCGTTGTTCGTTATGGTTGAGGGTAGCGGCCTAAACGTAGTAGATGGGCCCATTTCGTGGCAGACGGGTCACGCGGCAGCCCTCGCAAGGCCAAAATGATCCGTTTCCCTCTGTCCACGGGAGATCAAGGGATGCTACGGATATGGTGGTATTTCAAAACTATGCCGGATTACGGGGCTAAAGTCGGGGCCCTCATCCATACCTTCATTTTTTGAAAAACGGCAGGCTATCTACCTGCGGTTTTGTTTTTGCAATTTTCGATATGGTCGGAGGTTCGCTATCCAGCTCCGTAATCCGGCATAGTTTTGTTCGTGGCGGCCCAACCGCGCGTTTAAGCGCGGGGCCGGTGGGGCATTTTTGCCCCACCGGCCCCTATTCCAGCTCTATTCCAGCTCTATTCCAGCTCTATTCCAGCTCTATTCCAGCTCTATTCCGGTTTGGTTTCTACTGTGGGAGTCTTGTCCGCCGCAACCGGAGTACGGGCGGTGTCCATAGTCAGGCAGTGTTTGGGGCAGCTCTCGATGCACTCGCCGCATACCACGCAGGCATACGGGTCAATCGACCACGTTCCTCCCTTGCGATCGACCGCGAGCGCGCCCGCCGGGCAGCGGCGCGCGCACATGCCGCAGCAAATGCACACGTCCATGTCGTTAACGATGTGCCCACGCAGGCGCTCGGGTGCCGCGAGCTTCTCCTGCGGATAGCACACCGTTACCGGCTGCTTGACCATAGAACCCAAGGCCGTCTTGGCAAATGTCAGCAAACCCATGCCGCGCCTACCTTTCCGTGCAGCTAATGCAGGGGTCGATGGTCAGGATAATCATGGGCACGTTGGCAATGAACACGCCCTGCAGCGCATGCGTCAGACCCGCCAGATTTTGCGACGTCGGCGTGCGCACGCGAAAACGGTCCAGATTCTTGGTGCCGTTGCCGCGCACATAGTAATACGCCTCGCCGCGCGGTTGCTCAATCACAACCTCGCCGCGTGCGCCGTCGGCCGGCGTAAGCTTGGTGCGCCCGCCGATCCCGTCGTGCGGAATCTTGCCCACAAGCTCCTTGATGATGTCCATGGCCTGCGTGACCTCGGCGCAACGCACTTGGCAGCGGGCATAGCAGTCGCCATCGGTAGCGACAACCGGCTCAAACGCAGCCAGGTCCGCATAGGCACCGTCGCCAAACATGCGCACGTCGTAGTCCACGCCCGAGGCGCGCCCAAACGGACCGACCATCGAAAGCTCCAGCGCGTCTTTCTTGCTAATCACGCCCACGCCATGCAGGCGCTCGCCGCAGCTGTCATCGTCCAAAAACGTATGCACCAGAGCCTCGTAGTCAGGACGCATGGCATCGAGCGTCTGGACAATGCCTGCCAGCTCGGAGTCCTCGATATCATGCTTAAGGCCGCCGATCTCGTTAATCGACAGAATCACGCGCCCGCCGCAAGTGCTCTCAAAGATCTTGAGAATCTGCTCGCGCAGGGTCCACGAACGATAGAACAGCGCCTCAAAGCCAAAGGCGTCGGCAAGCAGGCCCAGCCACAGCAAATGCGAGTGAATGCGCGAAAGCTCGTGCAGAATGGTGCGAATATACTGCACGCGGCCGGGCACCTCGATGTCAAGCATGCGTTCGCAGGCGCTGGCATAGCCGCAGCTGTGGCCCACGGCGCAAATGCCGCAGATGCGCTCGGCGATGTAGCCAAACTGATGCATGTCGCGCTTTTCGGTGAGCTTCTCGAGCCCGCGGTGCACAAAGCCGATCTGTGGAATTGCCTCGATAACGCGGTCGTCCTCGATCACCAAGTCCAGATGAAGCGGCTCGGGCAGCACCGGGTGCTGCGGTCCAAACGGAATAACGGAGCGATGTGCCATGGGCCTTACGCCTCCTTTTTCTGCTTGTCGCGGGCGGCCTTGGCGGCAAGCGCCGCGCGGACCTTGGCCGCTTTCTCGGGATCCATGGCGGCGAGCTTTGCCTCCATCTCGGCGGCCTTGAGCGCCGCCTTCGCAGCAGCCCCATCGTGCTGAGCATCGGAGCCG
>URQD01000034.1:0-19191 GCA_900549905.1 uncultured Collinsella sp. | reverse complement strand
TCATCTCGATGACGGTGACGTTCTCGTCCTCCTCGAAGACGGCCTTGCAGTTGGCATAGTCGACCTGGTTGGCGCACATATAGACCGGGGTGAACTCGGCGATGGCGCGGGCGATGGCGGCATACTGCTTCTGAGCCGGCTTGGCGCCGTGGGCCCAGGTGTCGGTGCGGTGGGGCCAACCCATCCACACGCGATCCTGCGGGGCGAACTCAGCGGGCATAAAGAAGCCGTCGGCCTTGGGGGTGGACTCGGACTCGGTGATCGTACGCATAAGATTTCCTCCAAATCGAACGATCGCTTGCTGCGGGCGGGTTACCCGCAGCCTAAAACCAAGAGATGGTAGGCGCCCGTTCCCCGGCAAAGGTCGGGGCGCCCGGCGCCGGTTTTCACGGAGTCGCACCGGCAAGCGACGACGTAACCAAGTGCGCGGAGACAAAACGCACGAAGGATACGGAAGAGAGATTGGGGTGGGCGGTGGTTACCGGAGCTATCGCTCACGCCCACCCCGGGGAATGGTTAGCAAACCTGTCGCTTGGGCACGTCTCCGAAGAGGCTAGAGTGCCTGGAGTCGGGAGCGACAAGCCCGACGAAGCGTACTTTGGTACGCGAGGAGGGTTGGAGCCCCGAATCCGGGTGCTTTAGTTCTCCTCGGCCTCGGCAGCCTCCTCAGCCAGGCGCTGAGCAGCCAGCTCGGCGGTGAGACCCTTGTACTCGGTCTCGCGGCCCTTGGCGCTGATGACGCGGACGATCTCGCCGATGAGCACAAGCACGATGAAGATAACGATCATCGGGACCTTGTCGCCAATTTCATCGACGGAGAACGGAACCAGCGTTGCAACGATGGCCAGGATCAGCTCGATGCAGGGGATGGCCAGCATAACCTTCATCATGGCGCCCTTAAACGGGAACGTGAAGATGCGCTCACGGTTCGGGTCGTTCTTACGAAGGTTGAGGAACGCCGGGAACATCGGGATGTAGGTGAGCAGCAGGAAAACGACGGAGGTGCCAAAGAGCATCCAGAAAACACCATTGGAGATAGCGTCGATGGGAACCAGCTGCAGGCACAGCACCAGGGAGGCAACGATGGCGTTGACCAGGTTGGCACCGTTGGGCATATCGTCGTCAGAGATCATCGAGGCGAAGACCTTGGGCATGTTGCCGTGCTCGGCAGCGTAGCGAGCAACGGAGTTAACGCCGAAGGACCAAGCGGCCATGTTGGCGAACAGGGTGATCAGGAAGGCGATGCAGATGACCTTAAAGATCATGGAGTCGCCCACCATTGTCTGGACTGCATAAATCATGCCGTAGTCGGGGTCGATGGAATCGGCCGGCACAGCAGCGCCGATGCCAAAGCCAGCGAACAGGTAGATCACGGCGATGGACAGGCCACCGACGATGATGGCCTTGGGGATATCGCGAGCGGGATCGGCCATGTCGTCGGTCATGGTGCAGATGACCTCGAAGCCCATGAAGTTAAAGATGATGATCGACAGGTAACCGAGAGCGTTGGTGTTGGTGAGCTCGGGCAGGAAGGTGGCAGCGGACATGTCGTTCGCAAAACCGTTCTCCATGGCATACCAAATGCCCAAAGCGCCAACGATAACGGCGACGGCGACCTTGATGATGGCGCCACCGTTAAGGACCCACTCGGAGTCGGCCGCCTTGGAGCGGCCCATGAGGTAGACGATCCACACAAAGGCAAGATCGATACCCATCTTGGCGATCAAGTTGAACTCGACGCCAAAGACCATGCCCAAAATGTCGGGGAACATGGTAGCCAGCGAGGCGATCCACAGCGGGTAGTTGACCCAGTAGTAATACGAGATGCGGGCGCCCCATTTGTCGCCCAGGCCATCGCGTACCCAGTCGTAAATGCCGCCCTCGCCGTCATAGGTGGTACCGAGCTCGGCAACAACCATGCCATAAGGGAGCAGGAAGGTCAGGATCAGGAAGATCCACCAGAAGAACTGCTGGTTGCCAATGGCAGCAGCAGGAGCGGCGGCCTCGCAAACGAAGACGACGCAGATGATGGTCGAAATGACCGTCAAAAAGGAAAGCTTTTTCTTTCCGTCGCTCATGATGAGCTCCTTCGCTCAGTCTTGGACAGATCCGAGGCCCAAGGTACTAAGGCAATTGCCTGAGCCTCGGTGAGCGGACGACAGGAGACGAGCATCCGCCGCCCGCAAACGTGCGTTTAGCAGGCTTAAGGCTTAGAGCTGCTCGAGAGCCTCGAGAGCGGCGTGAAGCTCGGCCTTGGCGGAGTACTCGACACCCTCGTCGTTGAGCGGGGTGCGCTTGCCCAGGGCAGCGAGGAGAGCACGGATGGAGTGCTTGCGGTTCTCGGCCTCGACCCAGCACAGGGAGCGCTCGGGATCGTCCATAACCTCGTCGACGACTTCCTCGTTGCGAGTGGCCGGCAGGCAGTGCATGAACTTGGAGTTGGGGCCGGCGAAGTTCATCATGTCCATGGTGACCTGATACTTGGGGTAGAACACGTCCATGTAGTTCTCGCCCGAGACCTCCTCGTCGTACAGGCCATACCACACGTCGGTGTAGATGAAGTCGGCGCCCTTGATGCACTCGATGTCGTCGGAGATGACGACGGAGCCGCCGGAGACCTTGCAGTTCTCCTCGGCGATGGCCATCATCTGCTTGCCGAACTCGGCGCGCTCCTCAACGGTGCCAACGTGCAGGCCGCCGTCGGGGATCTGGTGGCCCTTGGGTCCAAACTGGACAAACTTCATGCCGACCTTGGAGGCGATGAACATGAGGGAGACGCAGACCTGGGTGGCGTCGCCGATGAAGGCCAGGGTGCAGTCCTCGATCTTCTTGCCCTCAGGGAGGTTCTCGAGCATGGTCATGAGGTCGCCCATCTCCTGCGTGGGATGGTTGAACTCGGACATGCCATTGATGACGGGCACAGCGGAACCCTTGGCGAGGCCGACGACGTCCTTGTGACGGTCAACGCGAGCCATCATGATGTCGAGCAGGTCGCCCATGACGCGAGCGGTGTCGCCCAGAGACTCGTGGCCACCGAGCTGAATGGTGCCAGGGCCATAGAACTGAGCATGGCCGCCGAGGTCGCACATGGCGGTCTCGAAGGAAAGACGGGTGCGGGTGGAAACCTGCTGGAAGATCATGCCAAGGCTCTGGTTGCGGAGCAGGTGCGGATAATAACCGTCAACCTTGATGGCCTTCTTCATTGCCAGGCCAAGATCCTCGATAGCCAGGATCTGCTCTTTGGTGAAGTCGTTGGTGTCGATGAAATCCTTAGGCAGCGCCATGTCGATTCCTTTCCGCCGGTCGTGCCGACTATTGCTATGAGGCGCTCGAACATCACGCCTCGTGTTGACAAGACCATCATTCACCCGTATGCAATTTTTACCTAGTTTATTCGGGATTAAAGACCGTTCACGGAGTTACATCCCCTCTAAACCAATATAAACCCGCAGGTAGCCAGCTTGCAGGGGGTTTACTATCTAGAACCGCGAACGGTATACGGCTATGCTGTATCTCGGCGCCTAATCCGCAATGGAACGAAGGGTTGAGACGTCTATATCCCACAAGGTATACAGGGCTCGGCCATAGATGAAATGAGATGGGACGGTGGCAGATGAACACCCTGATGTTCTTCTATACCCTAGCGATACTCGTGATCTGCATTGTGACGGCAGTGCTTTCGCTTGCCGCCTATGCCTCGTCTCGTCGACGCTTCTTTATCTATGGCAGCGGCGTTTTTATTTGCTATGCCATCGAGATGACCGAGATCTTCTTTTTTGAATACACGTTGCAAAACCAGAGTTTTCCAGCCAGCGACTATTACTCAATTACCATGCCTGTGTTGCGGACCCTTGTGGCGACCGCTTCACAAGCTTTTATCTGGCTCATTGCCATGGACTTGCTCGACAAACATTCAAAAAAGCAGTTTGTTATTCCCGTCGCAACGTTCTTCCTGAGCGAGCTGCTGATCATTGTCGCTGTCCCCTACGGCCCCATGCATCAATGGCTCTACTACACGATGCGTCAGGTATTCCTTGTATTTGTGGGACTGTATATCTTTTGGACGGCGCATAAAAGCACGCAGGTCGAGCTTAAGGCGCGCGTCAACAATCAACGAAAGCACCTCATTATCGGCGCCATTCTGGTCGGGTGCATCGTTGCCGAGGATTTCTACAACATCCTTGTTGTTCCCATGAGCCTGGCACCCTCTTGGCTGCAGCTGTACCTGTCCGAGCGCAACTTTAGCGAGAACATCTTTGCGTGCTACTTTGCGATTCTGCTGATCATCTATGCCTATCACGTGCTTTCGATTCGCATGCAGGAGGCGCCCGAGGAAAAGAACGTCAGCGATCTTGATCGACACATCGAAGAGCAGATGCCCTTCTATCGCAACGCCTACAAGCTCTCCAACCGCGAAACCGAAGTCATGCGTCTGGTTGTGTTGGGCAAATCGAACCAAGAGATCGCTGACGAGCTCTTCCTTGCCGTGGGTACCGTCAAGACCCACATCCACAACATCCTGGTCAAAACCGAGCAGCAAAACCGTACGACCCTGATCCTCCACTTTTGGAAACGATAACCTACCAAAAAGGGACAGGTTTATTTTGGCAGGTTTTATCTGGGCAAATGCCAAAACCGCCGCGAGGGAGCTACTTTCCCTCGCGGCGGTTTTCTAGCAGTAAAACCAAGTGAGTAGGCTTTTGGCGGGATGCCGAGCACGCCCCAAAACGCCACAGCCCTGACCTGCGGTTTTGTTGAGCGTTTGTCGCAATGTGCTCGGCAGATCCAAAAAAGTCTACTCACTTAGTTTTGAGATGCATCAGGCGGGCAAAAAACCGCCGCGAAGGGGGCCCGGCTTCCTTCGCGGCGTTTGTTCGCTGTGGTTATGCGGCGGTTTTGCCCGCTTGCTACTCGCTGTAGCGGGTGGCTATGGCAGCTCGCACCATGCCGGTGCTCATGAGGTAGGTCACCAGGAAGTAGCCGCCGTAGGCTGCCAGGAAAATCGCACAAGTGAGGCCCACCGTGCCGCCGATGCTCATGTTGCCAAACGTGCTCACCAGCTCGATGATCACCTTGAGCGCCACAAAGGAGTGCGCCAGACCCACTGCCAGCGGGAACAGGAAGAACACCGCTTGCTGCGCCATCACCGAATGGCGAATCTGGCGGTCGTCACAACCGATCTGCGCCAGCACGCGATAGCTGCGGCTTCCGTCGGCCACATTGGAGAGCTGCTGGATCGACAGAATTGCCGCACATGCAACGACCAGTACAAAGCCAATATAGATGGCTAGATAGCTAATCATGCCGTTCATCTGCGCCGCCTGCGTATAGATCTCGGAGCGTGTCATGAAGACTCCCCACGACCCCGGCTCCTTGCCGTCAACGAGCAGATTGTCGAGCATGGTGTATTTAATGCTCTCGTCTGCCTTGGTCACATCCATCCCCTGCTTGTAGTTAACGAGCAGATTACTGGAATACGGCTGCAGGTTAAGCTGGGACAGCAGCTCGTCGGCTACGACCACGGTACCGGGATTGCTGCCGAGTGCCGAGTTGGCGATGGCAGCCGTGTCCTCGTCCGACTTATCGGTTGCGGGCTTGAGCGTATGTCCGCCCAAGGTGAGGGTATGGCCCCCAGCCATGTACTTGGTGTACAGGTCGCCCAACTCGCCGCCCATATCGCACGTAAGCAAGTACTGGTCGCGGCCAATGCTCACCGGCTCCTCGCCCATCATCTGGCGCAGTTTGTTGTACTGGCTCGCCGGCGTCACAAACAGGCCCATATCATCGGCATTGCTACCCTCGAGCGCCTTGGGGAGCTTTTCGCCCATGGCCTTGCACATCTCGCCCGCCGTCACCGAAGGATCCGAGCCGCCAAGCGTATAGCTCAGATACGAATCAATCTGCACATGCTCGCCGGCAACGTCGGCGATATTGACCTTCTTTCCGGCCTCGTTGCCATTATCTGCCGACTTGCCCTTGATACTTTCCGCAACGTTATCGGGATCGATACGGTCACCGTGCCATGCAGAGTACAAATCGACCGTTGCGTCTGCCAGCACCATGCGATCGGCCTCGGAAGGATTGACATACTCCTTGTAGTAGTCGAGCCTATCGGGCATGTAATAGATATACGTCTGCGTCATATCCGCCGGCGTATAGCGCTCGAGGTTTTCGTTCATCACGTTGGCGATCGACATACCGCAGGTCACCGAGGTAATGGCGAGAAACAGGATCATCGCGATAACGCCCATCGAAAAGCATACCGTGTTGACCTTGGCCGCAAGCTGGCGCACGGTAAACATGTTGAGGCCGCGCCAATACACGCTGCGCAGGCTCTGCAGCAGCTTGATAAGCATGCCCGAAAGGCCCCAGAACAGGGCAAAGGTACCCACCGTAACCATGGCCGTGGTGATACCAAACTGGTTCATGGCCTCCTGCAGCTTACCCTCCGTCGCGGTGAGCGGGAACCCATCGCGCAACAGGCGGTAATAGGCCACGCCCACCAGTACCACGCCCACGACAAAGATGGCGATCGCAATCCAGGGGTTGCGCGTCTTGATGCTCTCGTTGCGCCGCTCGGCGCCCATAAGCTCGATGAGCTTGGTACGGCGCACGGCGCGAAGGTTCAGCAGTAGCGTAAGCACAAACATCACGAGCATGCAGGCAAGGGTCAGGTTGAACGCATGCACCGAGAAAAAGAAGTGGAAATTAGCGATCTGTGTCTTAAAGAGCGAGGCCGTAAAGAATGTCATGAGTTGGGAGAGCCCCACGCCCAGCACAATACCGGCGACAAAGGCGCCGACCGAAACGATCACGGTCTCGAGCGCCATGATCGTGGCGACGCGCCCGCGGCGCATGCCGAGCACCTGGTACAGGCCGAACTCCTTTTTGCGGCGCTTCATGATGAAGTTGTTGGCATACACCATCAAAAAGGCCATGACGCCGGCCAAAAAGTACGTCAGGTAACCGAGCATGCTGCCCATGAGCTCGGACAGTCCCTCCTCCTTGATGCCGGCAATGTCGACCTGCATCGAGACGGTATTGAAGGCATAGAAGACCGTGACACCCAGGGTGAGCGTCAGCAAGTAGACGAGGTAGTCGCGGCCGGCGCGGCGGACGTTGCCCCAAGCGAGTTTACAGAGCATCGGAGCCTTCACCGCCCATCATGGCAACGACCTCCATAATGCGGTCGAAGAACTCTCGGCGGTCGGTGTCGCCGCGGCGCAGCTCGGTGAAGATCTTGCCGTCACGAATAAACAGCACACGGCTCGTGTAGCTGGCAGCAAAGCTGTCGTGCGTGACCATGAGCACCGTGGCGCGCAGGCGGCGGTTGAGGGCCTCTAGGCTCTCGAGCAGCAGGCGGGCGCTCTTGGAATCGAGAGCGCCGGTGGGCTCGTCGGCCATGATCATAGTGGGGTCGGTGACGAGCGCGCGAGCCGCGGCAACGCGCTGCTGCTGGCCGCCGGACATCTGGTAGGGATACTTGTCGAGCACCTGACTGATAGACAGGCGCGCGGCCACATCCTGCACGCGGGTCGAGATCTCTGCCGAGTTTGTGCGGGCGATGGTGAGCGGCAGGGCGATGTTCTCGCGTGCCGTGAGCGTATCGAGTAGGTTGGAGTCCTGGAAGATAAAGCCCAGCTCCTCGCGGCGGAACTGCGAGAGCTTGGCCTGCTTCATGCGCGTCACATCCTGGCCGTTGATGCGAATGGTGCCACTCGTGGCGCTATCGATGGTCGACACGCAGTTGAGCAACGTCGACTTGCCCGAGCCCGAGGCGCCCATGATGCCGACGAATTCGCCGCGGTTGACGGTAAAGCTGACATCGTTGAGCGCGCGGGTCACGTTGCCCAGTGCTCCATATACCTTTTCGAGATGCGCGACCTCCAGTACCGGGGTCGCCGTTTGCGTGGTTTGCATACCGAGTCCTTTCTTGCGATTAGTCTACGGCATCTATAGTCGCAAGGAGCCGAGTCGGCTACCATCGATATGGCTTACGCTTGCCTTACCGTTGCGTAAGGTAAGCGTAGTCTGCCATGTGTTGATGTTGAGAGAGGGCTCCTGTTGAAGACTGTTCATGTTGCCGCTGGGATCATTCGCAAGGAAGGATCTGACGAGCTGCTTGCCGTGCAGCGCGGCTACGGCAACATGCAGGGACTATGGGAGTTCCCGGGCGGCAAACTTCTGCGCGGCGAGACACCCGAAGACGCCGTGCGCCGCGAGCTTATGGAAGAGCTACAGGTAAAAGTCACCAACCTGCGTGATTTCTACACCGTTGAGTATGACTACCCCGATTTTCATCTCTCAATGGAGTGCTATTACTGCTCGCTGGCTAAAGAGTCCGGCGAGCCCCAGAAGCACGACCGTCAGCTCGATATCCGCTGGATTCCACGCACCTCGCTTGCCACGGTGGAGTGGATGCCCGCCGACAAGGGGCTTATCGATGCACTGATTGAGCTAAAGGAAGACCGGCTTGAGGCCAACGGCAGCACCAACGACGCCGAGACCGCCACGGCTGACGAGCCTGCCGCCAAATCCAAGCGCAAACCTAAGCGCCGCAGCAAAAAGCGCCCCAAGCCCGGCCTGCTGGACGGCATCGACACCTCGGACCTTTCCGCCGACGAGCGCGAACTGGTGCGCCGTCGCGCCGCCATCAAAAAGTCCATGAAGGGCAACAAGCGCGCCAACACCAAGCCCGAGCTGCTCGTACGACAGCGCCTGCGGGCAGCGGGCCTTACGGGTTATCGCTTGGAATGGAAGGTTCCCGGCAAGCCCGACATCGCCTTCCCCGGGCGCAAGATCGCCATCTTCGTCAACGGTTGCTTTTGGCATCGCTGCCCTAAGTGCAATCCGAGCCAGCCCAAGCGCAATGTTGAGTTTTGGGAGGCAAAGTTCCGTCGCAACGTCGAGCGTGACCACGCTGCCGTGGCAGCACTCACTCAAATGGGCTGGACGCCCATAACTATCTGGGAATGCGAGCTCAAAAAAGATCACATCGACGCCACAATGGAAAAGGTCATCGAGCAGGTACGGGCTGCAGAGCCGCAGCGCTAACAGCGAGCATTCACACGCCCCACACAGGCGAGCCACATCCACGTCACAAACCTTAGAAAGCCCTTAAGCCCAAAACCTTTCAAGAGTGTTATTCGATACCTCTGACCTGCGGTTTCATCGTAATGCCAAACCTCATTAAGCCTTTCTTTAGCGCTTCTTTGCGACGGCCGCGGCATAATACTGCCAACGCACGGGACCTAGCAGCAAACCCCGCGCGCAATCTTTTGGTGGACATCGAGGAGGCCGCATAAGCATGCATTCTTCCAATGACGCAGCACAGCAGCCATCCCTAAAACATGCAAACCTTTTCTCCTTCCCCCCGACACAGAGAAACGGCCTCCCCGACTCCCCCACCACAAAAGCCAAACGCTCAACCGACCAGAGCCACAACTTGCGAGCATCCTTCGATAAGCTCCAAGCATCCCTAGACAAGGCGTTCCCCGAACAGGCAAGAGCAATCTAAGCCCATCGCGCTTTATACTGATGCCATGCGAAACATGGATCACATAGAATTGCACCGCGGAGGACGCGAGGAAGCGTTTCCCGAGACCGCCGAAGACTGGCCCTATATTGCCGAACGCGCAGAATTCGCTCGCTATCCGGGCAATTCCGTCCCCTGGCACTGGCATTCCGAAGTTGAGCTTTTCTACATGGAGCAGGGAGCGATTGACTATCGAACGCACGCGGCTCATGAGCACGTACGCTTTGAGGAAGGGTCCGCCGGCTTTATCAACGGCGGCGTTTTGCACAGCACGCTGCAATCACCCAATTCGGCGCCAGCCATTCAAATGCTGCATATCTTTCAGCCGTCGATGCTCGGCGATCCCGCGGGACGTCTCCAAAAGCGCTACATCAACCCATTGCTTCAATGTCGAGGCGTCGATGTGCTCAAATGGTCGCCCACCAATCCCGACGATATGCCCTTTATCGATTTGCTGAAGAGCTCCTTTAGCCGCGACCTTCAACGGCCGCAGAACGAGATGGCGCTTCGAAATAGTTTGTCAGAGCTCTGGATTCAGATTAACGCCAAGACCGAACCGCTCTTTTCTTCCGACGGCGCCTCTTGGATGACCAGCCGCGACGTACAGTTCAAGGCAATCCTAGACTTTATCCGCGCAAACTATGCAGCCGCTATAGATGTGCCCCAGATGGCATCTGCAGCCGGCGTAAGCGAAAGAGAGTGCTACCGCATTATCGAAACTTGTGCAGGAACGACCCCGGCGGCATATCTACGCGCATACCGCATAAACCGTGTTTGCGAACTTTTGGCACACACCACGCGAACGGTACAGACAGTCGCGCGCCAATGCGGATTTATAACAGCAAGCCATCTTGGCCAGGTATTTAAAGAACAAATGGGGTGCACTCCTTCGAGCTATCGAGCAGCGAGGCAGAATCTCGATAGCACCAGGCAGAAATCCCGCTAACCCTTCTTCTGTCACTGCATCAAACTTGCAGGCAAACAACAGAGAGGAGTAATCATATGAAGCACTTTGACCATATTGTATTTGACGTTGATGGGACATTGGCAGATACAGAAGAAAGCGTTCTGTCATCGCTTGTCCAGATTGTCCAAGAAGAGACCAGCAAAACGCTTCCCCGACACGAGCTTGACTTTGCCCTCGGCATACCCGGCAAGGATGCCCTTGAGAAACTTGGGATCTACTCGCAGGCAACGTTGGATCGCTGGTGCCAAGTTGCCGCCAGCTTTAAAAGCACCATCAGCGTGTTTCCAGGTTTGCTTGAAGTCATCGCAACACTCGCCGATAGCGGCTGCAAACTTGGCATCGTCTCCTCACGTGCGCGCGACGAATACGCAAAAGAAATTGCACCCCTTGGTTTCGATAAGTATTTTGAGCACATCATCCTTGTCGAAGACACAACCGAACATAAACCCGCGCCCGCACCCATGCTCGAATATCTCCGACGTGCGGGCGCGAATCCTGGCAACGTCGTCTACGTTGGCGACACCGTCTACGACGAACAATGCGCAACTTCAGCAGGGGTCAGTTTTGCCCGAGCAGCATGGGGATCACACCAAGATATCCCAAACGCCACCTACAACCTCAAAACCCCCAACGACCTACTAACCCTAACAACCAAATAACCCACGCGCCCCACCCTTTCAGCCCTAACGCCACAAGGGCGATTGAACAGGACAGCTTGGGCGGGCCCCCGCACTTAGTTTCCAAAATCATTCCGCAGCGCGAAGGCTTCTTATTATTTTCCGCCCTAACGCCACAAGGGCGACGACCTCGAGTAGGTCAACCTGGGAGGGACGAGGGCTTAGTTCCCCAATCTTTCCGCAGGGGGCAAAAAGCCTCGCCGCACGAAGTGCGCAGCGAGGCTTTTTGCATGCCCGAGGACGATTGGGGAACTAAGTCCTCGTCCCTCCCCGGGATATGTAGCGAGTCGGAGTACCCTTGCTGTTACTCTGCTTTGCCCACAGAGTTGAGGTTGGTCATGCGGATCTTAACCAGCTCGGTGATCTCGCGCATGCCCTCCTTGGCCGGCTTTTTAGGATCGAAGCAGGCGGGGTTCTCGGCCATGTAGGCCATGAAGCCCTTGGTGTAAGCCTGACGCAGCTCGGTGGCGTAGTTAACCTTGCAGATGCCGTTCTTCACAGCCTCGGCAACCTGTTCATCGGGCACACCGGAGGTGCCGTGCAGAACCAGCGGCACGTCGACGGCGTCGCGGATGGCCTTGACCACGGACTGCTCGATGTGCGGATCGCTCGTGTACACACCGTGGCTGGTGCCAACGCCAATAGCGAGAGAGGTGCAGCCGGTGCGCTCGACGAACTCCTTGGCCTCGGCCGGATCGGTGTAGGGGCTCTCGCCCTCAACCGCGGGACCGTCGTCCTCCTTGCCGCCAACCTTACCAAGCTCAGCCTCGACGGGCACGCCCATGGCGCGGCCAGCATCGGCGACGGACTTGGTCAGAGCGATGTTGTCCTCGAAAGACTCGTGCGAACCGTCGATCATGACGGAGGTGTAGCCCGTGCGGAAAGCCTGCATGCAGCGGTCATAGCCATCGCCGTGATCGAGGTGCAGGGCAACGGGCACGGAAGCGCGCTCGGCGGCAGCCTTGACCATGCCGTAGAAGTAGTCCAGACCAGCGGTCTTGATGGTGCCCGGGGTGGTCTGCATGATGACGGGGGACTTGGTCTCCTCGGCAGCGGCCAGAACGGCCATAACAAACTCGAGGTTCTCGACGTTGAACGCGCCGACGGCGTAGTGGCCGGCCTGAGCGTCCTTGAGCATCTTTTCGGTGGTAACAAGTGCCATGAGCGTTTGCTCCTCTCCCTCGCCCGCATCTGGACATCGGGCGTAGTTGTTCACAAGGTGTTTTACCTTGCGTTTTGCTGCGCTCATTGTATGAAATTCAGCGGGTATGCATGTGCGAGATATTGTCATCGCGCGAGGTCCAACCTTCATTTTTGAAAAGCAAACGGAAGGGGTCGAACCCGAGCGTGCGTGTTCGAAATTGAGTTTTGAGCTTTGATCATCTTTCTTTTATAGAAAAAGTAAGTAATCGAAAGGCGTTTTCTTACTTAAAAAGAAAATGAACGAAAATAGACTCAACACAATTCCTGCAAATTTCAGACGATGATGGAGCGGATATGGCCCATGCAACAACCCGAGCTTTCGCCGATGAGCGTCGCGCCGCCATTATGGAAATGCTCGAACATAACGCCTCAGTGCAAGTGGCAGAAATCGCCCAGACTTTTGGCGTGTCCTCCGTTACCGCCCGCGCCGACCTAGACGCGCTCGCCGAGTCCGGCAAGCTGCGTCGCACGCATGGTGGCGCTGTGTCGCTCCAGAAGCGACTGACCGTATCCACCCAGGATCGCCGTATCAACGTCAATGTCGCCGCCAAGCAGGCCATCGCGCAAAGCGCCATCGAACTCGTCAGCGACGGTGACACCTTGCTTGTCGACTCGGGCACCACCGCGCTCGAATTTGTCCGCCTGCTCGACCAGCGCGACGGCATCACCGTCATCACGGCCGACATCACCATCGCCGATTATATCGACGAGAGCATGCCCTCGGTCGATGTCGTCATGCTGGGCGGGGCACTGCGCAAAGGTCATCGCTATCTGTACGGACCGCTCACCATGCAGGCGCTCCAAATGGTCCATGCCGACCTTGCCGTCATGTGCCCCGGCGCTTTTGTTCCCGGCTGCGGCTTTACGACCGACTTTCCGCAGATGGCCGAGACCAAAACAGCCATGATCTCCGCCGCCCGTCAAGGCGTTGCCCTCATGGACGCCAGCAAGGTCAACGGACGCGGCATGTACCGCTTTGCCAAACTGACCGATGTCGGCACCATCGTGATGGACCGTGACCCCGACCATGCCGTCGCCACCTCGATCGCCGAGTTAGCCAACGACGCTCGTCCAGCCCTCATCATCGCCGGCGCTTAAACAAAAACCACCACAAAGGTGCCTGTCCCCTTTGTGGTGGTTTGAGCGTTAAAAGTGAACGTATCGCTACTTGGAGAGCTCGTCAGCGAGGGCCTCAATCTGGGCGCGCGAGGCGTCGTTGAGCGAACCCAGGACAGTCACCTTGTTCTGCGTCAGGGTGATGTCCTTCATGCCCTCGAGCTCCTTGGTCATAACCTTGGCAGCTGCAGGCGCCCAGGAACCGGCCTCGACAAGCGCCACGGTACGGTTCTGGTAGGCATGCTCGGCAAGCGTGTGGATAAAGGTGCTCATGAACGGGAAGATCTCGCCCTGATAGGTAATGGAAGCGAGTACCAGACGGTCATAGCGGAACGCATCCTCAACGGCCTCGGCCATGTCGTCGCGAGCCAGGTCAAAGACGGAAACCTTCTGGCCGCGGGCCTCGAGCGCAGATGCAAGCTCCTCAACGGCAGCCTTCAGATGGCCATACACGCTCGCGTAGGCAATGGTGATTCCCTCGTCCTCGGGCTGATAGCTCGACCAGGTGTTGTAGGTGTCGAGGTAGTAGCCCAGGTTCTCGGTCAGCACGGGGCCATGGAGCGGACAGATAACCTGGATGTCCAGATCGGCGGCCTTCTTGAGCACGGCCTGCACGAACTTGCCGAACTTACCGACGATGCCAAAGTAGTAACGACGAGCCTCGCAGGCCCAACCCTCGGGATCCTCGATGTCGTTGGCGCCAAACTTGCCAAAGCCGTCGGCACTAAAGAGCACCTTGTCGGTGGCCTCATAGGAGAAGAGCACCTCGGGCCAGTGCACGTTGGGGGCGCCGACAAACGTTAGGCTGTGGCCACTCAGGTCGAGCACGTCGCCCTCTTTGACGACCATCTTGCGCTCGGGATAATCGGTGCCAAAGTAGTTGATCATCATGCGGAAGGCGCCCATGCTGGCCACAATCTGCGCCTGGGGATAGCGCTCCATAAAGGCAGCGATGCCAGCGGAGTGATCGGGCTCCATATGGTGAACGACCAGGTAATCGGGCGTGCGGCCGTCGAGCACGGCTTCGATGTTACCGAGCCACTCGTCGACAAAACCGCCGTCGACCGAATCGGCGACAGCGATCTTTTCGCCCAAGATAACGTAGCTGTTGTATGCCATACCGTTTTCGGACACATCGTACTGGCCCTCGAACAGGTCAATGTCGTGATCGTCGACGCCAACGTAGCGGATATCCTTGGTGATCTCCATCAGGCAAAGCCTCCTAGATAGACAAAAGAGCCCGTCTATCATAGCACTCGGCTGCATCCCAACAGCTATCTGCCGGCATCCTTACCGATTGTTATTGAAATGCGATAAATCGCCGTTTACCAGCACAAACTATGAGCGCGGTATCGCCGTGCTATGTCGAATGATGAGCTGGCCGGGAATACGAATGGCAACGGTTTTGCCCACCGTACCCGCCTCGGGAACCGCATGCTCGAACACCTCGCGTCCACGCTGATGCAGATCGAAACGAACGGTCGTGAGCTCGTTATGCGCGACAAAGTCGTCGAGCGAGTCATCGACGCCCACCACGCTCACGTCCTCGGGCACGCGCAAGCCACTATCGCGCAACGCGGCGATGGCGCCGTTTGCCATTTGGTCGTTTGCCGCATAAATCGCCGTCATGGTGCGGTCGTGCTCAGCCAGGTACCGAGCGGCCTCGTAGCCGCTGTTGGCAGACCAGTCGCCCTCGAGTGGCGCCTGCGGCTTAATGTGCTTACGCTCGAGCGCATCCTGCCAACCGGCGCGACGAAATTGCTCGTCGACCGAGAACGACGGGCCGCCAATATAGCGAATCTGCTCGTGCCCCAGCTCAAACAGATGATCCATAAGCAATAGCGAGCAGCCGTAATGGTCGGAATCGACCGTGGTCACGCGCGGATGCGCGTACATGGTAACGATGACCGTTCCAATGCCCGGCAACGGATCGAACGTCTCAAAATCGGGCGCCATGCGACTCATGCCGATGATGATACCGTCCACGGGCAGCGCGGCCATACGACGCGTGGCCTCGGCAAGCGAAAACTCCTCGGTCTTGGACATCTCGACCAGCGTGATGGCGCAGCCGCGCTCGCGGGCCGCGCTGGCAATGCCGTCGATCATCGTAAGGTTGCCAAACTTGGTGACATCGTTGACGCACAGGCCGACCGAATGGTAACGGCCGTCGCGCAGCGAGCGACCGGCATAACTCGGACGAAAGCCAAGCTCTTGCATAGCGGCCTGCACGCGCTGGCGCGTCTGTTCGTTAACGTTGGGCAAGCCGTTGGCGACGCGCGAAACCGTCTGCTGCGAAACGCCAGCAGCGCGGGCGACGTCGGCCATGGAGACCGGACGCGAACTGGTATCGTTGGACGGGCGCCTTGCCACAGGATCACCTTCACCCTTGAGAGATCTGAATAGCGTGAATGCCGGCCCGGGCAGAAATACATCCCGCGCCGAGGCCCGCTATCGTCGGACGCATGTTAACGTACTCTACTTTTTCTATCTGCATCTCTTCTGCTTTATAAGTCCATACGGCAGTACCGTTCACGGCTGAATTTCTACCGATTACCAGATTCTCAAAAAGTGATAAGTGTTGTGTTATGAGTACGTTAACATAGCCCGTAACGTGCGGCATCGTAGATGCTGAGTTTATGCCGCTTCAGATTGTTAACGTACTCACTACGACGGAAAACTCGTCAGTATGCGCCAAGGAAAGGACCCTCATGACCACCCCCGACGAAAAGACACTCGCCACGCTCACCAAGCTGTTTGAGGAGGAGTTTGGCCCCATCGGTGATCGCCAGGTGCTCTATGTGCACGCGCCCGGCCGTTCCGAGATCAGCGGCAACCACACCGATCACGAGGGCGGCCACGTTATCGCCGGCTCGCTCGATGTCGCCGTCGACGGCATCGCCGTGGCAACCGATTCCAACAAGGTCCGCGTCGCCGACGAGGGCTACCCCACGTTTGAGATTACCCTCGACACGCTGAATGTTCAGGAGTCCGAGAAGGGCACGTCCGCAAGCCTCGTACGCGGTATGGCCCACGAGGTCGCAGCGCTTGGTGTTGAGCCCCAGGGCTTCGACTTCGCCTTCACCTGCTCCGTCCCCTCGGGTGGCGGCCTTTCCAGCTCTGCCGCCGTCGAGGCCGCGTACGGTCGTGCCATGGAGGCACTCTGGGGCGCGCCCGCCATTGAGCCCGTCACGCTCGCCCAGATGAGTCAGCGCACCGAGAACAACTACTACGGCAAGCCCTGCGGTCTGATGGACCAGGCCGCTGTGTGCCTGGGCGGCCTTGCCTACATGGACTTTGAGGACCAGGCCCAGCCTAAGACCCAAAAGCTCGAGCTCAACTTTGAGGATCACGGTTATGCGCTTGTGCTCGTTAAGGTTGGCGCCGACCATGTGGCAGCTACCGACGACTACGCCGCCGTTCCGCGCGAGATGCAGGACGTCGCCGCCGAGTTTGGCAAGGCACGCCTGTGCGAGGTCGACGTTGCCGACTTTGACGCTAAACTCCCCGAGCTGCGCGCCAAGCTGGGCGACCGCGCCTGCCTGCGCGCCGTTCACTACTGGTACGAGAACGGCCTGGTCGACAAGCGCTGGGCAGCGCTCAACGCCGGCGACATCGACCAGTTCCTGGTCCTGACGCGCGAGTCCGGCGCCAGCTCCGCCATGTACCTGCAGAATGTTGTTGCCAAGCTGGGATCTGAGCAGCCTTCCATGTATGCCCTAGCGCTGGCCGAGCATGTGCTCGACGGTCGTGGCGCCGTTCGCATTCACGGTGGCGGCTTTGGCGGCACCATCCAGGCCTTCGTGCCGCTCGACCTGGTCGACAACTTCATTGCCAAGATGAACGGCTGGCTGGGCGAGGGCTCTGCCCGCCACTACGCTATCTCTGACAAGGGGGCTTACGCGGCATGGCTGTAATGACTGACGTGCGCGAGGCCGCGCAGAGCCTGATCGAGTACGCTATCCACCGATCGATGATCGGCCAGGACGATCGCATCTGGGCATACAACACCATTTTGGAGTGCATCGGCGCCACGGGCCCCGCACTCGACATGGCTTGGGCACTCAAGACCGAGAAGATTTCGCTCTTGCACCCCGATACACTCCCCAACTTTGACCTGGAGGGCACGCTTGCCGCGCTTGCCGAGGCCGCCGTTGCCAACGGTGCTGCCGAGGACACGGCATCGGGGCGCGACCGCATCGCCATGCGCATCATGGGCGCGCTCATGCCGAGGCCTTCGGTTGTAAACGAGGAGTTCAACGGACGTATGGGCGTCAACGAGCCCCGCGCCGCAACCGACTGGTTCTACGGCCTGTGCTGCGACGCCGGCTACGTGCGCCGCGCCGCCATCGCGCGCAACATCAAATGGAGCACCCCCACCAACTGGGGCGATCTTGAGATCACCATCAACCTCTCCAAGCCTGAGAAGGACCCGCGCGATATCGCCGCGGCTGGTGCCGCAAAGAACACGGGCGAGAAGTATCCCGCCTGCCAGCTCTGCATCGAAAACGAGGGTTATCCCGGACGCTCCGCCGCAGCCGACGGCGGCGCTCACCCCGCTCGCCAGAACCTGCGCATTATCCCCATCCAGCTCAACGGCGAGCGCTGGGGTTTCCAGTACAGCCCGTACGCGTACTTTAACGAGCATTGCATTGCCATGGGCTCCGAGCATCGTCCGATGCACGTCGACCGCAAGGGCCTGACCTGCCTGCTCGACTTTGTGGACCTGTTCCCGCATTACTTCATCGGCTCCAACGCCGACCTGCCTATCGTGGGCGGCTCGATTCTGTCGCACGACCACTTCCAGGGCGGCGCGCACGAGTTCCCCATGATGCATGCCGCCGAGGTCTCGCAGTTTAGCATGCCCGGTTTTGACCAGGTCACCGGCACTGTGCTGCAGTGGCCGCTCTCGGTGCTGCGCCTGCGCTCGCATGACCGCGGCGCGCTGCTCGATGCCGCCGAGAAGATTGTCCTGGCATGGCGCGAGTGGACCGATGAGTCGGCTGGCGTCATCGCGCACACGGCCGACGGCGTAGCGCACAACACCGTGACGCCCGTCATCCGCCGCGTCGACTCCCGCGGCAACGCCGGCGGCGAGATTTACGAGGCCTACCTGGCGCTTCGCTGCAATATCACGACCGACGAGCATCCGCTGGGCGTTTTCCACCCGCATGCCGAGTATCACCACATTAAGAAGGAGAACATCGGCCTGATCGAGGTTATGGGCCTGGCTATTCTTCCGCCGCGCCTGGTTCCCGAGCTCGGCGCTGTCCGCGAGCACCTGCTGGCAGCCAAAGCCGATACCAGCTACGACCTTGCCGCAGCGCTCGAGGGCGACAACCTTTGCCGCAGCCATGCCGCGTGGGCCGAGGACGTCTATGCCCGCCGCGCCGACGAGCTTACGGCGGACAACGCCATCGACATCCTGCACGAGGAGGTCGGCGTGGTGTTTGGCCACGTGCTCGACAACGCCGGCGTCTTTAAGTGGGACGAAGCCGGCCGCGCCGCCCAACAGCGCTTTATCGACTCACTGTAATGATCCCTTGGAGACGGAGGAAAACGGATCATTTCGTCTTCAAGACAACGGCGCCCGCCGGCAACATCGCCGACGGGCGCCGTTTTTGAGTGTAGCCATTGGGGACGTTCTTAAACGACTAGTCAAACAAGAACGTCCATTACAGTCGAAATTGTCAGCC